>JAGRMO010000089.1:0-16696 GCA_020441205.1 Maritimibacter sp.
CGGGTTGTTCTTGCGCCGCCGGCAGAGCACCTGGATGCAGCGCTCGACCTCGTCGTCGCGGCCGATGAGCGGGTCGATCCCGCCCTTCTCGGCCTTGGCGTTGAGATCGACGCAGTATTTGCCGAGCGCGGTGTCGCCCTGGGGTTCGCCCTCGTCGCCGCCCTCGCTCGCCTGTTCCTCGAATTCGGGCGTGCCCGAAACCGGACGGGTCTCGCCGTAGGACGGATCCTTGGCGACGCCATGGGCGATGAAATTGACCGCGTCGTAACGGGTCATGTCCTGTTCCTGGAGGAAGTAGGCGGCATTCGACTCGCGCTCGGCGAAGATCGCGACGAGCACGTTGGCGCCGGTCACCTCGGTGCGGCCGGACGACTGGACGTGGATCGCGGCGCGCTGGATGACGCGCTGGAAGGCGGCCGTGGGCACCGCTTCCGAGCCCTCGATATTGGTCTCGAGCGTGGTCAGATCCTCGTCGATGTACTTTACCAGCGTGGCGCGCAGCTCTTCGAGGTTCACGCTGCAGGCCTTCATCACCCGCGCCGCGTCCGGCTCGTCGATCAGCGCGAGCAGCAGGTGCTCGAGCGTGGCCAGCTCGTGGCGGCGTTCATTGGCCTGCGCCAAGGCGGCGTGGATCGCCTGTTCTAACGTGTTGGAAAAGGATGGCACCTTGTTCCCTCCTCGTGGTTTTCGCGCAGGGTCGCCCCTGACCCTGCCCCGTTAGGTTTAAAGTTCGGTTTTCCCGGCGCGTCTTCAAGGCTTTTTTGCGAAAATGCCTCTCACGACGGTGCGAGCGGGCGATAATTTGCGGGGATGCCGTGCGATTGGGCGGGGCGTGTTTTCGCCGGCGCGGGCTCAGTTTTCGCTTTCGCCGCTCTTGGCGGGTCCCAGATGGCCACGCAGTTGTTCGCCCCAGGCCTCGGAAATCTCACGCACTTTTGCTACGTATTCGGGGTTTTCGGGGCCGGGGATGTTGATGTCGTACACGCTCGCCACCTCGACCATCGCCTTGCGGTCGAAGTCGTTGAAGGCGTCGACGAAGTTCTGCGCGTCGTCGCGGCCATGGCCCAGCGCCTCGATCGCCGAACGGCCCAGGCGCAGCGAGCTGTCGTAGGTCTCGCGCACGATGTCGCGGCAGCCGACCGACCAGAGATCGTAGACGTGGGTGCGGTCGACGGCGCGGGCGATGACGTGCAGATGCGGCCAGGTCTTGACCGCGTAGCGGGCAAGCTCGGTGATCTGTTCCTTGCCGTCGATGGCGATGACGAAGACCTTGGCCTCCTCGATCCCGGCGGCGACCAGCAGGTCGGGCCGGGTGGCGTCGCCGTAATGGGCGTGGACGCCGAAGGTGCGCAGCATGTCGAGCTGCGACGAGGAATAGTCGATCACCGTGGTCTCGGTGCCCATCGCGCGCAGAATGCGGTTGACGATGCCGCCGACGCGGCCGTGGCCGGCAATGATGACGCTGCCCTTGGTGACGATCTCGTCGGCCTCGCGGGCGTCGCCGCCGGCAAAGCGCGGGGCGATCACCCGGTCGAGCAGGATGAACAGCAGAGGGGTGAGCAGCATCGACAGGGCGACCACCAGCATCAGCCGGTCGGCCAGCGCCTCGGGGATCACCGCCGCGCCGACGGTGAACGAGAGCAGCACGAAACCGAACTCGCCGGCCTGGGCCAGCGAGAGGGCGAAGAGCCATTTGTCGTGGCCGCGAAGGCCGAAGATGCGGGCCAGCACCAGAAGCACGCCCGCCTTCAGCGCCATCAGCCCGAGGGTCAACCCGACGATGGCGGCGGCGTTCTCGGCCAAGAGGGTGAAGTCGATCCCGGCGCCGACGGTGATGAAGAACAGGCCGAGCAGCAGGCCCTTGAACGGCTCGATATCGCTTTCGAGCTCGTGGCGGTATTCGGAATTGGCCAGCACGACGCCGGCGATGAAGGTGCCGAGCGCGGCCGAGAGGCCGACGAGCGACATCAGCACCGCGATGCCGACCACGATCATCAGGGCGCCCGCGACGAACAGCTCGCGCAGCCGGGCATGGCCGATGAAGCGGAAGATCGGGCCGGTGAGGGTGCTGCCGGCGACGACGACGAGGCCGATGGCGCCGAGGGTGACGAGCGTGGTCTGCCAGCCGCTGAGGCCCGCGACGAGGCTGAGCCCCGCGTCGTGGCCGTCCTCGCCCGCGCCGTGGCTCACCGCCTCGGCGAGCTCCGGCAGCGCCATGAGCGGGATCAGCGCCAGCATCGGGATCACCGCGATATCCTGGGTCAGCAGCACCGCGAAGGCCGAGCTGCCGCCGTCCGAACGCATCTGGCCCTTTTCCTGCAGCGTCTGCAGCACGATGGCGGTCGAGCTCAGCGCGAGCACGAGGCCAACGGCGAGGGCGACGGTCGGTTTCTCGCCCATGAGGACGGCGACCACGGCGACCGCCAGCGCGGTGAGCCCGATCTGCATTCCGCCGAGACCGATCAGCTTGTGACGCATCGCCCAGAGCCGCTTCGGCTCGAGCTCGAGGCCGACGAGGAACAGCATCATCACCACGCCGAACTCGGCGAAATGCTGGATCTGAACGACGTCGACATGCAGGAGCGCGAGCAGCGGGCCGATGATGATACCGGCGATCAGGTAGCCCAGCACCGAGCCGAGGCCGAGCTTCGAGGCGAGCGGCACCGAGACGACGCCGGCCACGAGGAAGATGAAGGCGAGGAGGAGGAAGCCGGTCATCGGGCAGAGGCCGGGGCGGAGGCCGGGTTGGAGCGGGGGCCGGGCCGGGCGCCGCTCATCCCTTGAACCCGTCCTTGGCTCCGCGGATATGGGCGAAGACCTCGACATCGGCGGCATCGGCCATGCCGAGCCCGGCCTTCAGGCCCGGGTCGCCCGCGCGCAGGAAGGGGTTGGTCGCCTTTTCGAGGCCAAGGGCCGAGGGCACGGTGGGCGTGTCCATCGCGCGGGCCTTCGCGGTCTGGGCGATGCGGTCCTTCAGCGCCGGGTTGCCGGGCTCGACGGTGGCGGCGAAGCGGCCGTTGGCGGCGGTGTATTCGTGACCCGAGCAGATCAGCGTGTCGTCGGGCAGGGCGGCGAGCCGGGTGAGGCTGTCCCACATCATCTGGGGCGTGCCCTCGAACAGCCGGCCGCAGCCCAGCGCCATCAGCGAGTCGCCGGTGAAGGCGGCGCCGAGGCGGGGGAGGTAATAGGCGATATGGCCGGTGGTGTGGCCGGCGGCGTCGAGCACCCAGAGCTGGCGGCCCCAGAGATCGTAGGTGTCGCCGGGGGCGACCTCGGTGTCGAGCGGCGGCAGCCGGTGGGCGTCGCGGGCGGCGCCGATCACCTCGGGGTGGTATGCGGCGACGAGGTCGGCGACCGCGTCGATATGGTCGGCATGGTGGTGGGTGATGAAGATATGGGTGAGCTGCCAGCCCTGCTTTTCCAGCTCGCGCTGGATCGGCCAGGTCTCGGGCGCGTCGAACAGGGCGGTGGCGCCGGATTTGCGGTCGTGGACGAGGAAGGCGTAATTGTCGGAGAGGCAGGGTATGGTTTCGAGTTCCAGCGTCATCCTTGCCCCCATTTCTGCCGTCGCGGCCAGAAGTTCCGTCTTTCGGCGCCCGGGTCGCGGCGGTCGCGACGGGCGGTCCGCAATCATGTTGCCCAATCGCCGTCCGGGGTGCAACATCGCACCATGCAGGACAAACCCGCCATGCCCCCGGTGCATAGTCACGCCGACCCGCACCACGACGACGGCCGGCTCTCGGCTCCGGCCGCGACCCGCAACGCCGGGCCGATCGCCGAGGCGCTGGCGGGCTATCTGCCGGCGTCGGGCCGGGTGCTCGAGATCGCGGCCGGCACCGGCCAGCACGCGGTGGCGCTGGCGCGCGCCAACCCTGGGCTCGACTGGCAGCCGACCGATATCGCGCCCGAGCGGCTCGCCTCGATCGACGCCTGGGCGGCGGCCGAGGGGCTCGGCAACATCCGGCGGGCGACGCATCTCGACGCGTCGGTGCCCGACTGGCGGGCGGGGCCGGTCGAGGTGGTTTTCCTGTCGAACCTCCTGCACCTGCTCCCGGAACCGGCCGCGGTCAACGTCGTCTCGGGCGCGGCCCGGGCGCTGGTGCCCGGCGGGCAGTTCTGCGTCTACGGCCCGTTCAGGGAAGCGGGCGGTTACCGCTCGGAGGGGGACGCGCGGTTCGACGCCCAGCTTCGGGCGTCGGAGCCCGGGATCGGCTACAAATCGGTCGAATGGGTGGACGAGACCGCCGCGCCTGCGGGTCTCACCCGCACGGCCCGGATCGAGATGCCCGCGAACAACCTCATCCTGGTGTTTGCCCGGGATTGACGGGGGAGCTTCCCTGTGTGGCCTGCGCCCCCCGCACCGACGCAGACGTCAGTCGACCCGTCCGGGCAGGCCGAAGCCGTGCAGGAACTCGCGCTGTTCCATCGGCCGTTTGCCGGGCCGCTGCGCTCTCGTGATCTCCACCGCACCTTCCCCGCAAGCCACGGTGAAGGGCGGCAGGATGGTGCCCGGCGCCGCGTCGGCCTCGGCCAGCCGGCTGCCTATGAGCTTCACTCGCTCGCCGGCGATCTCGCACCAGGCGCCGGGGAAGGGAGAGAGGCCGCGAATGAGCCGGTCGATCTCGACGGCCGGCCGGGTCCAGTCGATCCGGGCTTCGGCCTTGTCGATCTTGTCGGCATAGGTGACGCCCGCCTCGGGTTGGGGCTCGGGCGCCAGCCCGTCGAGCCGGTCGAGCGCCTCGACGATGGCCGCGGCCCCCAGGCCTGAGAGCCGGTCGTGGAGCGCGCCGGTGGTCTCTTCCGGCCCGATCTCGAGGGTCTTGCGCAAGAGCACCGGCCCGGTATCGAGCCCCGCCTCCATCTGCATGATGCAGATGCCGGTCTCTGCATCGCCTGCCATCACCGCACGGTGGATCGGCGCCGCGCCGCGCCAGCGCGGCAGCAACGAGGCATGGATGTTGAGGCAGCCGCACGCGGGCGCGTCGAGGATCGCTTGCGGCAGGATCAGGCCATAGGCGACCACCACCGCGATTTCGGCCGCGAAACCCGCGAATTCCGCCTGAGCCTCGGGGGTCTTCAGGCTCTTGGGGTGACGCACCTCGAACCCAAGCTGTTCGGCCCGGGCCTGAACCGGCGTCGGGCGGTCCTGCTTGCCGCGTCCGGCCGGGCGGGGCGGCTGGCAATAGACGGCGGCGATCTCGTGGCCGGCGTCCACCAGCGCGTCGAGCACCGGAACCGAGAAGTCGGGCGAGCCCATGAACACCAGTCTCATCTTCGCCCCTTCTTCGCCTTCGCGAGCAGCCGGTCGCGCTTCAGCTTCGACAGGCGGTCGAAATACATCCGGCCGTTCAGATGGTCGATCTGGTGCTGCACGCTCGTCGCCCAGAGGCCGACGAAATCGCGCTCTTCGGTCGCGCCGGCCTCGTTCAGGAAGCGCACGGTCACCGCGCGCGGGCGCGAAATCGTTGCCCAGACGCCGGGCAGGTTCGGGCTCGCCTCGTCGTGGTCCCTGAGCTGCACCGAGGCGTGCAGCACTTCGGGATTGGCCATGCGCACAGCCTGTCCGCGCGCCTCGGAGGCGTCGACCACGGCGAGCGCCTGCATGATGCCGAGCTGCACCGCGGCGAGGCCGACGCCGGGCATCGCCTCCATCGCCCGGATCATCTCGTCCCAGATCGCGCGGGTCTCGTCGGTGATGGCGTCCACCGGGGTGGCCGTTGTGCGCAGCCGCTTGTCGGGCCACATCACGAAGGGGCGGTGGGAGGGTTTCATCCGCTGGCTTGCGCTCCTCGACCCCGGGACGCGGGCGGCCCGTCTCAGGCCCGCGCCCGCTCGCGTTTGTATTTCTGGCTCTTGCGGGTCATCATCTGGCGCTTCATCGGGCTCAGGTAGTCGATGAACAGCTTGCCGTTCAGATGGTCGATCTCATGCTGCAGCACGGTGGCCCAGAGTCCGGCGAAATCGGCCTCCTGCGGGTTGCCGGCGCGGTCGATCCAGGCCACGCGCACCTCGGCCGGCCGGGTCACCTCGGCATATTGATCGGGGATCGACAAACAGCCTTCCTCGTAGACGTTGGTCTCGTCGGAGGCCCGCACCACGACAGGGTTGAACATCACCGTCGGCTTCGGCTCGGCGTTCGGGTCTTTCACCGCGTCGGCGACGATCAGCCGCGTGAGCACGCCCACCTGCGGGGCGGCGAGGCCGACGCCGGGGGCGTCGTACATCGTCTCGAGCATGTCGTCGGCCAGCCGCAACAATTCGTCGGTCAGATCGGCGACGGGGTCGCAGACCTTTTTCAGGCGCGGGTCGGGGTGTATGACGATGGGTCTCAGGCTCATGGCCGACCATTTAGGACAGGTGACACAGATCCGCAATGTCCCCTTGCACCGGTCCGGCGAGACGCTAGCTTGGGTCCGCCATGGAGGAGACAGGATGAGTTCCGACTACAGTTTCGACGAGATTTTCGACCGGGTCGCGACGCGGTCTTCGAAATGGACGCTGCTCGAGTCCGGGTTCGGGCTCGCCGGCGACGATCTCCTGCCGATGTGGGTGGCGGACATGGATTTCCGCGCCCCGGGTTTCCTCGCCGATGCCGTCCGGGCGGTGGCCGACGGCGGCGATCTGGGCTATTTCGCCCATCACGACACGTACAGGGACGCGGTCTGCTGGTGGGCCCGGGAGCGGCATGGCTGGGCGATCGAGCCCTCCTGGATCACGCCGGCCGCAAGCCTCGGCAACGCGATCGCTTTCGCGATCCAGACCTGGACGGCGCCGGGCGACGCGGTGGCGATCTTCACGCCGGTCTACCACGAATTCGCGATCAAGATCGACAAGAACGGCCGGACGGTGACCGAGCTGCCGCTGGCGGTGGAGGCGGGGCGGTTCGTGCTCGATTTCGCCCGCTACGACGGGTTGATGACGGGGCGCGAGAAGATGCTGATCCTGTCGTCGCCGCATAATCCGGGCGGGCGGGTGTGGACGGCGGACGAGCTCAGCGCCATCGCCGATTTCTGCGCCCGGCACGATCTCGTGCTGATCTCGGACGAGGTGCACAACGATCTGGTGATGCCGGGCTTTCGCCATGTGCCGACCGCACTGGCCGCACCGGAGGTGACGTCCCGGCTGGTGACCATGACGTCCGCGTCCAAGACCTTCTCGATCGCCGGCACAAGGCTCGGGGCGGTGATCATCGGCGACGAGCGGCTCAGGGCCCAGTTCGCCGATACCGTGAGCCGCGCCGATCTCTATCCCAACCTGTTCGGCGTCGTGCTGTCGCGTGCCGCCTTCTCGCCCGAGGGGGCAGCGTGGGTCGATGCGCTGGTGTCCTATCTCGCCGGCAATGTCGCCGCGTTCTCTGCGGGGATCGAGGCGATCCCGGGGGCGTCGATGCACGCGCTCGAAGGCACATATCTGGCCTGGGTCGATTTCTCCGGCACCGGGATGACGGACGAGGAGCTCTGGGCGCGGGTCACCGGCAAGGCGCGGGTCGTGCCGAGCCCGGGGCCGCAGTTCGGCACTGGCGGTGCGCAGGGGCTCAGGTTCAACCTCGGCACCCAGCGGGCGCGGGTGGAGGAGGCGGTGGCGCGGCTCAAGGGCGCCTTCGCCGATCTGCAATGAGGCGGCGCGCGCCGGTCGGGGTGAAGCTCGTCCTCACCGCGCTCATCGCGGCGGCGGCTTTCGCGATCTGGCAGGGCGGCCGGGTGCCGCCGGTGGTGATCCCCGACCGGCCGCCGCTGGAAGGCCGGATCGACCGGATCGTGATCGAGAAGCAGGCGCGGCGGCTTACGGTCTACCGCGACGGGGCGGCACTGAAGAGCTACCGGGTCGCGCTCGGGTTTTCGCCGGTGGGCGACAAGGCGCGCCAGGGTGACGGGCGCACGCCCGAGGGGCTGTTCCGGATCGACCGGCGCAACGCCCAGAGCGCTTTCCACCTCTCGCTCGGGATCGACTATCCGCAACCCGACGACGTGGCCCGCGCAAGGGCGGGCGGCTATTCGCCGGGCGGCGACATCTTCATCCACGGCCAGCCCAACGGCTATGATCATGTGCCGACGCTCGGCTACGACTGGACCGAGGGCTGCATCGCGCTGGCGGATGCCGAGATCGAGGAACTGTGGCGGGCGACGCCGATGGGAACCGAAGTGGAAATCCGGCCCTGACGGGGTTGACCCGGCGGGACAGGCTTGGGGACCAGATGGTTGACGGTTTGCTGCCGACCGACTTTGGCTATCATGCTGAAATGTCTGCAGAGATTTCTCGCCTTGGGGATCCGGCTACTTAGGCAACCGGACGCTGAGCAGCGTGGAAACCGTCGAAACCCGCGTTCCGGGATGCAACGGGACGGGATCCGCACCATATGAAGCCGAGCGTGGCCGCCCCGGCGCCTCGGGGTGGTGGAGACAGGAGGCGGACATGGCAGGATCGGGTATGACTCGTATCGCCCATGCGCCTTGGCGGGTGCGGCGTTCGGGTTTGGCGCTCGGTCTCGTCATCGCGTTTGGCCTGCCGGGCCCCGGATTTGCCGAGACCGAGGGCGAAGACCGGGCGCGCCTGTGCTCGGAGCTGTTCGAGCGCTGGGCGGTCGCGCAGGCGGCGTTCGAACAGGCCGAGGCGCAAGGGACAACGCTGCCCAGAGAAGACTGGTTCGGCGTCATGGATTTGGTCCATGCCCTGCCGGGCACACTCTGCGCGGAGGCGGAATTGATCGCATTTTTCGAGGGCGTGGCGTGGGAGCTGGACGACGCCCGCGGTGGGGGAATTCCCGGCGACGATCTCGGCGTGCGGGTGCTGAAATTCACCTACACACCGCCTCTGTTCGAGCATTTCTTTGCAAAACTTCTCATTGGGTTCGGGCCGAGCACCCTGGTCTCGGTTTCGATGATGGGCGACCGGGTTGTTTTTGCCCAAAGCCAGGGGATCAAGTAGGGTCTGCGCAGCGCCCCCGGTCCGCCGCTACCCCGCCACCAGCCGCCAGAGGATCACCGCCCAGGCAATGCCGCCGGCGATGGCGGTGAGCGCGACGGCGGCAGAGCCTGCGTCCTTCGCCCGCCCCGCGCGGTCGTCCTGTTCGATCGAGATGTAGTCGACGGCGCGTTCCAGCGCGGTGTTCATCAGCTCGGCTGCCAGCACCAGCACGCCGAGCGGCAGGATCACCGTGCGCTCGGCGAAGTTCAGCGGCAGCACCAGCGCCAGCACCGACGAGATCGCGACCACGGTGGTCCAGAACTTCAGGGACGGCTCGCTCGCCCAGGCCGAGCGCCAGCCGGCCCAGGACCAGATGCAGCGATGGACGAAGCGGTGCCATTCGCGCTTCACCGGGTTCATGCGCGGCCCTCGGGCAATGGATAGGCGCGCGGGGACGCACCCCGCCCGGTCGCGCAGACCCGCCGTGTCCGGCGGTCGAGAAACCCGTTGAAGCCTCGCATCTCTCCTCCCGGTCCCAGTATGGGGCGGGCCGGGCGGTCGGGCAATCAGTAGCTTTCGCGCAGATGTTCGAGCAGGGACTTGTTGCGGCACAGATGCGGCGCCTCGTCGGTACCGGCGGCATGTTCCTCGAGCCAGAGCTCGCAGCCCGCGGGATCGGGGCAGCCCGCGCAGCGGGTGACGGCGCGCTCGAGCTGGGCGCGCGACAGGCGCGAGATATCGGTCTCGAGTTCGAGATCGAGCCCGAGCACGTCGGCCATCCGGCCGAGCAGGTGGCGATGATAGGCGCGGTGCGCGTCGTCCTTCATTCCCCGTCCTCCGGCGTCCAGATTTGGCGGGCGGCGGGGCATTTTCCTTGATCGAGATCAAAACCGGTGCGGTCGCGGGTTGCCTCCGGCCGGGGGCGGCGTAGCCTCACGTCATGTTTACCATCGAGCACGATTTCGATTCGACCGTCGTCACCCTCGTCGACGAGGAGGGGCCGCATTTCCGCGAGGATGTGGTGATCAACGCCTTCGACGATTGCGTGACGCTGGAGCAGCACGAGCCGACCACCGACCGGCTGATGCGGGTCACGCTGTCGATGAGCCAGCTGCGCGATCTCGCCGCCGCGCTCGACCTGCCGGAAGGGGCCTACCAGCTTCGGCGCGAGGACGAGTGAAGCCGGATGGGCGCGGGGCAAGTTGGGGGTTCCACCCCCAAACCCCCGGGAGTATTTCGGCCAAGATGAAGCTCAGTCGAGCCTGACAAGGTGAAGCTCAGTCGAGCCGGAACAGCTTGTCGCGCGCGGTGGCGCCACGGACGAGCGTGAGCCGCGATCTGGCCACGCCCAGCGCATCCGCCAGCAGTTTCGTCACCGCCTTGTTGGCCTTGCCGTCTTCGGGCGCTGCGGTGACATAGATGCGCAGGCCCGCGTCGCCGGGCTCCACGGCGTTCCGCGCGGCCTTGGGCGTGACCCGCACGGCGAACTCGGCGCCGGGGGTGGCGAGATGGGCGAGGCTGGCCTTTTTCATGCGCCGGTTGTGTCCCGTGCGGGGTTCCGGCGCAAGCGTCGGCGCGTCGGGCCATCTCGGGCGGGTCTTGCCGGTGACGGCGCTTCTTTCTTGCGCCCGGCGGCTTGACCTCCCCGCCGCCCGGGCCGACATGTGATGCGACTTCACATGAGAGACACCGGATGCCCGAGAAGAACCAAGCCGCGCTCGATTTCCTGCTCACCCGCCGCTCGCGCCCGGCGAAGACCCTGACCACGCCGGTACCGGACCGGGACGAGCTGATGCCGATCCTCACGGCCGCGGCGCGCACGCCCGATCACGGCAAGCTCGAACCCTGGCGGTTCATCGTGCTGGAGCGCGGGGCGCTCGAACGGCTGGCGGCGGCGGCGCAGGCGCGCGGGGAAGCGCGGGGCGAGGCGGCGGAGCGGATCGAGAAGGTCTACCGCCAGTTTGCCGATGCCCATCTTGCGGTCGTCGTGGTCTCGGCCCCGGTGATCTCCGACAAGGTGCCCGAGATCGAACAGGTCTATTCCGCCGGCGCCGTCTGCCTCGCGCTGCTCAACGCCGCGCTTGCCTCGGGCTGGGGGGCGAACTGGCTGTCGGGCTGGGCGAGCCACGATCCCGCTTTCCTGGCGGAGACGCTGGGCATCGGTTCCGGCGAATCCGTCGCGGGTTTCATTCATATCGGCACCGAGACCGCGCCGCCGCCCGACCGGCCGCGCCCGGATCTCGACCGGATCACCACCTGGGTTTCTGACTAGGAGGCTTCTGATGTTCGGCGATTTCTCCAAGGCGCTCGGCCAGCTCACCGACCGGCGGTTCCGCCGGGTGCTGCTCCTGGGCGTCGGGCTGACCATCCTGCTTCTCGGCCTGGCCACGGTGGCGCTCGCCTGGCTCGTCGGCTGGTTCGTCGGCGACACCGTGTCGCTCCCGTTCATCGGCGAGGTTGCCTGGCTCGACAGCGTGGCGAGCTGGGCCACGGTGCTGCTGATGCTGGTGCTCTCGGTGGTGCTGATGGTGCCGGTGGCCGCTGCCTTTACCGGCATCTTCCTCGACGACGTGGCCGAGGCGGTGGAAGACGCCCATTACCCCGGGCTCGCGCCGGTGGGCCATATCCCGGTGCTCGACACGTTGCGCGATTCGCTTTCGCTCATCGCGGTGACCGTGGCGGTCAACCTCGTGGCGCTCGTGCTGATGTTCTTCGTCGGCCCGCTGGCGCCGGTGCTGTTCTGGGTGGTCAACGGCTACCTCCTGGGCCGCGAGTTCTTCCAGATGGCGGCGATGCGGCGCGAGGGGCGCGAGGGGGCCACGCGGCTTCGCCGCCGGCACGTCGGCCAGGTCTGGCTCGCCGGCACGCTGATGGCGGTGCCGCTCTCGGTGCCGCTGGTGAACCTGCTGATCCCGGTCGTGGGGGCCGCGACCTTCACCCATATGTATCTCCGGCTGGCGTCGCGCTGATCTGCCTCATCTGAGGCGTTGAGCGGGGCGTGGGCGGCTGTTAGCTTCCGCTCATGATCAACCAGTAATGCTTCAGGGAGGAGCAGATGACTTTACCCAATTCCCGCCCGGCGCTTGCCGCCGTCGGCCTTACGCTGGCCCTGTTCGGGGCTGCGCCGGCGCTGGCCGAGCTGCCCGAGATTCCGGGCGACCCGATCACGCTCAGCTGCGAGCAGCTCGGCATTCCGGCCGAGTATTGCGAGGCCGACAAGGTCGACGTCGATCTCTTGCGGCAGATGCTGGTGGCGGGTCCGCTCACCGGCGCGGCGATGGCGCCGCTGATGGAAGCGGGCGTGTTCGGCGCGCCCGGCGCGCTGCCGCCGCCGCCCGAGATGGAGGCGCCGGCCGAGGGCGAGATGCCGAAGATGCTGATGCCGAGCTTCGATGCCGACAGCTACGCCGAGATGATGGCGGCGGGCGTCAGCCGCACCCTGGTGGTCGAGGAGCTCGGGCTCGAAGTGACCGTGCCGGTGATCGACTGCCGCTTCGCGATCTGCCTGCCGCGCGGCATGACCGGCGGCCCGGCCTTCGTGAGCTGGGAGGAGGTTGAGATGCCCGAGATGCCAGTGATGCCGATGCATATGCCGGCCGAAGGCGAGGCGGCCGAGGGTGAAGGCGAGGCCGCGCCCGAGTGACGAACCGGTCGGGCGGGCCCCTCAGATCGGGGTCCGCTCGCCCATCACGCCCCAGGTGTCGAGGTCTTCGAGGGTGATGAGCCCCGAAGTGATGAGCCAGTAGGCCGCCCCCCAGAGCAGAATGGTCAGGGCGGTGACGATCAGCATGGTCTTGCCGAGGCGGAAATCGGCGGGCGCGCCGGCATGGGTGCCGGGCACGACCTCGCCGGCCTCTGCTTGCGTGCGCAGCATGATCGGCAGGGTCACGAACATGGTGATGAACCATATCACCACGAACAGAACTGCGCCGCCGGTGATCGACATCAGACCTGCTCCAGTTCCACCAGCGTGCCGGTGAAATCCTTCGGGTGAAGGAACAGCACCGGCTTGCCATGGGCGCCGATCTTGGGCTCGCCGGTGCCGAGCACGCGCGCGCCCTTGGCCTTCAGCTTGTCGCGGGCGGCGAGGATGTCGTCGACCTCGTAGCAGACATGATGGATGCCGCCCGAGGGGTTCTTGTCGAGGAAGCCCTGGATCGGCGAGTTCTCTCCCAGCGGGTAGAGCAGCTCGATCTTGGTGTTGGGCAGCGTGATGAAGACGACGGTGACGCCGTGATCGGGCTCGTCCTGCGGAGCGCCCACTTCGGCGCCCAGCGTGTCGCGGTATTGCGCCGCGGCGGCCTCGAGATCGGGCACCGCGATGGCCACGTGGTTCAACCGTCCGATCATGCGCGTGTCTCCTCAGGTGGGGGGCGTGTTTCGCCCCGGGGTTATGCCCGCCGCGCGCGGGCTTCGCAAGTGGAGCGGCGTTAACCGGCTGTTAGGCAAACTTGTGTTTCGTGGTGGGTGAAAGGATACATGCCATGGTCGAAGACTTCCCCACCTTCCACGCCCGCCCGACGCGCGAACAGCCGCTGGCCGGGATCACCGCGCTTCTGGTCGAAGACAGCCGCTGCGCCTCCGAGGCGATGCGGCTGCTCGCGCTCAAGTCGGGCGCGCGGCTCCGGCGCGCCGACAGCCTCGCCGCCGCGCACCGGCATCTCTCGGTCTACCGGCCGATGCTGGTGATTGTCGACATGGGGCTGCCCGACGGCAGCGGCGCCGAGCTCATCGGTACGCTCGCCAGGGCCGAGCCCCGGGTGCCGGTGCTGCTTGGCACGTCCGGCGATCCGGGCGCTGAGGCGGCGGCGATGGCGGCGGGGGCGGACGGGTTTCTCGCCAAGCCGGTCGAAAGCCTGGCCGCGTTCCAGCAGGCGGTGATCGCGGCGCTGCCCGAGGGGCTTGCGCCCAGCGGGCCGCGGGCCTTGCCGCAGGCGATGGTGGGGCCCGACCCCAGAGCGCTCGCCGGCGATCTCGAACAGGCGGCCAAGCTCATGCGGGCGGGCGATGCGCAGTCGATGGCCTATGCAGCGCAGTTCCTCGGCGCGGTGGCGCGTTCGGCGCACGACAGCGGGCTCGAGGCGGCGGCGCAGAGCCTCACCGGGCACGGCGGCGGGGCGCCGGCGCGCAGGGTCGCGCGTCTGGTGGCCTCAAGGCTCGCCGAGATGCGCACGCCGGCCTGAACGGGGGCCAGAGCGTTCCGGCCGGTCCGCGCGGGTGCGCAGCCTCCCGCCGCGCGCCTGTCCCGTTTTCAGGGCAGAAATACTCAAAGACCAGCCGGGCCAACCGGTCGGGCGGTGGTCGGTGGCGGGCGATCCCTCAGCCGTGCAGCCCCGGGTCTTCGGCCACCCGCACCAGCCGGGTGAGATCGCCGAGCTTCTCGCGCTGCCGGCCGTCGGGGCCGAAATTCGACGGGTCGAGCCAGGCGTCGAAGGCTTCCTTCAGTGCCGGCCATTCGGCGTCGATGGCGGCGAACCAGGCGGTGTCGCGGTTGCGGCCCTTGACCACGGTGGCCTGGCG
The DNA here is from genome assembly GCA_020441205.1 of Maritimibacter sp. GTDB lineage: Bacteria > Pseudomonadota > Alphaproteobacteria > Rhodobacterales > Rhodobacteraceae > Sinisalibacter. The sequence goes on from JAGRMO010000089.1 coordinate 14,425, forward strand.
AAAGATGCCCTCGTAGCTCAGCCCGAGCCGTTGGGCGGCGCGGCGCGAGGGCAGGTTGCGGGCATCGCATTTCCATTCGAAGCGCCGGTAGCCCGCCTCGAAAGCCCAGCGCATCATCAGATACATCGCCTCGGTGGCGGCGCGGCTGCGCTGCAGGGCGGGGGCGAAGTTGATGTGACCGATCTCGATCGAGCCCGCCTCGGGGCAGATCCTGAGGTAGGAGGCGACGCCGCCCCAGGCGCCGGTGTCGCGGTTCTCGATGGCGTAGAACAGGGGGTCGTCACCGGCCGTCACCTCGCGCATCCAGCGGTGATAGGCGGGCAGCGAGGCGAAGGGGCCGTAGGGCAGGAAATTCCAGATCGCGTCGGAGGCCGCGTTGGCGCGGAAGAGCACGGCGGCATGGGCTTCGGGCGACAGCGCCGCGAGGCGGGCGTAGCGGCCGGCGAGCGGCGCGCCCGCGGGGCGCGGCGGCGGGGTCCAGCCCGTGAGCTTCGCGCCGATATCGCGGGTTTCTTCCATGGTCGCCCCCAATTGTCTCTGCCACCGCCGTCCCGGTCATTAACCGGGCGTCGCGCGCCCCTGTAAATCCCCCAAAGCGTCGTCTCGCCAACGCATTCCCGCCCCATTCCGGGGCCAGAACAGGCGCATCGAATTTGAACCGACCGATCAATTGGCACAAGGGGTGGCACGGTATGGACAGGGTTTTTGATCGCTTTGCCCGCGACGAAAAAGGCAACGCCGCGCTCGATTGGGGGGTTCTCCTGACCGGCCTGTTCCTGGTGGCGAGCTCGATGATGATGAGCCTTGCCGACACGCCCGACAAGTTCACCGATTCCACGATGGACCGTGTGGAATCGCTGGAGGATTGGCTCCCCAGCTGATCCGGGGTCCCCGAGGACCGTTCCGAGCGGCGCGCCTGGCAGGGCGCGCCGCTTCCATTTCGGGGGTCATGCTACAGAGGGTGTAGCACAAACGGATTATCGCCCAGGCCTCCGGCCCGGGGCCGGCTCAGGCCTCGGGCTCGACGATGCGGACGTGCAGATCGCGCAGCTGGGCGTTGTCGGGCACGCTCGGTGCGCCCATCATCAGGTCTTCCGCGCGCTGGGTCATCGGGAACAGCATCACCTCGCGGATCGTCTCTTCCTCGGCCAGCAGCATGACGATGCGGTCGATCCCCGCCGCGCAGCCGCCGTGCGGGGGGGCGCCGTAGTGGAAGGCCGAGACCATGCCGCCGAAGCGGCGGCGCACCTCGTCGGCGCCGTAGCCGGCGATCTCGAAGGCCTTGAACATGATATCGGGCTTGTGGTTGCGGATCGCGCCCGAGAGGATCTCGGCGCCGTTGCAGGCGAGATCGTACTGGAAGCCGAGCACGTCGAGCGGATCGCCGTTGAGGGCGTCCATCCCGCCTTGCGGCATCGAGAACGGGTTGTGCTCGAAATCGAGTTTGCCGGTCTCGGGGTCCTGCTCGTAGATCGGGAAGTCGACGATCCAGGCGAAGGCGAAGCGCGCGCGCCAGTTCTCGTCGCCCGGGTCTTTCGGCGTCTCGGCCCAGATCACGTCGCGGGCGAGGCCGGCGACGCGCTGGAAGCTCTTCGGCTTGCCGCCGAGGAAGAAGGCGGCGTCGCCCACGCCGAGGCCGAGCTGCTGACGAATGGCTTCGGTGCGCTCGGGGCCGATGTTCTTGGCCAGCGGGCCCGCGGCTTCCATGCCTTCGTCGCCGTCGCGCCAGAAGATATAGCCCATGCCCGGCAGGCCCTCTTTCTGGGCAAAGGAGTTCATCCGGTCGCAGAACTTGCGGCTGCCGCCCTTCGGCGCGGGGATGGCGCGCACTTGCGTGCCGTCCTGTTCAAGCAGTTTCGCGAAGATCGCGAAGCCCGAGCCGCGGAAATGTTCCGAGACGTCCTGCATCCTGATCGGGTTGCGCAGGTCGGGCTTGTCGGTGCCGTACCACAGCGCCGAGTCGCGGTAGGAGACGAGCGGCCAGTCGGCAAAGGCATCCACCTTGCGGCCGTCGGCGAACTCGGCGAAGACGCCTTCCAGCACCGGGCCGACCACGTCAAAGACGTCCTGCTGCTCGACGAAGGACATCTCCATGTCGAGCTGGTAGAAATCGGTCGGCGAGCGGTCGGAGCGCGGGTCTTCGTCGCGGAAGCAGGGCGCGATCTGGAAATAGCGATCGAAGCCCGAGACCATCAGGAGCTGCTTGAACTGCTGGGGCGCTTGCGGCAGGGCGTAGAACTTGCCCGGGTGCAACCGCGAGGGCACCAGGAAG
>JAGRMO010000089.1:16708-21880 GCA_020441205.1 Maritimibacter sp.
GAAGTCGCGCGCGCCCTCGGGGCTCGACGCGGTGATGATCGGGGTCTGGTACTCGCGAAAGCCCTTGTCCCACATCCGCTTGCGCATGCTCGCGACCACGTCGGAGCGCAGCTTCATGTTGGTCTGCATCTTCTCGCGGCGCAGATCGAGGTAGCGGTACTTGAGCCGGGTTTCCTCGGGGTATTCCTGATCGCCGAACACCTGCAGCGGCAGCTCGTCGGCCGCGCCCAGCACTTCCATGTCCTGAATGAAGACCTCGATCTCGCCGGTCGGCAGCTTGGGGTTCACCAGGCTCTCGTCGCGGGCGAGCACCTTGCCGTCGATCCGGATCACCCATTCCGAGCGGACCTTCTCGACGGCGTTGAACACCGGGCTGTCGGGGTCGGCCAGCACCTGGGTCACGCCGTAATGGTCGCGCAGGTCGATGAACAGAACGCCGCCGTGGTCGCGCACCCGGTGGACCCAGCCCGAGAGGCGGACGATGTCGCCGACATTCGCTTTGGTCAGATCGGCGCAGGTGTGGCTGCGATAGGCGTGCATGGGCGGATCCCCTTGTTTCATCCGCGCCGATACAGCGTGCGGGCGGCGGGAAGTCAAGCCCGCCGCTTGGGCACTTCCCGCTCAGCGAGGTGGGAAATCGGAAATTTCCTTTACAGAATGGGGGGTGACGAGAAATATATCCGCGTCGGGCGGAAAATCCCCCGACCGGGCCGGGCGTCTGGGCGCGGCTCGCAACCTGGCAGAGGGCAAGATCGAGCGAACAACTGGAAGACCGACCCTTGGAAAGGCGGGTCGGGCGAAAGGGGGTTTCGCATGTGGACGGCTCTGCTCCACCGTATGCTCGACCATATCGTCAAGGTCGGCACGCTTCATCTCACCATGCCGGACGGCAGCCAGCACAGCTTTGGTCGCGGCGAGCCCAGTCTCAGCCTCGCGCTCAAGGATCCCGCGTTGCCGCGCCGGATCATCCTCAACCCGACGCTGGCGGCGGGCGAGGCCTATATGGCGGGCACGCTGGAGATCGGCGGCGACGATCTTCGCGGGTTCTTCCGCTTCTTCGTGCCCAACGTGAACGCCGCCGGCACGCCGTGGTTTCAGCGGCCGCTGACCGGAACCCGGCGCGCGCTGCGGCGGCTTCGGCAATTCGCGCCCATCGGCAAGGCGCAAGCGAACGTGGCGCATCACTACGATCTGTCGCGCGCGCTCTACGATCTGTTTCTCGACGACGACCGGCAATATTCCTGCGCCTACTGGGCCGAGGGCGTGACCAGCCTCGAGGCGGCGCAGCGGGCGAAGAAGCACCATATCGCGCGCAAGCTGATGATCCGGCCGGGGATGACGGTGCTCGACATCGGCTGCGGCTGGGGCGGCATGGGGCTCACGCTCGCGCGCGACTACGGTGCGCGGGTGGTCGGCGTGACGCTGTCGAAGGAACAGCACGCGGTCGCGGTCGAGCGGGCGCGGGCGGCGGGGCTCGAGGGCCAGGTCGAGTTCCGGCTGCAGGATTACCGCGAGGTGACGGGCACGTTCGACCGGATCGTCTCGGTGGGGATGTTCGAACATGTCGGCGTGCCACATTACGGCGAGTATTTCGGCTTCGTGCGCGACCACCTCGCCTCGGACGGGCTCGCGCTCATCCACACGATCGGCCATGTCGGGCCGGCGAACGAGGCCGATCCCTGGATCACCAAATACATCTTCCCCGGCGGCTATACCCCGGCGCTCAGCGAGATGCAGAAGGCGGTCGACGGGGCGATGCTGGTGACCACCGATGTCGAGGTGCTGCGCCTGCACTACGCGCGCACGCTCGGCGCCTGGTACGAGCAGTTCATGGCGCACGAGGCCGAGGCGCGGGCGCTCTACGACGCGCGTTTCGTGCGGATGTGGCGCTACTACCTCACCAGCATGGAGGCGAGCTTCAGCGTCGGGCAACTGCTGGTCTACCAGCTGCAGATCGGCAAGCGGCTCGATGCCGCGCCGATCACCCGCGATTACCTCTACGACCACGAGATGGCGATGAGCGCGCGGGCGGCCGAATAGCGCGGGCGGCGGCGGCGCCCCGCGGTTCCGCTTGCCTCGCTCGCCCCCTGCGGTAGTGTGGCCGCAAAACAGGCAGCGACGGGCAAGGCAGGGCAGGCGGCGATGACCGCATCGGCGAAATCCGCAGCGAAACAGGCTGTCCCGAACGGGGCGGCGGCGGCCGTCTGGCCTGCCGGCGACGCGCTGGGCTGGGCGCTGCTGGCCGCCGGTGTTCTGTTCGGCGCCTGGATGCTCTTCCACACCTGGGCGGTCGACCTCACCGCGCTCTATTTCGCCGGGCATTTCTTCGAGGTCGGCCGGCCCGATCTGGTCTATCTGCCCGGGTCGGAGGTGTTCATCGCCGATCCGCCGCCCGAGTATGTCGCGCTCGGCGCGGCAGAAGGCTGGCGGGAAGGGGCGCTCACGCCCTATCTCTACCCGCCGCTCTGGGCCGCGCTGCTGGCGCCCTTGACGGCGAAACTGACGGCCTACCAGTTCTTTTTCGTCTTCCAGCTCGCCAGCCTCGTCGCGGTGGCGGCAAGCATCCGGCTCAGCTACCGGATCGCGGGGTCACCCGCCGGCCTCGGCTTCACGCCCTGGGTGCTGATCTCGGCGGCGCTCACGGCAGGCACCGGGGCGGGGTATTTCGGGCTCTGGCTCGGCCAGCCGCAGATTCTCGTCGACCTCGCGATTCTCGCGGCGTTCGCGGCGCTTCTTCGCGGCTGGGACATTCCGGCGGGGGCGGCGCTGGCTCTGGCGGCGGCGATGAAGCTGGCGCCCGTGCTGCTGGTGGCCGTGTTCATCATGGAGCGGCGGTGGAAGGCGGCGGCGAGCTTTCTCGCCTTCGGGCTCGGCTTCACCTGGGTGTCGATCCGGCTCGCGGGCTGGCCGCTCCATGCCGAACTGCTCGACAAGCTCTCGGGGATCGACGCGGCGCTTCTGGTGAGCCGGGTGGTGGCGAGCCTCGAACTGGTGCTCTTGCAGATCCATGACGCGCTCGGCGGCAGCGCGGTCTGGCGGATCGACCATCCCTACATGGTGCCCGAGCCGGACTGGATCGCCGCGGCCACGCGGATGGCGCTGGCGGCGGGGCTGATCGCGAGCTGGATCGCGACCCGCGGGCTCACGGAGCGCGCGCGGATCTGGGCGCGGCTGATGGCGGTCTTGCTGGTCACGCTGGTGACCGGACCGTTGCCCTGGATCCATTATCTGGTGCTGCCGCTGATGCTGCTGCCGGGGCTCGTGATGTTTCTGCGCCCGGGACGGGCAATGCTGGCGCTGGCGCTGATCTGGGCGCCGCTGTCGCTGCCCGCCTTCCTCGCGCTCGGGCTGCACCCCGACCTCGGTTCGGTGCAGGCCTGGCTGCAGTTCGGCATGGCGCTGACGATGCTCGGCCTGGTCCTTGTCCTCGCGCGGCGCGGCGCGCGGCCGGAGGCGGTGTGATGACGCCCGCGCCTGACCGCGCGTCGCTCGCGAATCCCGCGATGCTCGCCGCCCTCGCGCTGCTCGCCGCCGCCGCGCTCATCGCCGCGCAATTCGTCGCGGTGATCGCGCTCTCGGCCGATCTGAAGGCGCTCTGGGTCGCGGGACAGTTCTGGGAGATGGGGCGGCCCGATCAGGTCTACCCCGCGCCGGGGCCGCTGTTCACCATGACCCCACCCGACGCCTGGGCCGGCTGGCTGCGCGACGAGCACGGCTATACCGGCGAGATCTATCCCTATCTCTACCCGCCGCTCTGGGCGGTGCTGACCGCCTTCGTCGCTGGGCCTTCGTTCGAGCCCTTCGCCGCCGCGATGCTGTGGATCAATTCGGCCCTCGTCGCCGGCACCGTCGCGCTGGCGATCCGCGCCACCGGCGCGGCGCTCAACCCGCTCCTGCACGCGGCCCTCGCGCTCGCGATCTTCGCCCTGGCGCCGGTGGTGGTGGTGGCGCTGGCCCAGGGGCAGCCGCAGATCCTGGTCTCGTTCCTCACCGTGCTGGCGATCGAGCGGGCCCGGGCGGACGCGCAGATCGCCGCCGGGGCCGCGCTCGGGGTCGCGGCGGCGATGAAGCTGTTTCCGGCGGTCTACGTCGTGTTCTGGATCGCGCGAGGCGAATGGCGGGCGGTGGCGAGCTTCGCCGTGACCGGCGCCGTGCTGGCGGCGCTGTCGATCGCGTTTGCGGGCTGGGCGCTGCACGCGGACTTCCTCGCGAATGTCGCGCAGGTCGGCCGCACGATCCTGGTCACCGGGGCCGCGCTCAATATCGACGCGATCCTGTCGCAGCTGTTCTTCGCCGACGCGCTCACCCAGGTGACCGCCGGGTTCGATGTGCCCGGCGATACCGAGCCCGCCTATTGGTACGTGATGGCGCGCCCTGGCCTGTGGTCGGCCCTGGAGAACGCGGGCCTCCTCGCGCTGCTCGCGGGCTTCGGCCTCGCCGCGCGGCGCGCGAGCGTGGAGGTGCTCTATGCGGCGCTCTGGCCGGCCGCGCTGATCCTGACCGTGCTGCTCTCGCCGATCGGCTGGATCTATTACGTGATCCCGGCGGCGGCGTTCTCGCCGGTGCTGATCGCGCGGCTCGGCTGGGCTGCGGGCGGCGCGGTGTGGTTCGCGGGCGCGTTTGCGATCTATGCGGTCTATTTCGGTTTCGTGCAGGAGATCACGGCGGTGCCGATGCCGAAACCGTTCTTCACCGTGGCCGGCGTGGCAATCTGGGCGGCGGGGTTTCTCGTGGCGGCGACGCGGGGCCGGGCGCGGGGGTAGGCCCGGGCGGCGGCCGAGTGACGCCCGCGGGCGTCTGCGACGCAGCCTGATCCGCGCCCCCGGTCGCAACCTGTTGAAATCTAGGAAAACGGGTCGAGGCAAGGGGTCCGCTTTCCCTGGACAGCGGGGTCAGTATCCGGGACAACCGCCACAACCGCTCAGGCCTTCGCCGGATGCGGCCAGCGCGCCGCGGGGCGCATCCGGCCCGCCGGTCCGGGCGCAAACCCGCCCGGGGGGCCTTGCGCCCGGGGCCTCCATGTCTATAACCCACGCCAATTTGGGCCGGGTCCTGCCCGCCGCCCGCCCTGCCGCCACGCCTGCATCCTCGGGGGATCCCATGCCGAAAAGAACCGATATCAGCTCGATCATGATCATCGGGGCCGGTCCCATCATCATCGGCCAGGCCTGC
>JAGRMO010000090.1 GCA_020441205.1 Maritimibacter sp.
GGTCGGCGACCGGCTCGACGGCGGCCAGGTGACCTCGATCACCGCGAGCGGGCTCACCTATCAGAAAGGCGGCCGGTCGATCGCGCTCCAGGTTCTGCCGCTCGGCTGAGTGCGCCACACCGGCCAGGCCTCTTAACACGGTGCAAACCTCTTTGGTGTACCCGGGTCGGCGAGGTCCGGCTTGGCCGGCGGCGCGCGCCCGAGGTATTTTCACGTGACATTCATCGAAAAACGCAACGAGCTCAGGCCGGCCACCGGCGCCGCACCGTTCAGCCTCGACGAAGTGTTCTTCTCCCGCACCGACGAGCGCGGCGTGATCGTCGCGGGCAATTACGTGTTTCGGCGCGTCGCGCATTACGACTGGGCGCGGATGCTGGGGGCGCCGCACAAGATCATTCGCCACCCCGACATGCCGCGCGCCGTGTTCTGGCTGTTGTGGGATCGGCTCAAGCAGGGCCGGCCGGTGGGGGCCTATGTGAAGAACCGGGCCAGTGACGGGCTTCATTACTGGGTCTTCGCCGTGGTCGCCCCCTGCGACGGCGGCTTTCTCTCGGCGCGGATCAAGCCGACGAGCGCGCTGCGGGACAGGATCGAGCAGGAATACGCCGCGCTTCGGGCGCTTGAGCGCGAGGAAGATCTCGCACCCGAGGCCAGCGCGGCCCTGCTGCTTGAACGGCTCGCGGCGCTTGGCTTTTCCAGCTACGAGCGCTTCGCCACCCACGCGCTGGTGCACGAGCTGCAGGCCCGCGACGAGGGGATCGGCGACGGGCCTGATCGGCAACTGGCGCGGTTCGTCGAGATGCAGCGCGCGGCGCAGGATCTGCATGCGGCGACGGCGGCGCTGGTGGAGGATTTCCGCGCGATGCGGACGATTCCGCACAACATGCAGGTGATCGCCGCGCGGCTCGAACCCACAGGCGGACCGGTGTCGACCCTGTCGAAGAACTACCGCGCCGTGTCGAAAGAGATGTCGGACTGGTTCGAAGCGAATGTCGTCGGCTCCGGCAGCACCTTCGCTACCATCCCCGATTCGGTGGGGTTGTCGACCTTCCTCGAGGGCATGACCCGTATCCTGGGCGAATGCGACGCGCAGCTCACCTCGGAGCGGCGCAGTCTCGGCGAGGTCGATCTCGACGGCGAGCGGCGCCACCTGCGCAAGACGGCCGAGGTCTACGACGCGAAATCGCTGGCCAGCCTGGCGCGGGTCCGCGACGAGGCCCAGCGCATCCTGTCGGCCTGCAACACGATGAACCGGCATGTGCTCGGCCTGTCAACCACCCGGCTCCTGTGCAAGATGGAGAGCGGGCGGCTCAGCGGCGGCGGTCAGGGGCTGGCCGAGATCATCGTCCAGCTCGGCACATTCCAGGAGCGGATCGGCGCGCGGCTCGACCGGATCGCCGGCGCCAGCAAAGAGATCCTTGATCTCTCGACCTGACCGAAAAGCCGGCAGCCGGATGGGGGTCGCCGGAGCGTGATGCCGATCGCGGGGCCATGTCATGGACAAACCGGGGATCGCTCTGCAATACCCTGAGCCATGGGCAATTTTCTGTTCGAAGCGACGATCTACCTCGGTGCGGCCGTGATCGCGGTGCCGCTCGCGGCGCGGTTCGGCTTCGGCTCGGTGCTCGGCTACCTCGTGGCCGGGCTGATCATCGGCCCGATCACCGGGCTCACCGGCGCCGACACCGCCGAGCTTCAGCATTTCGCCGAGTTCGGCGTGGTGATGATGCTGTTCCTGATCGGGCTCGAGCTCGAACCGAAGGCGCTGTGGAAGATGCGCCACCGGCTCGCCGGGCTCGGTGGACTGCAGATCCTGCTCACCACCGGGCTCGGCTATCTCGGCGCCGCCGCGCTCGGGCTCGCCTGGACCACGGCGCTCGCCGTCGGCATGACGGTGGCGCTGTCGTCGACCGCGATCGTGCTCCAGACCCTGTCCGAGAAGGGGCTGATGCAAACGCCAGGAGGGCGGTCGAGCTTTCTCGTGCTGCTCACGCAGGATATCGCGGTCATTCCGATGCTGGTCGTGCTGCCGCTGCTGGCGGTGGGCATCGGACAGGGAGGGGACGCGGCCGAGCACGACACGATGTCGCTGGTCGCGGGGCTGCCGCCCTGGGGCGCGGCAATGGTGACGCTCGGGGCCGTCGGCGCGGTGATCCTCGCGGGTCGCTACCTGGTGCGGCCCGCGTTCCGGTTCATCGACGTCGCCCGGCTGCGCGAGCTGCACATGGCCTTCGGCCTGCTGATCGTCGTCGGCATCGCGCTGCTGATGTCGCTGGTCGGCCTGTCGCCGGCGCTCGGCACCTTCCTCGCCGGCGTACTCTTGGCCTCGAGCGAGTTTCGCCACGAGCTCGAGACCGACATCCAGCCGTTCAAGGGGTTCCTGCTCGGGCTGTTCTTCATCACCGTCGGCGCCGGGCTCGACCTGTGGGGGTTCTTCGGCGACCCGGTCCGGCTCATCGGGCTCACGCTCGGGCTGATGATCGGCAAGGGTCTGGTGCTCGCCCTGCTCGGCCGGGCGTTCGGGCTCCGGGGGCGCGATCTGTGGCTGTTCACCCTCGGGCTCGCCCAGGCCGGCGAATTCGGCTTCGTGCTCGTCGCCTTCGGCCTCAATCTCGAGGTTTTCTCCTTCGGGCTCGGCCATGACCTTACGACGGTAATCGCCCTGTCGATGCTGCTCACCCCGCTCGCCTTCATCGCCCAGGACAAGATTTCGCAACGCCGTCAGGCCGACGACGTGCACGAGCCCGACACCATCGACGAACACCACCCGGTCATCATCGTCGGCTCCGGTCGGTTCGGCCAGGTGGTCAACCGGCTGGTGCGCTCAGCAGGCTATGAAACCACGCTGATCGACCACGATTTCAAGCGTGTCCAGTTCATGCGGCGTCTGGGGGTGAAGACCTTCCTCGGCGATACCACAAGGCCCGATCTCCTGCGCGCGGCGGGGGTGGCCAAGGCCAAGGTGCTGGTGATCGCGATCAACAACCCCGAGGGGTCGGTCAAGATCGTCGAGGGGGCCCGGCGGGTGAACCCCGACATCCGCATCGTCGTGCGCGCGCGCGACCGGACCCATACCTACGAGCTCTTGCACGCGGGCGCCGATCACGTGGTGCGCGAGCTGTTCGACGCCTCGCTCAGGGCCGGGCGCTACGTGCTCGAAGACGTCGGCATGACCGAGTTCGAAGCCGCGCGCGCGGTGCAGATCTTCGACCAGCACGACCGGGCGACGATCCGCGAGTTGCAGGGGCTGTGGAAGCACGGCGTCCCATCGTCGGAAAACCAGCCCTATCTCGACCGCGCGATCGAGCTCGAGGAAGACATCCAGACCGCCCTGCTCGCCCAACTCATGACCGACGACGCGATTGCGCGCGAGATGAAGGCGGCGGAAGGCGCGGCGGATGCCGAGGCGCCAGCAGCGCCCGACGAACCCGCGCCGAAATCGCGAGCCTAGCCGTCGGCGACGCCCGCCTCGGCGAAGGTCGCCATGCCGGAATGGCAGGCGACGGCCGCCTTCAGGATGTTGATCGCCAGCGCCGCGCCCGACCCCTCGCCGAGCCGCATGCCGAGCGCGAGGAGCGGCGCCTTGCCCAGCGCCTCCAGCACCCGGCCATGGGCCGCCTCGGCCGAAACATGCCCGGCGACGGCATGGTCGAGCGCGCCGGGTTCGGCCCGTTCGAGGCAGGCGGCGGCCGCGGTGCAGATATACCCGTCGAGAATGACCGGGATCCGTTCGGCCCGGGCGCGCGCGATGGCGCCGGCCATGGCGGCAAGCTCGCGGCCACCGAGGCAGCGCAGGGCTTCCAGCGGATCGGTGGCGGCGTCGGGATTGGCCGCAAGCCCCTCGGCCACGACCCGTGCCTTCAGCGCGAGGCCGGCGTCGTCCACGCCGGTGCCGCGCCCGGTCCAGTCCGCCGCCGCGCCGCCGTAGAGCGCGTGGGCGATGGCGGCGGCGGCGGTGGTGTTGCCGATGCCCATCTCGCCGACGATGAGCAGATCGGCCCCCGGGTCCACCGCCGTCCAGCCGGCGGCGAGCGCCGCGACGACCTCCGCCTCGGTCATCGCCGCGCCTTCGGTGAAATCCGCGGTCGGCCGGTCAAGGTCGAGCGCGACGACCGACATTGTCGCGCCTGCGACCCGGGCGAGCTGGTTGACCGCCGCACCGCCCGCCTCGAAATTCGCCACCATCTGTACCGTCACCTCGGCCGGAAAGGCCGAGACGCCGCGCGCCGTCACGCCGTGGTTGCCGGCGAAGACGATCACCTGGGGCCGGGCAAGTGCGGGGCGCGGATCGCCGCGCCAGCCGGCGTACCAGATGGCGAGATCTTCGAGGCGGCCGAGCGCCCCGGGCGGCTTGGTGAGCTGCCCGTTGCGGTCTTCGGCGGCCGCGACGGCCGCGCGATCGGGTCCAGGCGCGGCGGCGAGCACCGCGCGAAATCCGGCGAGAGTCGAAAACGGGGCGTCGGACATGCTGGGCTCCTGTTGAATCGGACTGGCCACTTCTTTAGCGGTGAAGCCGGAGAGCCAAAACCCGAAACCCGCCCCCTGGATAGCCATGACCGACACGCCCCGCCCGCTTGCCCTGCCCGCCGACATCGCCGAAGCGCTGGCGCTGCTCACCCGGCTTCCGGTGCTGGCGTCGGGCCGCCGGGGCGCGGGTGCCGCCTGGGCCTGGCCATTGGCCGGTGTCGCCGTGGCACTGCTCGCCGGGCTCGGCGGGCTCGCGGCGCTGTGGCTGGGGCTGCCGCCCGGCCCCGCCGCGGCGCTCGTGCTCGCGCTGCAGATCGCCCTCACCGGCGCGCTGCACGAGGACGGGCTCGCCGACAGTGCCGACGGGCTCTGGGGCGGGTCCGACAAGGCCCGGCGGCTCGAGATCATGAAGGACAGCCGGATCGGCAGCTACGGCGTGCTGGCGCTCGGTCTCGCGCTCCTCGCCCGCTGGTCGGCGCTGGTGGTGCTGATCGAGGCGGGCTGGTTTTTCGCCCCGCTGCTCGCCGCGGCGGCGCTGTCGCGCGCGCCGATGGCGGTTCTGATGGCGGCGCTGCCGAACGCGCGGGGCGCGGGGCTCGCGGCGCATGTCGGCCGTCCCGGCGCGCCCACCGCCTGGCTCGCCATTGCCGTGGCGCTCGCCCTCGCCCTCGCCGTGACCGGCACAGCGTTTCTCGCACCCGCACTCTGGATCGCGCTCACCACCCTTGGGCTTGCCGCCATCGCCCGGGCCAAGATCGGCGGTCAGACCGGCGACATCCTCGGCGCCTCGCAGCAGCTTGCCGAGATCGCCGCCCTCGCAGCCTTCGCAAGCCTCGGTTGACCTGCGCCCACCCCCGCCTCACCCGGTGACCGACCCGCTCCCCTACGGCTAGGCGCAATTGCTCTCCGGGGGGGCCGGGGGTGAGAACCCCCGTCGTCCGACCGCCATCCCCATGCGGCGCCTGCCCTGGCAAAGGAAAACCGCCGCCTCTCGACCGGGACGGCGGCTTCTCGGATCTTCCCTGTCGGACCGGCCGGTCAGGCCGCCCGCGAGGTGAGCACGTCGCCCACCTGTTTCTGCGCCGCGATCTCGTCGCCGCCGGCGACGGCCGCGACTTCGCGGGTCAGCCGCTCGAGGGCGGCTTCGTAGAGCTGGCGTTCGGAATAGCTCTGCTCGCGCTGGTCGTCGTTGCGGTGCAGATCGCGCACCACCTCGGCGATCGAGATCAGATCGCCCGA
>JAGRMO010000326.1 GCA_020441205.1 Maritimibacter sp.
GGCACCAGCGGGTTGATCTTCTGGGGATCGCCGCCGAGCCCCTTGATCCCGTCGCGCATCGCCGCGAGGTCGACCACCGCCGGAACCCCGGTGAAATCCTGCATGAGCACGCGCGCCGGCCGGTACGCGATCTCGCGCGGGTTCTGGCCGCCGTTCTTGCCCCAGTCGGAGAACGCCTTGATGTCGTCGACGCTCACCGTGCGCCCGCCATCCTCGAACCGGAGCATGTTCTCGAGCACCACCTTGAGCGAGGCAGGCAGGTTGGCGAACTCGCCCAGGCCCGCGGCCTCCGCGGCCGGGATCGAGTAATAGGCGAGGCTGGCGCCGCCGGCACTCAGGGTCTTGCGGGTCTTGGCTGTGTCTTTGCCAACGGTGATGGTCATCGGGGTCCTCCTCGTGTCGGTCTGGGCGCTGCACCCGGGCGGCGTGGCGTCGCCTGCCTGGGCGGGGTGTATGGGGTCGTCGCTCCTCGGCCCTGATGTGCCCGTTTGTTCCGGGCCACGCAAGGGCTTCGCCGGCGATGTATACCATTGCACACCGTTTGGCAATCCGGTTCTGTCCCATTCGCGTGATGTTGCAGCCTCTCGCAAAACCTTGATTGGCGGGTGAGGGCGGGGATGCCGTATCACTTTGCGAGCGGAAACCAACCGAACGGACCGATGCGCATCCCGACCCTCGCGACCCTGCTTGGCCTGGCCCTTTGGCTCGCCGTCCCGATTCCCGGGGGCGCCGGCCCCGCCAAACCCGTCGTTCTGGTCGAGCTCTACACCTCGCAAGGCTGCTCGAGCTGCCCGCCGGCCGATGAGATGCTGGCCGAGCTCGCCACCCGCGATGACGTGCTCGCGCTGGCGTTGCACGTCGACTACTGGGATTACATCGGCTGGGCCGACAGCTTCGCGAGCCCGCAATACACCGCCCGGCAGAAGGCCTACGCAAGGATGGCGCATTCGGCCTCGGTTTACACGCCCCAGCTGGTCATCGAGGGGACCGACCATGTGATCGGGTTCAAGCCGATGAAGGTGGCCGATCTGATCGCCGACCACCGCGGCCGGCTCGCGCCGCTGGCGATCGAGGCCGAGACCGAGGGCGACACGATCCGGCTGCGCTGCGCGCCGCGGGCCGAGACGAGCATGCCGGCCAAGATCAACGTCGACCTGGTGCGCTTCACCGAGACCGAGACGGTGGAGATCCTGCACGGCGAGAACGCGGGCCGGACCATCACCTATGCCAACGTGGTGACCGCCTGGGAGCGGATCGGGACCTGGGACGGGACCGGCGAGCTCGACCTCACCGCAGAGGTCGCCGGCGACGGGCCGCTTGCGCTGGTGATCCAGGTCCAGGGGCCGGGCGAGGTGCTGGCGGCGTTTCGGCTGCGCTGAGCGGTCCGGGCGCGGGTGGGCGAACTCGGACGCGGGCCTAAGAGACTGATTTCACAAAAGATAGCGCTAACAATTCCAGCGTCCGCGCGAAGGGTGGGCGAAGGCAGGCGCAGGTGTTGGCGCGGGGCCGATGCCCGGCTTGACGGGCGCGCGCAGAGGGGTAGCCCTGCCTGGGGGGCGGCCATGCCGGGGCGCCTCCAAGTAATGTGGGCGCGGAGCCGACGCCCGGCCTAACGGGCGCGCGCAGGGGGGGTGAAGCCGTGCCTGGGCGGGGGGGCATGCCGGGGCGCCATCATGAGATGTTGGCGCGGGGCCGATGCCCGG
>JAGRMO010000327.1:0-4406 GCA_020441205.1 Maritimibacter sp.
CGTGCAGATCACCCGCGAGAGCCCGAACTACCGGATTGGGTAGCGTTGTGAATGGTTTGCGGCGCGACGTTGAGGTTCTGCCATGACCCCCGCGGCGCGCGTTGCGGCGGCCATCGAAGTGCTGGACGCCTGGCTTGGCGGCGCGCCGGTCGAGAAAGTCCTGACCACTTGGGGACGGACGCACCGGTTTGCCGGCTCGAAAGACCGCGCCGCCATTCGTGATCACGTTTTCGATGCGATCCGGTGCCGCCGGAGCTTCGCGGGCCTCGGGGGTGCCGAGACAGGTCGCGGGCTGATGCTTGGGGCGTTGCGGGCTGCCGGGCTGGATCCGGCGTCGGTCTTCACCGGTGAAGGGCATGCGCCTGAGGCTCTTGCTCAAGACGAGACACAGATAGGCGGGATTGCGAATTTGCCTGAGGCCGCGCGGCTCGATTGCCCGGACTGGCTCGCCGACGCGCTCCGCCAGTCGCTGGGCGCGGAGTTCGCCCCAGTGATGGCGGCGTTGCGGCAACGCGCGCCAGTGTTTCTGCGGGTGAATGTCGCGCGGACGACCCGGGAATCGGCGATCGAGGCGCTTTCGGCGGACGGAATACTGGCCCGTCCGCACGATCTGTCGCCGACCGCGCTCGAGGTGATGGATGGCGCCCGCAAGGTGCAGAATTCGGCCGCCTACCAGGCGGGATTGGTCGAATTGCAGGACGCGGCCAGTCAGGCGGTGGTGGATTTCCTGGAGGTGCCGTCCGGGGCGCGGGTGCTCGACTACTGCGCCGGCGGTGGCGGCAAGAGCCTTGCTCTGGCGGCTGCGGGCGCGCTGGTGACGGCGCATGACGTCGACCCGGGCCGGATGCGCGATCTGCCGGCGCGGGCGGATCGTGCCGGAGCGGCGGTGGCGCGGGTCTCGACCGGCGAGGCGACGGCGGGCGGACCCTATGACCTCGTGTTCGTCGACGCGCCCTGTTCCGGCTCTGGCGCCTGGCGCCGTTCGCCGGAAGGGAAATGGGCGCTGACGCCCGACCGGCTGGACGGACTCGTCGCGGTTCAGGCCGACATTCTCGACGCCGTCGCGTCGCTGGTCGCGCCGGGCGGCGAACTTGCCTATGCGACCTGTTCGCTGCTCCACCGCGAGAACCGCGACCAGATCGACGGATTCCTGGGGCGGTGGCCGGACTGGCGTCTGGTGGGCGAGCGGCGGTTCACGCCGCTCGACGGCGGCGACGGCTTCTACGTCGCGCGCTTGACGCGTTAGTTCGAGGCTGCTCTAACAACTCTACGTTGAGGCAGAGCGTCACCGGCGGCGCACATCCCTTAAGAGGGTGTTAACCAATCATACGCCGTAATGCCGGGGACCGAATCAAGAGCGAGGGCGCCGTGGCGCATCCGGCCCTATCACCGCGACCGATCACCCTGGCGGCGCTCGACATGGCGCCGCGCGCCGCGTGGCTCCTGGTCATCGGTGTCGTGCTTCTGGCAGGGGCCTGGGTTTCGCCGATGCCGGCGCTGGCCATCGGGCTGATCGTCGCGGCGCTGACCTTCGTCACCCTCGCCGTTCTGGTCAAGGCGCTCGCCTTCAACCACGTGCGGGCTGAGGCGGCTTTCTATGACACGATTGCCGAGTTCGTCGCCTTCGACGCGGCCCCGAGTTTCACCGCCGACCGCGACGGTCAGATCGGCTATGTCAACGGCGCCGGGCGCGAGCGGTTCGGCGATGTCGTCGGGGCGACGCTGCTCAAGGTGTTTGGCGACATGTTCGCTTCGCCGGGAACGGTGCTCTACCGGCTCCAGAACAAGGCGCTGGCGATGGGCGCCGCGCGCGAGGACGTGGTGCTGAAACGGGGCCATATGCGGCTCTCGGTGCACCGGGTCGGGCAGGGCGGGTTCCTGTGGCGGCTCGAGGATATCGGCGAGGGCACGCCCGCGGGCCGGTCTGGCGAACATATCTCGCTGCCGATGATGACGGTGTCGAAATCGGGCACCATCCTGTTCATGAACGAGGCGCTGCGGCGGATGCTGGGCGGGCGGGAAACCACGCTCGACCGCGTATTCACCGATCTGCCGCTGAGGCCGGGCACCGTGCACCACGTGGCGGCAGCGCACCGGGCGGAACCGGTGCAGGTGATCGAGGCAGCGCTTTCGGGCGGACGACGCGAGCTGTATCTGGCGCCCTCGCCATTCCAGATCCGGGTGACCCCCGGCGAATGGGGCGTGGTCGACAGGCTGCCGGTACCGCTCCTGCGGCTCGATCAATCCGGGCAGGTTACGATGGCAAACCAGCGGGCGCGGGCCCTGCTCGGCACCGACGAGGTGGTCGGGCGCTATCTCTCGGATCTGGTCGAAGACCTCGGGCGGCCCATTTCGGATTGGCTCCGGGAGGCCTGGCAGGGGCGCAACCTGCGCAAGACCGAGACGGTGCGCGCGACCAATACCGAGGAGCGTTTCGTCCAGATCTCGCTTGAACAATTCGAGGACGAAAACGGGCAGGCGCTGGTCGCGGTGCTGAACGACGCGACCGAGCTCAAGACGCTGGAGACCCAGTTCGTCCAGAGCCAGAAGATGCAGGCGATCGGCCAGCTTGCCGGCAGCGTCGCGCATGATTTCAACAATCTTCTGACGGCGATCTCCGGGCATTGCGACCTCCTGCTGCTCAAGCGAGATGCGCGCGACCCCGACTTCGCCGATCTCGACCAGATCGCGCAGAACGCCAACCGCGCGGCGGCGCTGGTCGGCCAGCTGCTGGACTATTCGCGCAAGCAGCGGCTGCGGCCGGAGGTGCTGGACCTCGAAGACGTGATGGGCGACGTTGCGCATCTTCTCCGTCGGCTGGTGGGCGAGCGGGTGCAGATCGATCTCGCGGTCGAGCCGAACATTCAGGCGATGCGGGCCGACAAGCGCAAGCTCGAACAGGTGATCGTCAACCTCGTGGTGAACGCGCGCGACGCGATGATGCCCGCTGGCGGCGAGATCAAGATCCGGCTGAGCAACCTTTTCCTTGCGCGACCGCTCGCGCGCGACGGCGCGTCGGTGCCGGCGGGCGACTATGTGCAGATCCAGGTGATCGACGAAGGCTCCGGCATAGCTGACGACAAGCTGGGGCGAATCTTCGAACCGTTCTTCTCGACCAAGGGCCAGCAGGGCACCGGGCTCGGCCTCAGCACGGTCTACGGCATCGTGAAGCAGTCAGGCGGGTTCATCTTCGTCGATACGGTGGTCGGATCGGGGACGACGTTCTCGCTCTTTTTCCCCGTCTTTCGCGAGGACGTGACGGTCAGGCCGCCGGAACCGGCGCCAGCGCCGGACTACGGCAAAGAACCGGCGTTGATCGAGCCCGGCCCCACGGCAGGCGCCCTCGGACACGCGAATACCGAGCCGCGTTTTCCGGCCGCGCCGACCCCGGTCGTGAACGCGCCGCAGGGGCAGGCGGGCGGGACGGTATTGCTGGTCGAAGACGAAGCCGGCGTGCGGGCTTTTGCCAGTAAAGCCCTCGGTTTGCGCGGGTTCACCGTACTCGAGGCCGAAACCGCCGAGGACGCTCTGGCGATGTTGCAGGACCCTGCGCTCAACGTCGATGTCTTCGTCACCGACGTGGTTCTGCCGGAGATGGACGGACCGACCTGGGTTGGCGAAGCGCTGAAGACCCGGCCCGGCGCTCGGGTGGTCTTCGTGTCGGGCTATTCGGTCGACTCGGTCTCGGAACACCGGGACCGGATCGCCAATGCCGTGTTCCTGCCGAAACCCTTCTCGCTTACCGATCTGACCGAGGTCGTGACCCGGCAGATGCCGATGAGCGCCTCGGCAAACCATTGAAAAGCTGAGGGAAGGCGAAAATCTTCCTCGGCAAGGCGCGCGTAAACCTTGTGTTAACCATACCGCGCGCATGCTTCACCGGAACAATTCGACTTGCAATGTTCTCTTTTTGTGCGCAAACATGCGCAGCGAACAACAGGCGAACATCGCGGGTCTTCCGGGCGGACATGGACGCCCCTCCACGGGTGTGAAATAAGGAACTGAGCAATGGCAACGGCAGAACTTTTCGACATGGACAAGAAGCGCGACGGTGACAAGCAGAAGGCCCTGGATTCGGCCCTGGCCCAGATTGAACGGCAATTCGGCAAGGGCTCGATCATGCGCCTCGGCGCCGACAACCCGGTGGCCGAGATCGAGGCGACCTCGACCGGTTCGCTCGGGCTCGACATCGCGCTCGGGATCGGCGGCTTGCCGAAGGGGCGCATTGTCGAGATCTACGGGCCGGAAAGTTCGGGCAAGACGACGCTGACGCTGCATTGCATCGCCGAGGAGCAGAAGAAGGGCGGGGTCTGCGCTTTCGTCGACGCCGAACATGCGCTCGACCCGATCTACGCCAAGAAACTCGGGATCGATCTCGACGAGTTGCTGATCTCGCAGCCCGACAC
>JAGRMO010000327.1:4424-4586 GCA_020441205.1 Maritimibacter sp.
GGCGAACAGGCGCTGGAAATCGTCGACACGCTGGTGCGCTCCGGCGCGGTGTCGATGGTGGTGGTCGACTCGGTTGCCGCGCTCACGCCGCGGTCGGAACTCGAGGGCGACATGGGCGACAGTTCGGTCGGTGTGCATGCCCGGCTGATGAGCCAGGCGATG
>JAGRMO010000091.1:0-920 GCA_020441205.1 Maritimibacter sp.
TGCCGCGCTCATCCTCGATATGGTCTTCAGGATCAACGAGACCGCGAGCGCCCGCAGCGCGTGACGGCCACAAAGGGCCCCGCATGACCACGCCGGAGATCACCGACAGCCATTGCCACCTCGACTTTCCCGATTTCGCGGGCGAGCTCGATCAGGTGGTGGCGCGCGCCGCCGACGCCGGCGTGACGCGGATGGTCACCATCGCCACCCGGCACGCGACGTTTCCCAAGGCCCGCAGCCTGTCCGAGACCTACGACGGCGTGTTCTGGGCCGGCGGCATCCACCCGATGCATGTGACCGAAGAGCCAGAAATGTCGGTCGCCGAGATCGTCGCCCTGGCCGCACACGACAAATTCGTCGGCATCGGCGAGACCGGGCTCGATTACCATTACACCGCCGACAGCGCCGCGCGTCAGCAGGAGAGCCTGCGCATCCATATCGAGGCCGCGCGCCAGACCGGCCTGCCGCTCATCATCCACGCCCGCGACGCCGACGACGACATGGCGCGCATCCTCGCCGAGGAACACGCGGCCGGCGCCTATGCGTGCGTGATGCATTGCTTCTCCTCCGGTCCCGCCCTCGCCCAAGCGGCCCTCGATCTCGGCTTCTATCTGTCGATGTCCGGCATCGCCGCCTTCCCGAAATCCTCCGAGCTGCGCGAGATCTTCGCTGCCGCCCCGGTCGACCGCATCCTGGTCGAGACCGACAGCCCCTATCTCGCCCCCCCGCCCCATCGCGGCAAGCGCAACGAGCCCGGCTACACCGCCCACACCGCCGGGGTGGGCGCCGAGATTTTCGGCCTCGACTACCCGGCCTTCGCCGCGCAGACCCAGGCCAATTTCGACCGGCTGTTCGCCAAGGCCGCCGCCTGGAACGCCGCCTGATGGCCCGGCTCGCCTTCACCATCCTCGGCTGCGGCT
>JAGRMO010000091.1:926-19678 GCA_020441205.1 Maritimibacter sp.
TCGGGCGGTGTGCCGCGCATCGGCGGGCACTGGGGCGAATGCAACCCGGCGAACCCGAGGAACGCGCGCCGCCGTTGCTCCTTGCTGGTCACCCGCGAGACAGCCGCCGGCACCACAAGAGTGCTGATCGACACCTCGCCCGACATGCGCGCCCAGCTGATCGACGCCGGAATCGGCGAGCTCGATGCCGTGGTCTTCACCCATGCCCATGCCGATCACATGCACGGGC
This sequence comes from Maritimibacter sp., assembly GCA_020441205.1. GTDB lineage: Bacteria > Pseudomonadota > Alphaproteobacteria > Rhodobacterales > Rhodobacteraceae > Sinisalibacter. The sequence continues at coordinate 1,156 of JAGRMO010000091.1, forward strand.
TCGACGATCTGCGCCAGGTGGTGTTCAACGTCGGCCGCCGCCTGCCGGTCTGGGCCGACGCCAACACCCAGGACGACCTGCTCAACCGCTTCGCCTACGCTTTCGTCCAGCCGGCGGGCTCGTCCTACCCGCCGATCCTCGATCTGCACACCATCGAGGGCGACGTCACCGTCGAGGGCGCGGGCGGCCCGATCGTGTTCCACCCCTTCGAGGTCGAACACGGCTCGATCACCGCGCTCGGCTTTCGCATCGGCGATCTCGCCTACCTGCCCGACGTCTCCGAGATCAAGCCCGAGGCCTGGCCGCTGCTCGACGGGCTCGAAGTGTTCATCATCGACGCGCTGCGCCGCACCCCGCACCCGACGCATGCCAATCTCGAACAGGCGCTGGACTGGCTCGACCGCTCGCGCGCCAAACGCGGCGTGCTCACCAATCTGCACATCGACATGGACTACGACGACGTCGAAGCCGAGACGCCGGATCACGTCACCCCCGCCTATGACGGGATGACACTGAGTTTCGAGGTCTGACCCCGGATGCGGCCCGGCTCCCCGTTTCGCCCGGCCGCACGGTCCGGCCTCCCCGCCGCCCGGCTTTTTCTTGCCCAAAATACCTCATGCCCCCTCCCGGCATCGTCTGCAGGCAGACGAGCCTGCCAGGCTCCCAACCGGGCTGCGCCGGGCTCGTCCGGGTTCGGGGGGGAGAAACACCCGGTCGACACCGCCCAACCCGCGCTCCCGTCACCACGGCAGACCGCGCAGAAACCGCCCCCCCCGCCATGCAGATCCTGATCGAAGTCATCCTGCCGGTCTTCCTGGTGATCGGCTTCGGCTACCTCGCCCGCAGCCTCCTCGGCGCGAAGGAGCAGCTGTTCGAGGGGCTCATGGGCTTCGCCCAGGGCTTCGCCTTCCCGGTGCTGCTGTTTCGCGGCATCTCCCGCCTCGATCTCGGACAGACCTTCGATCCAGCCATGCTCACCGCCTTCTACACCGGCGTGACCGTGGGCTTTCTCGCGGGCCTCCTCGGCGCACGTTACCTGTTCCGCCGGCCCTGGCCCGACAGCGTTGCCGTCGCCTTCGCCGCCGCCTTCTCCAACGGCGGCATTCTCGGCCTGCCGATCACCGAACGCGCTTACGGCACCGAAGCGCTCAGCCACAATTTCGCGATCATCGCCTTCCACGCGCCCTTCGTCTACGTGCTTGCCACCACCGCGATGGAGATCGTCCGCGCCGAAGGCCGCAGCCCCGGCGCGACCGTCGCCTCGGTCGCCCGGCAGATGGCCCGCAATCCGATGCTGATCGGCATCGTCCTCGGCGCGCTCACCAATCTCTCGGGCCTGCCGATCCCGGGACCGGTCGCCCAGGCCGTCGACATGGTGGCCGCCGCCGCGATCCCGGCCGCGCTTTTCGCCCTCGGCGGCATCCTCGCGCAATACCGGCCCGAGGGCGACCTGAAGCTGGTGGCCTATGTCGCCGCCGTCTCGCTCATCCTGCACCCGGGCATCGTCTATGGCCTCGCACATGTCTTCGGCCTCGGCATTCCGCAAACCCGCTCGGCGGTGCTGATGGCCGCCATGGCCCCGGGGGTGAACGCCTATGTCTTCGCCAGCATGTACGACGTCGCCAAGCGCGTGAGCGCCACCGCTGTACTCGTCGCCACCGCGGTGTCGATCCTGTCGATCTGGGTCTGGCTGGCGATCCTGCCCTGACCTCCGGGCGCAGTTTGCGAACGAAGCGTTACCGCCGTGCGCCAGATAACACATTGAAATGGCGATGCTAAAACTCTTTCAAGCGATCCGGCTTGCCGGGGTACCGGCCCTTTGACGGCCGGACCGAGCCGCGCCGAGGCCACCCTGCGCCGCCAAGCCACCGCCCGCGCGCCACGCGCCCCCCCTCACGCCCGCCGCGACACCTTCCCGAACAGCGCCACCAGCACGAAGATCGCCGCCGCCGCGGTCACGATCGACGGACCTGCCGGCGTGTCGGCCCACCACGAGGCCGCGAGCCCGCCGAGCGATGCCGCCGCCCCGATCGCCACCGCCCCCAGCGCCATCGCCTCCGGCGAACGGGCGAGGCCGCGCGCCGCGGCGGCCGGGATGATCAGCATCGCCGCGATCAGCAGCGCCCCCACCACTTTCAGCGCCACCGCCACCACGACGGCCAGCGCCAGCGTCAGCACCAGCCCCTCGCGGTCCGCGTCGATGCCCGAGGCCGCCGCGAGCTCGCGCGACAGGGTTGCGGTCAGCAACCGCGACCAGCGCCACGCCAGCAACGCCGCGACCAGGCCCGCCCCGCCCCAGATCACCCAGAGATCGGACAGAGTCACCGCAAGGATGTCGCCGAACAGAAAGGCCGAGAGATCGACCCGCACCCCGGGCACGAACGAGATCGCCACCAGCCCGAGCGCGAGCGCCGCATGGCTGAGCACGCCCAAAGTTGCATCCATCGCGTGGCCGCGGGTCGAGAGCCAGCTCACCGCCCCCGCCATCGTCAGGGCGATCACCAGCGTGCCCAGGGTCACCGGCACCGACAGGATCAGCGCGAGCGCCACGCCGAGCACCGCCGCATGCGCCGTGGCATCGCCGAAATAGGCCATCCGCCGCCACACGACAAAGCTGCCGAGCGGCCCGGCCGCGATCGCGAGCCCGACACCGGCCAAAACGGCGCGAAGCAGGAAATCATCAAGCATGACCGTGATCCTCGCGCTCATGAGCCCCATGGATGTGCGAATCGTGCAAGTGTTCCGCATCGTGGTCATGATCGTGGTCATGCCGGTAGAGCGCCAGCGCGCCATGCGTGCCATGGCCGAACAGCGCCCGGTACTCGGGCGCGTCGCGCACCACCTGGGGCGTGCCGGCGCAGCAGATGTGATGGTTGAGGCAGACCACCCGGTCGGAAGCCGACATCACCACATGGAGGTCGTGCGAGACCATGAACACCCCCGCCCCGGTCTCTTCGCGCACCCGCGCGAGCAGCGCGTAGAACGCCGCCTCGCCGGGCTGGTCGAGCCCCTGGGTCGGCTCGTCGAGGATGAGCAGCGCCGGATCGGCCAGCAGCGCCCGCGCCAGCAGCACCCGCTGGAACTGGCCGCCCGACAGCGCCACCATCTGCCGGCCTTCGAGCCCGGCGATCCCCGTGGTCTCGACCACGGCCGCGATCCGCTCGGCCGCAGGCCGCAACGGCAACGCGAGGAACCGCGCGACCGTCATCGGCAGGCTCGCGTCGATATGCAGCTTCTGCGGCACATAGCCGAGCCGCAGCCCCGCCGTCCGGGTCACCCGGCCCGCATCGGGCTTCACCACACCCAGCAGCACCTTCACCAGCGTCGACTTGCCCGAGCCGTTCGGGCCCACGAGGGTGACGATCTCGCCCGGCTCCACCGCGACATCGACCCCGTCGAGCACTTTCGTCTCGCCGTAGGACACCCGCACCCCCTCGGCCGCGATCAGACTCATGGCCGCTCCTCCCGGCAGGCCGGGCACCGCCCGTAGGCCTCGAGCGTGGCGCCCGCGACCGAGAAGCCCAGCGCCCCCGCCGCCCCGTCGAGCGCCGCGCGCACCTTCGTGCCCGGCGCCTCGGCCACCGCGTGGCAGCTCTCGCAGATCAGGAACACCGGCGCATGCGCCTCGCCCGGATGGGCGCAGGCGGCGAAGGCGTTGAGCCGCCGGATCCGGTGCGCGAGCCCGTGTTCGGTGAGAAAATCGAGCGCGCGGTAGGCCACCGGCGGCTGATGGCCGAACCCCTCCGCCGCCAGCCGCTCGAGCACCTCGTAGGCGCCCATCGCCCGGTGCTGTTCGAGCAGCACTTCGAGCACCCGCCGGCGCACCGGGGTGAACCGCGCCCCGGCCGCGTCGCAGATCGTCTCGGCCCGGCGCAGCGCCTCCTCGGCGCAGGCCGCATGGTCATGCGGCGCGAAGGCGGCGGCGGGATCGCCGGGTGTAGGGTCGTGGCCGTGCATGTCTAACTCCCGGGCTTGCGCGTCGCGTAATGTGATACTATTACATTCCACGTTGCGTCGCGTTACGTGATAATATTGCAGTTCCCAACCCAACCACAAGGTCCGCCATGCTCCGCCTGCCACTCCGCCCCAGCCTCGCCGCCCTCGCCCTCACCGCCGCCCCGGCGCTCGCCGATCCGCCCGCGGTGGTGGTCGACATCGCCCCCGTGCACGCGCTGGTGACACAGGTGATGGCCGGCATCGCCACACCCGCGCTCCTGCTCGACCAGGAGGCCGACCCCCACGCGGTGCAGCTGCGCCCGAGCCAGGCCCGGATGCTGGCCGACGCCGATCTGATGATCTGGGTCGGCCCCGCGCTCGAACCCTGGCTTGCCCGGCTCGCGGACGGCGCAACCGCCGACCAGATCGTGCTGATGGAGGCCCCCGCCACGCTCTTGCGCGACTTCGACGACCACGACGCCGACCATGCCGAGGACGACGATCACGAGGACGACCACGAAGGCGACGATCACGAGGAACACGACGAAGACGGCCACGATCACCAGGGCGCCGACCCGCATGTCTGGCTCTCGCCCGACAACGCCCGCGCCTGGCTCGGCCACTTCGCGGCCACCCTCGCCGAGGCCGATCCCGAGAACGCCGAGGCCTACCGCGCCAATGCCGCCGCCGCCCAGGCAAGGATCGACGCGCTGACCGCCCGGATCGAGGCCCGGCTTGCCCCCGTCCACGGCGCCGAGATCGTCACCTTCCACGACGCCTTCGGCTATTTCGCCGACCGGTTCGACATCTCGATTGCCGGAACGGTCCGCCCCGGCGACGCTGCCACGCCCTCCGCCGCCGCGATGGCCGAGCTTGAAGAGATCGTCGCCACCCACGAGATCGCCTGCGCCTTTGCCGAACCGGCCTTCGACCCGGGCCTCATCGACGCCATCGCCGGCGACACCGGGCTCCGGATCGGCACGCTCGACCCGACGGGCGCGCTGCTGAACCCCGGTCCCGATCATTACGAGGCCACGCTCATGGCGGTGGCCGACAGCATCGCGGATTGTCTCGAAGCGAAGTAGTCCGGCCCTGCCCCGCGTTGCCCCGGCGCGCGTCGGGGCGACGCCCCTGGCGCCGCCCGCCCGGCCCTACCGGCAGTAGCTCCCCGACCGATAGCGCGCGGTGTCGAGATGCAGGTGGTTCTGGTGGAACCGGTCGGCATTGGGTCCCAGAACGGTGCCGAACGTGCCGCAGGCCGAGGCATGCCAGGCCTTGACGATGCCGCCCAGCTTGCGGCTGCGCCAATGATCGAGCACCGAGATCTGGCTGCCGTCCTGCAGCGTCACCCCGCCGATGTCCACCGCATGGCCCAGCGCATGTTCCGACAGCTTCGCGCCGCGCTGGTTGTTGCGCGACCGGCAGGCGTAATGCGCCATCACGTCGATCCGGGCGACGCCGCCCCCCGTGCGCCCGACCGCAGGCAGCACCCCGGCCTTGACCCAGTCGTTGAGCGCGATCGCGGTCTCGCAATCGATGGTCGGCGCCTGGCTCAGCGCCACGCCCGCGACCGAGGTCACCCGCACCGGCTTGTCCACGCCGCAGGCCCCGGCGCCCTCGATGGGCTTCAGCGCCTCGCCCTTGATATCCGGCACGCCGCAGACCGAACCCGCCCGCGAGGTGGCCATCGGCGGAGTGATCGCGGCGACGAGTTCGGCGAAGCCGTTGGGCTTCTGCTCGGGCCGTTTCGACGTGCCCACCCCGCCCGCCTTCGGCGCGGCGAGCCCCTGGAAGAAGGCGGCGATCGGGTCGGCGGGTTTGGCGCGCACCGCTGGCACCACCGGGCGGGCCGCGGCCACGACGGTGGCCGAAGGCGCGGCCGAAACCGATACTTCGCGCGGCCGCGGCAACGGCCGGGGCGAGGTCATCCGCACCGTGGCCGAGGTGACCGCGGCGGTCACGGCGGCGGCCGCATCGGCGCTGGCGGCAACCTCCTCGCCACTCGCCGCGACCACGGGACGCGGCATCGGCCGGATCGAGCGCTCCGGCGCGCCGGCCTGGGCAGTGCCGGCGATACCGAGGACCAGCACCGCGGCGGCGAGCGCCCGCCGCGTCACGGCTTCTTGCCCCGTCCGAAATCCGGCGCGTCGGTGTCCTGGCCGGCCTGGATGATGCCGCGCCGGATCTCGCGGGTCTCGGTGAAATAGGCGTGCAGCATCTCGCCGTCGCCCATTCGGATCGCGCGCTGCAGCGTGAACAGCTCCTCGGTGAACCGCCCGAGAATGTCGAGCACCGCATCCTTGTTGGTCAGGAACACATCGCGCCACATCGTCGGGTCCGACGCCGCAATCCGGGTGAAATCGCGAAATCCGGTGGCCGAATACTTGATCACCTCGTCATGGGTGACGCGCCTCAGATGATCGGCGACGCCCACCATCGTATAGGCGATGAGATGCGGCGTGTGCGAGACGACGGCAAGCACCAGGTCGTGCCGGTCGACATCCATCTCGTCGACATTGGCACCGAACGCTTCGAGCAGCCGCCTCAGCCGCGCCGTCGCCTCCGGATCGGTCCCCTCGATCGGCGTGAGCAGCCACCACCGGTTCTCGAACAATTCGGCGAAGCCCGAGCGCGGGCCGGAATGTTCGGTGCCCGCGAGCGGGTGGCCGGGCACGAAATGCACGCCCTCGGGCATCAGCGGCGCGACGGCCTCGACGACGGTCCGCTTGACCGAGCCCACATCCGTCACGGTTGCCCCGGGTTTGAGCGCCGGCGCGATCTCCGCGGCCACCGCCCCCATCGCCCCCACCGGCACCGCGAGCACGACGAGGTCGGCGCCCTCGACGGCCTCGGCCGCAGTCTCGACCACCCGGTCGACCAGCCCGATCTCGGCCGCCACCGCCCGGGTTTCGGCCGAGCGCGCGGTGCCGACGATCTCGCCGACCAGCCCCTTGCGCCTGAGCGCCAGCGCCATCGAGCCGGCGATATGCCCAAGCCCGATCAGCGCCACCCGCTGGTAGAGCACCGTCTCAGCCATGGCCGGTCGCTCCCCTTCCCTTGGCCTTGAACTGGCCGACGAGATGCGCGACCCGGCGGCAGCCCGCCTCGTCGCCCACGGTGATCCTGAGGCAATGCGGCAGCTTGTAGCCCGCCACCTTGCGCACGATCACGCCCTCCTGCTTGAGATAGGCGTCGCAGGCATTGGCCTCGGCGGCGTCGCCGAAGCGCGCGAGCACGAAATTGGTCGACGACGTGTCGGACGGCACCCCGTGCTCGGCCAGCGCATGCGCAAGCCACTCGCGCAGCCGCTCGTTCTCGCTCCGCGAACGCTTCACATGCGCCCGGTCGCGCACGGCGGCCTCGGCGGCCATGAGCTGCGCGGTCGAGAGGTTGAACGGCGCGCGCAGCCGGTTGAGCACGCCAATGATCTCCTCCGACGCATAGCCCCAGCCGATCCTGAGCCCGCCGAGCCCGTAGATCTTCGAGAAGGTCCGCGTCATCACCGCGCCGGGGAAACGGTCGACCAGCCCCGCGCCGCCGTCGAACCCGTCGACGAACTCGGCGTAGGCGCCGTCCAGCACCAGCACCACTTCGGGCGGCAGCGCGGCCGCGAGCCGGGCCAGCTCCGCCTCGCCCACCATGGTGGCCGTCGGGTTCGCCGGGTTGGCGATGAAAACCACCCGCGTGCGCTCGGTGACGGCGGCGAGGATCGCGTCGACATCGACCACCCGGTCGCGCTCCGCCACCTCCACCGGCGTCGCGCCCACGCCGTGGGCGATGATCGGATACATCGAGAACCCGTGCTCGGTGACGATGATCTCGTCGCCCGGACCGGCATAGCCTTGCGCGATCCAGGTCAGCACCTCGTCCGAGCCGACGCCGCAGATGATCCGCGCGGGATCGAGCTTGTGCACCTCGCCGATCGCCTTGCGCAAGCTCGCGTGGTCGGTCGACGGGTAGCGATGCAGGCTGCGCGCGGCCTGCGCCATCGCCTCGATCGCCTTGTCGGACGGACCCCAGGGGTTCTCGTTCGACGACAGCTTGATGACGTTGTCGATCCCGGCGACGCTGGAGGCGCCGCTTTCGTAAAGCTCGATCTCCAGAATACCCGGCTGCGGTTGCGGTCCGTGCGACATCGTAGTTCCCCGATAATGCCCCGCACTCTTACAGGCGCCTGTGGAAAAGGGCTAGCCTTTTGAGCCCGCAGGGGAAAACCGGCGATGAAGCTGGCCGCTCAGGCCGCAGTGACGAACCGTCTGAGATAATCGTCCGAGTAATCGGTCTCGAGCTCGACCCAGACCGGCAGGTGGTCCGACATCTCGAAGCTGGTCCAATCCTTGTAGCTGCGGGCGAAATCCTTGTAGGGCGCGAGCCGGTGCCGCTGCCTGAGCGCATCGCAGACCGGCCGGTAATGGGCGAGGTTGTCGGCGTCCGAGACCCGCTCGCCGCCGTCGAACAGCCCGCGCGCCGGCCCGTAGACCGCATCGCGCCAGTCGAAGGCGCCCGACCGGATGAGCCGCGTCTTGCGCTCGGCCTTGCCCTTGGTGGTGAAGGCGATCTGGTCGTAGAACTTGTCGCCGCCGAGGTTGGTGGCCGGCATTTCCGGCACGCTCAGCCCCGAGCCCTTCAGCGCCTGCATCACCACCCCGTCCCGGCTTTCGATGTTCATGTCGCCGAGCAGCACGTAGACCTGATCTTCCACCTTCGCCCTGCTGGTCAGGGCCTTCGCGATCACCCCGATCTCTTCCGCCCGCTGCGCGAGCCCGCCCGCGTCGGTCGGCCCGAAGATGATATGGGCCGAGCACAGGGTGAAACGGAACCAACCGGCCTGGAACGCGGCGAAGAACGGCGAACGCGCGATCTGGTTGCCGGTGGTGAGCGCCGTCTTCTCGACCACGATTTCGCCGATCAGGTTGCGGAACATCACCTTGTTGCGGTCGTAGAAGAACGCCATCCGCTCGTGGTTGCCGCCCTCGTGGTCGGAGGTGTCGTTGACGAAATAATCCCAGTTGGGCCCGAGCAGCTCGTTGAGCCGGCGCACCGGCGTGAGGTCCGCCCGCACCTCCTGGATCGCGCAGATGTCGAACCGCGAGACGATTTCGGCGATGTAATGCATGCTCTCGTCGAGCCGGGGGATGCCGCCGTCGAAGGCACGGATATTCCACGAGCCGACGATCAGCGAATTGGGCCGCCGCCCCGAGGTAATCGCCTGGTGCAGATCGCGCCTCAGTGTGAGCAGGCGGCGTGCGATCCAGTCGCTCTTGCCGGGGTAGCCGCCCAGCGCCGGATCGTCCGAATAATGCTTGAGGTCGTGGTAGAACGGCATCGCTCCGCTCCCGAATGGCATGCGTCGAATGACCCAAGCCTAGCACGGCGCGGCCACACCACAAGCCACGGTTGTGCGAGGCCCGGGGCCAAGGCCCTTCCAAGGGCCTTGCCGCAAGCCCCCGCCCTCAGCTCGCCAGCACGTTGCGAAACGCCCAGGGCTCGGCCTCGTCGATATCCTCGGGAAACAGCTCCCAGCGGTTGGTGAGCGGGGTCCAGTCGGTGTAATGCGCCTCCACCGGGCCGAGATAGGGCCGTTGCACCTCGAGACAGCGGGCGTGGTCCATCTCGTCGGTCTCGACGATCCCGGCCATCGGGTTCTCGAGCGCCCAGACCATGCCCGCGAGCACGGCGGACGTCACCTGCAGCCCGGTCGCGTTCTGGTAGGGCGCGAGCCCCCGCGCCTCGGCGTTCGACAGCCGCGAGCCGTACCACAGCGCGTTCTTCTCGTGGCCGAAGAGCAGCACGCCCAGCTCGTCGATGCCCTCGACGATCTCGTCGGGCTCGAGGATCTCGTGGCGGCTCTGGGTCACGCCCGAGCCGAACATCTCGTGAAGCGACAGCACCGCGTCGTCGCAGGGATGATAGGCGTAGTGGCAGGTCGGCCGGTACTCCGGCCGGGCCGGGTCGCCCAGAGTGTAGTAATCGGCAATCGAGATCGCCTCATTGTGCGTCACCAGAAAGCCGAACTGCGGCCCCGGCGTCGGGCACCAGGTGTGGACCCTTGTGATCGCGCCCGGCCGGTCGAGCCAGATCCCCGCCCGGCACCCGGTCTCATGGCCATGGCCGTTCTCGGGAAACCACGGCTCGAACGTGCCCCAGCCGAGCTCGGCGGGCTGGAACCCTTCCGAGATGAACCCCTCGACCGACCAGGTGTTGACGAATGTGCCCCGAGGACGCGGCAAGCGCCGCGCCTGGGTGTCGCGCTCGGCGATGTGGATGCCCTGCACACCCAGATCGCGCATGAGCCGCCCCCAGCCGGCCCGGTCCCCGGGCGCGGGCCCGGCCCGGCCGGTATCCTCGGCGAGCTGCATCAGCGCCTCCTTGACGAACCAGCTCACCATGCCGGGATTGGCGCCGCAGCAGCTCACCGCCGTCGGTCCGCCGGGGCTTGCCGCCGCCTCGTCGCGCACCGCCTGGCGCAGCGCGTAATTGGTCCGCGCGGCGTTGTCCTGGGTGTCGAAATAGAACCCCGCCCAGGGCTCGACCACCGTGTCGATGTAAAGCACACCGAGCGACCGGCAGAGCTTCATGATGTCGAGCGACGACGTGTCGACCGAGAGGTTGACGCAGAACCCCTGCCCGCCGGCGAAGACCTCGCACAGCACGCGGGAGAAATTCTCCCGCGTGAGCGCCATCTGGATATGCCGGATGCCGTGCTGCTTCAGCCAGGTATGCACGGCCGGATCGGGGTCGATCACCACCAGCTTGTCGGCATCGTAGTCGAAATGCCGTTCGATCAGCGGCAGCGTCCCACGCCCGATCGAGCCGAAGCCGATGATCGCGATGGGGCCGTCGATCCGGCCGTAGACGGGGTAGGTTTTGGGCATCGGGGGCCTCGCTTCGTTCGGTCAGACACGCCCCGCTGCCCGGGACACGCCCCAGACATGCCCAACCGACGCCCGGACCTCAAGACCGGCATGGCAGATTGGCGGTTATCTTTGGCCGACCACCGGCAGACGGCCAGCGGCGGATCGGTCACCGTGACGCGGCAACCGACAACAGGAGACGACCATGTTCATCGTACATGTGGATTTCGACGTGGCACCACAGGACCGCCCCCACGCCCTTGCGGTCTTGCGGATGGAAGTGGAGGACGTGCGCGCCTTGCCCGGGTGCCGCAGTTTCGCGCCCTATCCCGACCCGGCGAACCCGTCGCGGATTTCCATCGTCCACGAATGGGAGACAACCGAGGCCTTCGCCGCCTATGCCGCCTCGGAGGCCTTCGCGCGCTCCGGCGAAGAGCTGAGGCCGCTGATGACGGCGCCGCCATCGTCGCGCCGCTTCGACGCGACGTTGATCGAAGACCGCGCCTGACACAAGATCGCGGGCATGACCGCTCCCGCAGCCTTCTGTCACACCGGCGTCTACCCGGCCACGCCGCCGCAGCTCTTCCGGGTGCCGCAGCACTACCTGCTCTATGCGGCGCGCGGCACCATGCGCCTCGAGGCGGACGGCCGATCCTGGATGCTGCCGCCGGCGCGGGCGGCGCTGATCGCGGCCGACCATCCCGTGACGGTCACGCTCACCCGGCCGATGGAGGCGCGCTCGGCCTTGTTCTCGGCCGAGCGCTACGCCGCACCCGCGGCAGGGCTCGCGGTGTTCGACGTCTCGCCACTGGCGCGCGAGCTGCTCGCGGCCTGCGCCCCCTGGACCGAAACCGCGCCCGACCGGCCAGACCGGGCAACGGCACTGTTCGACGCCCTCCACGCGGTCGCCTGGGATCTGGCGGCCGCGCCATCGCCGACGTTTCTGCCGGTGGCGAAAAGCCCGCAGCTCTCCAGGGCGATCGCGCTGACGGCCGAACGGCTCGACGATCCTCCTGGGTTCGGCGCCATCGCGACGACGATCGGCGTCTCCGAACGCACCCTCGCCCGCCGGTTCAACCGCGAGCTCGGGCTGTCGTGGCGGGATCTCTTGCGCCGTATGCGGCTCATCCGCGCGGCCGAGCTCCTCGCCGAAACCGACGACACCGTGGCCCAGGTCGGCTTCGCCGTCGGCTACAACGCCCTGTCAGGCTTCAACTCCGCCTTCGCCGAGCTGTTCGGCTGCAGCCCCTCCGCCTATCGGCGCGGCTGCCGCGGCCCGGGCCCGGCAGGGTGACCGAAGCAAAAGGGCCGCCCCGAAGGGCGGCCCTGTCATATCGCAGCGCGCGTCAGGATCAGTTCTGCGCGTAATATTCGATGACGAGGTTCGGTTCCATCTGCACCGGATAGGGCACGTCGCCGAGGCCCGGGGTGCGCACGAAGGTCGCGACCATCTTCGAATGGTCCACTTCGATGTAATCCGGCACGTCGCGCTCGGCGAGGCCGGCGGCCTCCAGCACGGTGACGTTCTGCTTCGACTTCGCGCGGACCTCGATCACGTCGCCTTCCTTGACCCGGTAGGACGGGATGTTGACGCGCTTGCCGTTCACCAGCACGTGGCCGTGGTTGACGAACTGGCGGGCGGCGAAGACGGTGGGCACGAACTTGGCGCGGTAGACCACCGCGTCGAGGCGGCGCTCGAGCAGGCCGATCAGGTTTTCACCGGTGTCGCCCTTCATCCGCTCGGCTTCGGCGTAGATGCGGCGGAACTGCTTCTCGGTCACGTCGCCGTAATAGCCCTTGAGCTTCTGCTTGGCCCGCAGCTGCAGACCGAAGTCCGACATCTTGGCCTTGCGGCGCTGACCGTGCTGGCCGGGGCCGTATTCGCGGCGGTTCACCGGGGATTTCGGACGACCCCAGATGTTTTCGCCCATCCGGCGGTCGATCTTGTACTTGGCAGAGGTGCGTTTGGTCACCGTCTGATCTCCTTCGATTTGCTGGCATCTCGGCTGGATCCGAAAACCGGGTCCCACTTATCGGGCCGAGATCGCGTCTCGGCTCGTCCGTGGTCGCTTTCCGAACCCTGCGTCGCGCCGGGTTGAAGGGCGTTGTCCTCTGGCCGAAGCCCGACAGGCATCCCCTTGCGGGGGCCACCAACACCAATGAGTTTGGGCCCCGAAGGGCCCGAACAGCGCGCTTATAGTCGCGAGCGCCCCGGAGTCAACGCGTTTTCCGCCCCCGCGCCCGATCGAGCGCGCGCCCGGCCGCTCCCCCCCCTAGCTGTAGCGCGAGGTCAGGATCGCCGCCTCGGCCCGGTCCAGCGCCCGGCGGGCATAGTCGCCATAGCCCATCGGGTCGCCGTCCAGCCCCGGCATCATCTCCAGAAGCCGCGCCCTTTGCCCCGCCTCGACGCTGTCGAGCGCTTCGCCCGCGGGGTGGAAGCTCTCGGTCTCCAGCCCGTTGGCGAACACCACCTCATGGCGCGGCAACATCAGGTGGATGTAGCGCACTTCGCGCAGCGAATGGTCGCGCACCACCCGGGCGTCGTCGACGAGATCGCGCGCCGTCACCAGCACCTCGTCGGTGTTGAACAGGGCGCGCGCCTTCGCGCCGGTCACCAGCATCCGGTGCGAGGGCGAGACGAGCAGGTCGTCGCCCGGCCGGTCGATCCCCAGCGCGCCCCGGCGCAGCCGGATCGGCCGAAGCTCCGGCATCGCATAGAGCCGCGCGCCCGAAACCCGCTTCTCGCCCTTCCACAGCACCTCTTGCAGCCCATCGTCCTTGGTCTGGACCCGGTCGCCCTCCCCGATCGCCTCGACCGGAAGATCGCCATGTTCGGTGCGGATGAGCGTGCCGGGCGTGAAACAGATCACCCCCGTCGGCTGGTCGGTCACCCGGGTTACCTCGGCGATCTCCATCGCCGCGCGCGCCACCCAGAGGTCGGTATCCGCGGGCGGCCGCCTGCCCGCGAACATCAGGAGCGGCAGATGCCCCGGCCCGAGGTCGATCACCGTGGCCGAATAGGCGCTGTAGCCGTCCGTCACGTCGAAACCGCGCTCGAACAGCGGGTCGTCGAGCCCCGCTTCCGCCACCGGCCCGCCCCGGCCGATCGCCATGCCCACCAGCTTGCGCACCTTGCGCGCGGCCCGGGCGCGGAACTCCGCCTCGCCCTCGGCGCCGGTCAGCAGGATCAGATCCTGCGGCCCGTCGATCCGCACCGCCTCGCCGCTCCAGCGCCAGCTTGCGCCCACCCCCAACGCCCCGCGCGGGGCAGCTTCGAGGCCGTCGACCTCGGTCTGCGCCCACGAGATGACGTACGTGCCGTCAGAGCCCGTTTTCATGATATTCCGCTCGTGCCTGTTTGTTTTTTGTCTTTGGCCCGAGCCTACCACGGGTGATTCGCCCGGGCAAAGCCAAACTTCCCCTGGCGCCGGGCCGGGGCGGAGCGTCGCGCCCTATTCGGCCGCTTCCCTGACCGTCGCGGCGCTCAGGATCGCCGCCAGCTCGGCCCGGCACGAGCCGCAATTCGTGCCCGCCTGCAACGCCGCGCCAATCGCCTCGACCGAGGCGAGCCCGAGGGACTCGATCGCCGCGACGATGGTGTTGACGCCGACGCCGAAGCAAGAGCAGACCACCGGCCCCGGGTCGGGCCGGTCGGTGGGCGCGCGGGCCGAAAGCACGCCCGGCGCGGCCTCGCCCGGCAATGTCGCGAGATAGTCGCGCATCAGGGCCGCGGGCTCGCGCGAGACGAACAGCGCGGCAGAGAGCCGCCCCGCCTCGAACAGCGCGATCCGGTAGAGCCCCCGCGCGGGATCGGCGAAGAGCTGCGCCTCGGCCTCCGGAAGACCGAACAGCGCCCGTGCCTGCGCCTCCCAGTCTTCGGGCGCGGCAAGGCCCGCAAGCTCGGCCCGATATCCCCGCTCGGTGCGCGCGAGCGCCCAGTAATCCGCCACGAGCCGCGGCGCTTCCCGCGACACGGCAAAGCCGTACCAGCCGGCCGCGAACGGCGCGACCGAGACCGCGGCGGCCTTCGATTCCGGCTGGCCCGAGACCGGATCGGTCGCCGGCGCGACCAGCGCGTCGATCCGGCCCGATGGCGCGGTCTCGCCGGTCCAGTGCATCGGCGCGAAGACCTCGCCCTCCCGCACCGCATCGGTCACCCGCGCCCGCAGGATCGCGCGCCCGTGGTCCGAGGCCACCTCGACCAGCGCCGCCGGGCCGAGCCCGAGCCGGGCCGCGTCCGCGGGGTGGATTTCGAGGAACGGTTCGGGCAGATGCGCGGCGAGGCGCGGCGATTTCGCTGTGCGGGTCATCGTGTGCCACTGGTCGCGCAGCCGCCCGGTGTTGAGCCGGAACGGCCGCGCAGGGGTCGTCGCCGAGGCCGGCGGCCGGTGGTTCAGCGCCAGCATCCGCGCCTTGCCGGAGGGCGTGAAGAACGCCCCGTCGGCAAAGAACCTGCCCCCCTGCCGCCTCGCCGTGACCGGCCAGCGTACCGGCGCAAGCGCGTCGTAATCCGTATCGCTGAGGTCGGCGAGGCCCGAGATATCGAAGTCGCGGCCGAAATGCCCGCCGAAATGCGACAGCGCCGCATATTCGCGAAAGATCTCGGCCGGGCTCTGGTAGTCGAACGCCTGCCCCCAGCCCATCCGCCGGCCGACCTCGGCGAGAATGTCCCAATCGGCCCGCGCCTGCCCCGGCACCGCCAGCACCGGGCACTGGCGGCTGATCGTGCGGTCGGAATTGGTCACCGTGCCGGATTTCTCGCCCCAGCCGGTGGCGGGCAGCAGCACATCGGCAAGCCGCGCCGTATCGGTCGCCCCGGTGATGTCGGAAACCACCGTAAAGTCGCAGGTACCGATGGCCTCGCGCACCCGGTCGGCGTCGGGCAAGGTGACGGCGGGGTTGGTGTGGATGATCCACAGCGCCTTGATCCGCCCCTCGCCCACCGCGCGAAACATGTCGACCGCCTTGAGCCCCGGCGCCTCCGGCAGCGCGGCACTGCCCCAGAACCCGGCCACCGCCGCGCGATGCGCCGCATCCTCGAGGTCGAGATGGCAGGCGAGCATATTGGCAAGCCCGCCCACTTCGCGCCCGCCCATCGCGTTCGGCTGGCCGGTGACCGAGAACGGCCCCTGCCCTGCCCGCCCGATCCGCCCGGTGGCCAGGTGACAATTGAGGATCGCGTTCACCTTGTCTGTGCCGGAGGTCGACTGGTTCACCCCCTGCGAATAGATCGTGACCACCTTCTCGGTCGCGCACCACAGATCGTAGAACGCCGCGATCAGGGCCGGGTCGAGCCCGGTCACGGCAAGATCGGCGCCCGCCGCCGCCGCGAACGCCGCTTCGGCCCCCTCGACCCTGTCGAGGAAACCCTCATCGGCAATCCCGCGCCGAGCGATCTCGGCGAGCAGCCCGTTCCACAGCGCGACGTCCGAGCCGGCGGCGAGCGCCAGATGCATCTCGGCCCCGTCGCAGCTCGCGGTGCGGCGCGGGTCGATCACCACCACCCTTGTGCCGCGCGCCTTCTTCGCCGCGAGCAGGCGCTGATAGAGCACCGGATGCGCCCAGGCCAGGTTCGACCCCGCCAGCACCACCAGATCGGCCTCGTCGATATCCTCGTAGGTACCGGGCACCGTGTCGGTCCCGAAGGCCCGCTTGTGCCCGGCCACCGACGAGGCCATGCAGAGCCGCGAATTCGTGTCGATATTGGCCGAGCCGATGAACCCCTTCATCAGCTTGTTGGCGACGTAGTAGTCCTCGGTCAGAAGCTGGCCCGAGACGTAGAACGCCACGGAATCCGGCCCGTGATCGCGGATCGCGGCGGAGAACTTCTCCGCCACCAGCCCGAGCGCCTCGTCCCAGCTTGCCTCCGCCCCGCCGATCACCGGCGCGAGCAGACGGTCCTCGAGCCCCACGGTCTGACCAAGCTGGGTGCCTTTCGAGCAGAGCCTTCCGAAATTTGCCGGATGGTCCGGATCGCCCTTCACCGTGAGCCCGCCGGCCCCGTCCGGGGTGAGCAGCACGCCGCAGCCCACGCCGCAATAGGGGCAGGTGGATTTCACCGTTGCGCGCCCGGACGCTGCCATCAGGCAGGCTCCCGCGCCGCGAGCGCCGCGGTGTCGAGCATCAGCCGCCCGTTCTCGATACGGATCGGGTAGGTGGCGATGCGTCCCTCGTCCGCGCCCTGCGCCTCGCCGCTCTCGAGGCTGAACACCCGGTTGTGCAACGGGCAGGTCACCCGGGTGCCATGCACGATCCCTTCCGACAGCGGCCCGCCTTTGTGCGGGCAGCGGTCGGCGGTGGCGAACACCTCTTCGGGTCCGGTGCGGAACACCGCGACGCAGCCCCCTTGCGTCTTCACCATCCGGGCGCCGCGCACCGGCACATCCGCCAGCGCGCCGATATCCATCCAGCTCATTCCGCTGCCTCCGTGTAGAGCTTCGCCATCGGGTCGAAGCGCGCCTCTTCCTTCGAGGCGAGCTCGGCCCAGGGGTCTTTCTGGTAGACGCTCTGGCTCACCTTGAAGCGCTCGTAGAGCGCCTTGCGGCTGGCCTCGCCCAGAACCTGTTCGCGCACCCAGTCCATGCCCACCTTGGCGGTCCATTTGTAGGGTCGGTCGAGATACTTGGCGTTCTCGCGGTAGAGCTGGATGAAGGCGGCGCCGTATTCCAGCACCTCCGCCTCGGTCGCCACCTTGGCGAGCGGCTCGGTCTCCTTCACGTCCATCCCGGCCGCGCCGGCGACGGAAATCTCGTAGCCCGACTCGACGCAGACCACGCCCAGATCCTTGCATGTGGCCTCGGCGCAGTTGCGCGGACAGCCCGAGACCGCGACTTTGAGCTTGTGCGGGCTCCACGCCCCCCAAAGCAGCTTTTCGAGCTTCACCCCCAGCCCCATCGAATCCTGCGTCGCCACGTGGCAATGCTCGGTGCCGACGCAGGTCTTCACCGTGCGCAGCCCCTTCGCATAGGCATGACCCGAGACCATGCCGGCGGCGTTGAGGTCGCGCCAGACATCGGGAAGGTCTTCCTTCTTGACGCCGAGAAGGTCGATCCGCTGGCCCCCGGTGACCTTCACCGTCGGGATCGCGTAGCGCTCGGCTACATCCGCGATGGCGCGCAGCTCGTCGGGCGTGGTCAGCCCGCCCCACATCCGCGGCACGACCGAATAGGTGCCGTCGAGCTGGATGTTCGCATGGTTGCGCTCGTTCACATAGCGGCTCTGCGGATCGTCGGCATATTCCGTGGGCCAGTCCGACAGCAGGTAATAGTTGATCGCCGGGCGGCAGACATGGCAGCCGTTGGGCGTCTTCCACCCGAGCTCCTGCCAGACCGCCGGTTGCGATTTCAAGGCCTTCGACTTGATGAGCGGCCGCACGTCCTCATGGGTGAGATCGGTGCAGCCGCAGACCGGTTTCGCGGCGCCCGCCTCGAACCCGTCGCCGAGCGTCACCGCCAGAACCTGTTCGACCAGCCCCGAGCAGGTGCCGCAGGAGGCCGACGCCTTGGTCTGGGCCCGCACCGCCTCCAGCGTGTTCGCTCCGCCCGCGATGGATTTCAGGATGTCGCCCTTGCAGACGCCGTTGCAGCCGCAGATTTCCGCGTCATCCGGCAAGGCTGCAACGGCTGCCAGAGGGTCCGTGGCGAGCCCTCCCCCGGCCTGGAATGCGGGACCGAAGATCAGCGTCTCGCGCATCTCCTCGATCGGCGTCGCGTCTTTGATGAGGCCGAAGAACC
>JAGRMO010000091.1:19726-25322 GCA_020441205.1 Maritimibacter sp.
CTCGATCACCAGCCGCTTGTAGATGCCCCGGCCCGGATCGCGGAACACGATGTCCTCGCGCCCCTCGCCCTCGGCGAAATCCCCCGCGCTGAACAGATCGCAGCCGGTGACCTTGAGCTTGGTCGACAGCTCGCGCATCCGGAACGCGTCGTCCTCGCCGATGAGCGTCTTCGCCAGCACCTTGGCCTGATCGTAGAGCGGCGCGACGAGGCCGAACAGGTTGCCGTCGAACTCGACGCATTCGCCGACGGCGAAGATGTCGGGGTCGGAGCTGCGCATCTGCGCGTCCACCTTGATCGCCCGGCCCATGTCGAGCCCGGCGGCCTGGCCGAGCCCCGCAGCCGGGCGGATGCCCACCGCCATCACCACGAGATCGGCCGGCAGCACCGTGCCGTCTTCGAGCAGCACCCGCTCGACCTTGCCCGCGCCCTCGATCGCCTTGGTCGAGGCCCGGGTGATCACCTCGATCCCGCGTTTTTCGAGATCCTTCTTCAGCAGATAGCCCGCGGTCTCGTCGAGCTGGCGCTCCATCAGGTGGCCGGCGATATGCAGCACCGTCACCTCCATGCCGCGCAGCCTCAGCCCCGCGGCGGCTTCGAGCCCAAGGAGCCCGCCGCCGATCACCACCGCCCGCGCGCCTTGCGTGCCGGCGGCGCGGATCATCGCCTCGGTGTCTTCGAGGTCGCGGTAGGCGACCACCCCGGGCAGGTCGTGGCCCGGCAACGGGATGATGAACGGCGCCGAGCCGGTGGCGATGACGAGCTTGTCGTAAGCCACTTCGCCCTGCTCGCCGATCACCACCTTGCGCGCACGGTCGATCCCGGTGACACGCTCGCCGAAGCGGCAGGTGACCCCGTGGCCTTCGTACCAGCCTTCGTCATGGGTGACGATCTCGCCGTAGCTCTTCTCGCCCGACAGCACCGGCGAGAGCATGATCCGGTTGTAATTGCCCCGCGGCTCGGCGTTGAACAGCGTGACCTCGAAGGCGCCGGGCGCGGCCTCGAACAGATGCTCGAGCACCCGCCCCGAGGCCATGCCCGCGCCGATGACGACAAGTTTGGTCATGTCCAAGCCCTCTCAGAGATACCAGGCGACCACATGGTCGAGCTGGTCGTGGCGGTAGATCGGCAGGGCCACCATCGAGGCGTAGCCCGCGGGCAGTCCGGCGGCACCGGTCCGCACCAAAGGCACGCCGCTGCCCAGCACCTGCCCGATGGGTCCCTGCCAGGCCACGGCCTTCGGCGGCGCGACCGGCGGGTTCTGGTCGGCCCAGAGCTTGCCCTCGCGCTCGCAGATGCCGTCGGTCAGCACCGCCTCGGCCGGCTGGCCCGCGCGCGGCTCGCGCACGTCCCAGATCTCGAACCGGCGCGCGATCGGCGTGCCGCGGGCCGACAGCAGTGTGAGCACGAAGGTCGCGCCCGTGGGCGACGGAATCGGCAGGCCGAGCCCGGTGGTCAGCCCCGCCTTGCCCGCGCTCTCGGCGCGGATGAAGGCATAGCCCGAGCCCAGATCGCGCATCAGGATCGGCGTGCCCGAGGCCCAGACCCCGCCGGGCAGACCCTGACCGCGCGGGAAATGCGTGTGCTGCGAGACCCATTCGAAATGCTTGGCCGCGCCGTAATAGCCGTCGTCGAGCATCAACAGCCCGTCGGCCTCGTGCCAGACCTCGATCGCGCCTGTCCGCACCGCGTCGTCGCCGAACAGCACCACCAGCACCGCCTTCAGCACGGTCCCCGCGAACACCGGCACCGCCACCGCGGCGGTGAGCCCCGCCGCCTTGGCGGCTTCGGTGCGCTTGAAATACGACCCGTCGAAGCCCTTCAGCACCACCGGCCGCCCCTCGGCCCAGGCCTTGCCGGGCAAGCCTTCGCCGCGCGCGAAGCTCTCGTGGTGCGAGGCCTCGGCAAAGCCGTCGTGCCCGCCGTAATTGCCCTTCTCCAGCACCAGCACGTCGCCCTGCGGCACCCAGATTTCCGACACCTGGATGAAGGTGTTCGTTTGCGTGTCCGTCACGTCTCCCATCGCACTCCCTCCGTGCCCGGCCTCAGGCCGCCGCTTGCTTGGATTTGCCGGCCGCCCCGGCCGACGATTTGGCTGTCGCGCCGTCTGCGCGCTTCGAGGTATTCCCGTGCTCGTACTCCTCGAGGAACGACAGCACCTGCTCGCGGAACAGGTAGTAGTCGGGGTGTTCGAGCAGCGCCTTGCGGGTGCGCGGCCGCGGCAGATCGACGTCGACGATCCGCCCGATGGTCGCCTGCGGCCCGTTGGTCATCATCACCACCCGGTCGGCGAGCAGGATCGCCTCGTCCACATCGTGTGTGACGCAGACCGCGGTCACCTTGGTGCGGTCCCAGACCTCCATCAGCACCTCCTGCAGCTCCCAGCGGGTGAGGCTGTCGAGCATCCCGAAGGGCTCGTCGAGCAAGAGGAGCTTGGGCGACAGCGCGAAGGCCCGGGCGATCCCGACCCGCTGGCGCATCCCGTTCGACATCTCGGCGGCGCCTTTGTCCATCGCGTCGCCGAGCCCGACCCGTTCGAGGTAATAGTCGACCACGTCCTGCCGCTCGGCGCGCGAGGCTTTCGGGTAGACCTTGTCGACCCCGATCGCCACGTTCTCGCGGGCCGACAGCCACGGGAACAGGTTGGGCGACTGAAACACCACCGCGCGTTCCGGGTCGGCGCCGACCACCTCGCTGTTGTCGAGGATGACGCCGCCCTTCGAGATCGAATTGAGCCCGGCGGTCATCGTCAGCACCGTCGACTTGCCGCAGCCCGAATGGCCGATCAGCGAGATGAACTCGCCCTTCTTCACCTTGAGGTCGAAATTCTCGACCACGGTGAGCGGCCCCTTGGGCGTCGGGTAGATCTTGTGCACCTGGCTGAACTCCAGGTAGCGCTCCGAGAACGGCACATCGGCCGCCGCCTTGTAGGCGCTGGGCAGGTTGTGGATCGCGGTCACGTTCGGCAGTACCCGGCTGCCCTCGGCCTTCGCCTGGATGCCCACATCCATGAGATACTTGGTCACCTTGGCGCGCAACGCCTTGAACATCTCGTCATGGTTCATCGCGGCCCGGTCGCGCGGCCGGGCGAGCCCCACTTCGAACGTCTCGCCGAGCGTGCCGTCGGGGTTGAGCGCGATGATCCGGTCGGCAAGCAGGATCGCCTCGTCCACATCGTTGGTGATGAGCACGCAGGTCTTGCGGTCGCGCTCCCAGATCTGCTCGATCTCGTCGCCGAGATTGGCGCGGGTGAGGGCGTCGAGCGCCGAGAGCGGCTCGTCGAGCAGCAGCACCTCGGGGTTCATCGCCAAGGCCCGCGCCACGTTGACCCGCTGACGCATCCCGCCCGAAAGCTCGGCCGGCCGGCGGCTCGCGGCGTGGCTGAGCCCGACCATCTCGATGTAACGCGCCGCCGTCGCCTCGCGCTCGGCTTTCGGCATCTTCGGAAACACCGATTCCAGCGCCAGCAGCACGTTGCCTTGCACCGTGAGCCAGGGCATCAGCGAATAGCTCTGGAAGATCACGCCCCGCTCGGGCCCCGGTCCGGCCACCGGCTTGCCCTTGAACAGGACCTCGCCCCGGGTCGGAAACTCGAGCCCCGCCATCAGGTTGATGAGGGTGGTCTTGCCGGTACCGGAGAAGCCGAGCAGCACCAGGAACTCGCCATCCTCCACCTTGAGATCGATGCCGTTCAGCACCTTGGTCTCGTGTGTCCCTTCGCCGAAGGACTTCGAGACATTGCGGAATTCGAGCACGGCCATGTCGGTCACCGGTTGTTCGTGAAGGTGAGGAGCGATTGCAGCGCGAACATCAGCCGGTCGAGCAGGAAGCCGATCAGGCCGATGGTGAAGACCGCGACCATGATCCGGGCGAGCGATTGCGACGACCCGTTCTGGAACTCGTCCCAGACGAACTTGCCGAGGCCGGGGTTCTGCGCCAGCATCTCGGCCGCGATCAGCACCATCCAGCCCACCCCGAGCGACAGCCTGAGGCCGGTGAAGATCAAGGGCAGCGCCGACGGCAGCACCAGCTTGCGGATCTTCGTGCCGGTCGACATCTTCAGCACCTTCGAGACGCTGATGAGATCCTTGTCGATCGAGGCCACCCCGAGGGCGGTGTTGATGAGCGTGGGCCAGAGCGAGCATAGCGTCACGGTGATCGCCGAGATCAGGAACGACTTGGCGAACAGCCCGTCGTTGGTGACATAGACGGCGCTCACCACCATGGTCACCAGCGGCAGCCACGCGAGCGGGCTCACCGGCTTGAACACCTGGACGAGCGGGTTGACGGCGGCATTCGCGGTGGGGCTCAGGCCCGCGAGGATGCCCACCGGGATGGCGATGAGCGAGCCGATCAGGAAGCCGAAGAACACGGTCCGGATCGAGGTCCAGATCTGGTTGTAATAGGACGGCGCGCCGGTAAAGGGGATTTCCTTGACCTGGTCCGCCTTGCCTTCGGCGATCAGCTTCGCGTTGCGTTCCTCGACCTTTTCGTAGAACGCGGCCTCCTTCGCGGCCTTCGCCATCGCGTCCTCGTGCAGCGTCACCGCCTCCGCCCAGACCGCCGCGGGCCCCGGGATCGCGCCGAGCGAGGTCTGCACCTTCGGCGCCAGCGCCCCCCAGACCATGAGGAAGGCGATGATCGAGAGCACCGGCACCCCGAGCCCGATCCAGACCTCCTTCAACTGCGCCTTCGGGTTGTCGCCGAGGGCGGCCTTGATGAGCGGGGTCACCCAGCCGAACCCGAGCACCTTGAGATAGGCGTC
This sequence comes from Maritimibacter sp., assembly GCA_020441205.1. Taxonomy (GTDB): domain Bacteria; phylum Pseudomonadota; class Alphaproteobacteria; order Rhodobacterales; family Rhodobacteraceae; genus Sinisalibacter. The sequence continues at coordinate 24,491 of JAGRMO010000091.1, forward strand.
GGCCTTGTTGAGCCGGGTGAACAGCCGCGCGCGGCGGGCCTCGCGCTCGGCGGCGGCGGCGAAATTCGGGTCGGCGACGGTCATGCTTTCGTCCTCGCTGTCTGGATTGGAAGGTGGGCTGGCGCCCACCCTGCGAGCGGACCCGCAGGGTGGGCGAAACCCGCCGTTACCCCTTGATCTCGGTGCCCTCGACCACCTGCTCGCCCTTCAGGCCGATCGGCAGGCTGTCGAGATAGGCGTTGGGGGTGTGGGCATCGTAGGGAATGCCGTCGATCACGTCTTCGGCCGGCGTCGGCGCCTTGTAGCCGTCGCTGTCCCAGGGGAAGTCGGCCTCGTTCGCCAGCCCTTCGTCGACCAGCATCCGCGCGGCTTCGAGGTAGATCTCGGGCTTGTAGACCGATTTCGCCACTTCTTCGTACCAGGAGTCGGGCTTCGGCTCGGCGATCTGGCCCCAGCGGCGCATCTGGGTGAGGTACCAGATCGCGTCGGAGTAGTAGGGATAGGTCGCGTTGTAGCGGAAGAACACGTTGAAGTCGGGCACCTCGCGGGTGTCGCCCTTCTCGTATTCGAACGTGCCGGTCATCGAGTTGGCGATCACCTCGGCATCGGCGCCCACATATTCGGGCCGCGCCAGGATCTCCACCGCCGCCTCGCGGTTGGCGTTGTCGTTCTCGTCGAGCCAGATCGCCGCGCGGATCAGCGCCTTGACGATCGCGAGCGTGGTGTTGGGGTTCGCCTCGGCGAACTCGGCGGTGATGCCGAACACCTTCTCGGGGTTGTTCTTCCACAGCTCGTAGTCGGTGATCACCGGCACGCCGATGCCCTTGAACAC
>JAGRMO010000091.1:25383-25832 GCA_020441205.1 Maritimibacter sp.
GCCGGCATCTGCGGCGGCGGCGTCACCGACAGGAGCACGTCGGCGCCGATCTGGCCCGAGATGTCCTCGGGGCTGTAGAACCCGGGGTTCAGCCCGCCGGCCGCGAGCCAGTAGCGCAGCTCGTAGTTGTGGGTCGAGACCGGGAACACCATGCCCATGTTGAAGGGCTTGCCCTCCGACTTGTACTTCGCCACCACCGGCGCCAGCGCCTCGGCCGAGATCGGATGCACCGGCTTGCCATCGTCGCCCACCGGGATGTTCGGCTTCATCTCTTCCCAGACCGCGTTCGACACGGTGATCCCGTTGCCGTTCAGGTCCATCGAGAACGGGGTGATGATATGCGCCTCGGTGCCATAGCCGATGGTGGCGGCGATCGGCTGGCCGGCGAGCATATGCGCACCGTCGAGCGTGCCCGAGATCACCCCGTCGAGCAGCACCTTCCAGTTGGC
>JAGRMO010000091.1:25934-29143 GCA_020441205.1 Maritimibacter sp.
AAGGTCAGCACGTCCTTTTCGAGGTCGAGCGTTTCGGCCAGCGCCGGTGCGGTCAGAGCGGTCGAGGCCGCGAGCGCGAGGAGGAGTTTCTTCATTTCCCTGAATTCCCTGTCCTGGTTGCGCCCTCGGGCGCGGGAGAACGAAAAAAGCCGCCGACCATTACGCCCGGGAGGAGGTGGACGCAGGGTCGAGCGGCTTTGCTCTGGATGTCCCATCGCTGGGAGAATTCCGTCGGCGCGCGCCATTGCGTGCCTACAGTGTCATCTCCGCAGCCCCGCGGCCGAATGGCAATCGCCAAATGCTGCAGATCCGAAGGATTCTCGCTGCGATGCAGAAACTGCCCAAATGATGGGCGCGCGATTCAGCCCGGCGGCGCGTCCGGGTCAAAAACGCGGCGGTCGAAAAACACATTCCGCGAAAGGAATAGCTTTCCCGACTCGCTGGCCACCGGCGTATCGGCCTCGATCGTGCCCTCGATCTTCGACGACGCGCCCGGCAGATCGGCCCCGGTCCCGGCCAGCGCGGCGCGGTAGATGTCGGTGCGGAACACCGAGCGCGCCCGCGTCATCGCCTCGGCCCGGTCGAGCCCGGTGCGCGCGGCGAGCTGGTAGGCGATCCACTGCGCCTGGCTGCGCCACGGGAAGTTGGCCGCCCCCCGGTGGAACTCGACGAAGCCCGGCGCGGCGCGCTGTTCGCCCTGCGGCGAGATCGTGAACGCGCCCGACAGCGCCCGGTCGACGATTTCCGGCGGCAGGTCGAGATACTCGGGCCGCGCCAAGAGCTCCGCCGTCAGCACCCGCGCCTCGGGATCGGCCAGCCACCGCCCCGCCCGCCACAGCGCCCGGATCAGCCGGGCCGAGAGCCCGGGCTCGGCCACGGCCCAGTCGCTGCGCACCGCGAGCACCTTTTCCGGCGCGAAGGCCCAGATCGCTTGCGACGGCAGCAGCAGGCTGCCCACCCCCTGCTCGACGGTGATCGACCCCCAGGGTTCGCCGACGCAGAACGCGTCGATCTCGCCCGCCTTTATCGCATCCGCCATCAGGGGCGGCGGCACCGTGCGGATGTCGACCCCCTGCGGCGCCGGCAGTCCGAGCGCGGTGAGCCAGTAATAGAGCAGTTCCGCATGCATCGAGAACGGAAACGGCACCCCGATCCGAAGCCGCCCGCCGGCGGCCGCGATCAACGCCGTGCCCGCCTCGCGCGCATCCTCGAAGCCGAAGCCATGGCCCGCCGCGCGCAGCCGGGCCGCGAGCGCCGCGCTCACCCCGATCACGTCGCCGTTGACCGAGAGCACCGACAGCACCGAGAGCGGCGCCCCGGTACCGCCGAGCCCCAGCGCCGCCGCCACCGGAACCGGCGCCAGCATATGCGCGGCCTCCACCCGGCCGAACACCAGCATGTCGCGCACCGACGACCACGACGGCGCCCGAACCAGATCGAGCGCCAGCCCCTCTTCGGCCGCGAACCCCATCTCCTGCGCCACCACCAGGGGCGCGGCGTCGACCAGCGGGATGAACCCGACCGAGAGCACCACCCCGCTCACGAGAGCAGCCCCGCCGCCGTCACCAGCGCCTGCGCCACATCGGCCACCCGCCGGTTCTGATCCATCGCGGTCTTGCGCAACAGCGCATAGGCCTCGTCCTCGCCCAGCCCGCGCGCCTTCATCACCAGCCCCTTGGCCCGGTCGATCACCTTGCGTTCCTCGAGCGCCCGCTTGGTGGTCTCGAGCTCGACCCGCATCCGCTGAAACATGTTGAACCGCGCCACCGCCGCATCGAGGATCGGCTTCAGCCGCTCGGGCTGCATCCCGTCGACCACATAGGCCGACACGCCCGCCTCGATCGCGGCCCGCGTCATCCCCTCGTCCGACCGGTCGACGAACATCGCCACCGTGCGCTCCTTGGGCCCGGTGGCCAGCGCCATCTCTTCCAGCGTGTCGCGTGAGGGGTTGGCGATGTCGATCAGCACCACGTCGGGCTTCAGCGCCCGGATCCGTTCGGCGAGGTCGTTGACCCCGGTGAGCACACGCACGGCGAAATCGCCCGCAACCGTGAGGCTCTCGACGATGAGCGCGGCCCGGTTCGGATCGGTCTCGACGACGACCACGGATAGCTCGTTCTTCATGCGCCCTCGGTTTCACCGAATCGCGGCCGCCGCAAGCACATTGCGCAGTTTGCGACCCTCGGGATCGAACATGCTGAAAACATGGGCAAAGCTCGGCGATGCCATCGCGCCGCCGGGCAATTCGCGAGCGATCCCCGCAGCGCTGCGGCGCGGACGGCCGGCGCTCAGCCCCGCCGCGTCAGCCGCATTTCGAATGGCCGCAGGAGGCGCAGGTCATGCAGCCCTCGACCATTCGCATCTCGTACTGGCCGCAGCGCGGGCAGGCCGGCCCTCGCCGGGTGCCGAGATTGACCACCTGCGCATGCGGATCGGCTTTCAGCCCCATGCCCTCGCCGGCGATGAAGCCGGTCTCGATCATGTGGCGCTCGATTACCCCGCCGATGGCGGCGAGGATCGAGGGCACGTATTTCCCGCCCATCCAGCCCCCGCCGCGCGGGTCGAACACCGCCTTCAGCTCCTCGACCACGAAGCTCACGTCGCCGCCGCGCCGGAACACCGCCGAGATCATCCGCGTGAGCGCCACGGTCCAGGCGAAATGCTCCATGTTCTTCGAGTTGATGAACACTTCGAAGGGCCGGCGCTGGCCGCCGACCACGAGGTCGTTCACCGTGATGTAGATCGCGTGCTCGCTCTCGGGCCACTTGAGCTTGTAGGTCGCGCCTTCGAGCGCGCCCGGCCGGTCGAGCGGTTCCGAGATATAGATCACCTCCGCCCCGCTGTCGCGCTCGGGCGTCGCGTCGGCCTTCTCGCTCACGCTCAGCACCGATCCCGTCACCTCGTTGGGCCGGTAGGTGGTGCAGCCCTTGCAGCCGGTCGCATAGGCCTGGGCATAGACATCCTTGAACGCCTCGAACGAGATGTCCTCGGGCACGTTGATCGTCTTCGAGATCGACGAGTCGATCCATTTCTGGGCGGCGGCCTGCATCTTCACATGGTCGGCCGGGGCGAGCGTCTGGGCATCGACGAAATGGTCCGGCAGCGGGCTGTCGTCGAACTTCTCGCGCCATTTCCGCACCGCGTAATCGACCACTTCCTCCTCGGTCCGCGTTCCGTCCTTCTGCAGCACCTTGCGGGTATAGGCATAG
>JAGRMO010000091.1:29167-29680 GCA_020441205.1 Maritimibacter sp.
ACATTGCCGGCATAGAGGCTGATCGTGCCGGTGGGCGCGATCGAGGTGAGCAGAGCATTGCGGATGCCATGGGCGCGGATCGCGTCGCGCACGTCCTCGTCCATATGGGTGAGCGTGCCCGAGGCGAGGTAGGGCTCGGCCTCGAACAGCGGAAACGGCCCTTTCTCCTTCGCAAGCTCCACGCTCGCGAGATAGGCCGCGCGCGCGATCCGGTGCATCCAGTCCTCGGTCTGCCGCGCCGCCTCGTCCGAGCCGTAGCGCAGCCCCACCATGAGGAGCGCATCCGCAAGCCCCGTCACCCCGAGCCCGATGCGCCGTTTCGCCAGCGCCTCCTGGCGCTGCGCCTCGAGCGGGAAGCGGCTCGCGTCGACCACGTTGTCCATCATCCGCACAGCGGTGGCCACCAGCGCGTCGAGCGCCGGCTCGTCCACCCGCGCGCCCGCCTCGAACGGCTCGGCCACCAGCCGGGCGAGGTTGATCGAGCCCAGGAGGCAGGCGCCATAGGGCGGCAGC
>JAGRMO010000091.1:29778-29989 GCA_020441205.1 Maritimibacter sp.
GCGCATGATCTTGTTCCACAGATCCCGCGCCTGGATCGTGTGATAGACCTGCCCGCCGAACGTGAGCTCCCAGGGCCCGTCCGCCTCGACCGCCGCCATGAAGGCGTCGGTCACCAGCACCGACATGTTGAACATCCGAAGCCGCGCCGCATCGGCCTTGGCGGCGATGAAACCCTCGATGTCGGGATGGTCGCAGCGCATCGTCGCCATC
>JAGRMO010000092.1 GCA_020441205.1 Maritimibacter sp.
GGCGAAGTTCGAGAACCTGAGGATCCCGTAGATGAGCGTCACCCCGAGCGCGCCGAGGGCGAGCTGCGAACCATAGGCGATGGCCGGGATCAGCACGAAGTTGGACAGCGCCACGATGGCGTTGAGGAAGTCCATCAGGAGACCTCGCAGATCAGTTTGACGAGTTGGCCCGCGGGCGGCACCGCCGCCTGGGCCTGGTCGAGCCGGTGCCAGAATACCAGGGTACGGCCGTCGGCGGTGGTGCCCTCGACGGTGAGCGTGTTGAGCACGGTGCCCGCGGTCCAGGCGAAAGGCCCGGTATGGGACGCGGTGACGCCGGCAAAGGGGCCGCCGTCGGGTCCGGTCGCCTGGATCTCGCCGGCGCCGGCGCGGTCGGTCTTGACCGGGGCGAGCAGGAACCCGGGGGACGCGGGCAGGGGGGCCGTCTCTTCGCTGCCCGCATCGGCGGGGGCGAGAGGCGCGCAGGCGAGGGTGAGCCGGTTGCCTTCGGCGGCGGCGAGCCCGGGCAGGACGGCGCAACAGAGGAAGGCCCCGAAGAGACGTGTATGCAGGCTCATTGTGCGGCGCACTCCCCGACATAGGTGAGCACCGTCGGCGCGCCGGCGATATGGCTGGTGAACAGGCTCGCCGTCTCGCCGATGGTGAGCAGGTTCAACGAGCCCTCCCCGCGGGCGACGATCTGGAGGCCGTCCGGCGTGGCGTGCAGGATCTCGAGGTCTTCGGCGACGGAGGAGATCGTGCCGGCGGCGAGGTCGACGCTCAGCTCCCAGCCCGACGCCGCGCAGGGATCGGTCTGGTAGCACTCGACGTCGAAGGTGCAGGTGGTGCCGGCAAGGGCCGGGGAGACGGGCAGGGCCAAAGCAGCTGCCAGCGCGGCGCGGGGAAACACGGATTGCACCCTCAGCCCCCCAGGAAGCTCGCGCGCACCTCGGGGTCGGCGAGCAGCGCCTTGCCCGAGCCGGTATGGGCGTTCTGGCCCTGGACCAGGACGTAGCCTTTGTCGGCGATCTCCAGCGCCTGGCGGGCGTTCTGTTCGACCATCAGCACCGGCAGCCCGGTGCGGGCGACCTCAATGATCCGGTCGAACAGCTCGTCCATCACGATCGGCGAGACGCCGGCGGTGGGTTCGTCGAGCATCAGCACCTTGGGCCGGGTCATCAGCGCGCGGCCGACGGCGACCTGCTGGCGCTGGCCACCCGAGAGCTCGCCTGCGGCCTGGGACCGCTTGTCCTTGAGGATCGGGAACAGATCGTAGACCTGCTCCATCGTCTCGCGGATGTCGTCCTTGCGGATGAAGGCGCCCATCTCGAGGTTTTCCTCGACCGTCATCGAGGTGAAGATGTTGTGGGTCTGCGGCACGAAGCCCATGCCCTTGACCACCCGGGCCTGCGGGCTCAGCGCGGAGATGTCCTCGCCGTCGAGCCGCACGTCGCCCTCGCGCAGGTTGAGCATGCCGAACAGCGCCCGCATCGCGGTGGACTTGCCCGCGCCGTTGGGGCCGACGATCACCGCGATCTCGCCGCGGTCGACGGTGATGGTGCAGTCGGTGATGATATCGGGGCCGTGCTTGCCGTAGCCGCCGGTCATCGCCTCGCCCACGAGAAACGGCTCGCCGGGCTGCGACGGCCGTGGGTGGCCGGAATACTTGCCGGCGGCAAGCTCGCCCTGACCGCCCGGGTTCACGATCGAGGCGTCGCGGTTGTAGCCTTCCTGTTCGAAGGGTTTGCTCATGCGGGTGCCTCCGCCTCGGCCGCGTCGGCGGGCTTCTTGTGCTTCGACCCGGTGCCGAGATAGGCCTCGATCACCTGTTCATTGGCCTTGATCTCGGCGAGCGTGCCTTGGGCAAGCACCTTGCCCTCGGCCATGCAGATCACCGGATCGCAGAGCCGGCCGATGAAATCCATGTCGTGCTCGATCACAACGAAGGTGTAACCGCGCTCCTTGTTGAGCTTGAGGATCGCGTCGCCGATGGTGTTGAGCAGGGTGCGGTTCACGCCGGCGCCGACCTCGTCGAGAAACACGATCTTGGCGTCGACCATCATCGTGCGGCCGAGCTCCAGGAGCTTCTTCTGCCCGCCGGAGACCTGCCCGGCGCGATGGTCGGCGAGGTGTTCGATGGTGAGGAACTCGAGCACTTCGTCGGCCTTGGCCCGGAGCGCGCGCTCTTCGTCGGCGATGCGTTTGCGGCCGAACCAGGTGTCCCAGAGTTTTTCGCCGGCCTGGCCGCCCGGCACCATCATCAGGTTCTCGCGGCAGCTCATCGAGCCGAATTCATGGGCGATCTGGAAGGTGCGCAGCAGACCCTTGTGAAAGAGCGCATGCGGCGGCAGGCCGGTGATGTCTTCGCCGTCCATCGTGACGCGCCCGGAGGTGGGTTGAAGAACCCCGGCGATCACGTTGAAAAGAGTGGTTTTTCCGGCCCCGTTCGGGCCGATGAGCCCGGTGATCGAGCCCTTGTCGATGGTGAGCGTGGCGCCGTCGACGGCATGGAAGCCGCCGAAATGCTTGTGAACGTCCTCGACGACGATCATCCATCCCCCTCTCGGGGGTCATGGCCCCCGGTCTTGTTCTTGAAAGCAGCCCGGGGGTGACCCGGACTGCCTTGTTATCACAAATCTGCCGTCGCGATCAGCGGTAGCCGACGGTGGTTTCCGCGCCACCTTCCCAGGTCACTTCGCGGAAAGAGCCGGCGCTTTCGCCCGCACCGACCAGCTCGACCGCCGAGGCGCCGACGTAGTCGACATCGCCGCCGCCGGCAAGGATTTCGAGCGCCTTGCCGAGCTCGCCCGGATAGATCGGCTCGCCCGGGGCGTTGGCCACGTCCATCACCTTGTCCTTGTAGACCGCGGGATCGGTCGAGCCGGCGGCTTGCATCGCCAGCATGATCAGTGCGGCGGCGTCATAGGCGGTGTCGGCATAGGCCGAAGTCGGGTCGAAGGCGTCGCCAACGATCTCGGCGAAGACGGCGTTGCCCGGGGAGTCGGTGCCCGGAAGCTGGCCGATCGAGCCGTCGATCTCGGAGCCGAAGTTCTCGACCAGCTTCGAGCCGACCATGCCGTCGGGGAATTCGAACGTGTCGAACGCGCCGGTATCGAGCGACGCGCGAACGATGCCCGAACCGCCCTGGTCGACATAGCCCGCGACGACGAGGATGTCGCCGCCGGCCGAGGCCAGCGCGCCGACTTCGGCGGTGTAGTCGGCCTTGCCGTCCTCATGGGCGGCGTTGATCGTGACGGTGCCACCGGCCGCGGTGTAGGCGGCGGCGAAGCTGTCGGCGAGGCCCTTGCCGTAGTCGTTGTTGGTGTAGGTCACCGCAGCCGAACCGATGCCCTTTTCCATCAGGATCGCGGCCATGATCTCGCCTTGGCGGGCATCCGACGGCGCGGTGCGGAAGAACAGGCCGTTGTCTTCGACGGTCGAGAGCGCCGGCGAGGTGGCCGACGGCGAGATCATCACCATGCCGTTCGGGATGCCGACGTTCTGCAGCGCCGCGGTGGTCTCGCCCGAGCACATGCCGCCGACGATGCCCTTGACGCCGTCCGAGGTGACGAGGCGTTCGGCCGAGGCGGTCGAGGCGGCGGCGTCGATGCAGGTCGAGTCAGCGCGCACCGCGGCGACGGTGCTGCCGCCAAGGAGGGTGCCGGCGGCGTTGACTTCGGCCATCGCCAGCTCGGCGCCATCGGCCATCGCACCGGCCATCGATTCCAGCGGGCCGGTGAAGCCGAGCAGAACGCCGAGTTTGATTTCCTCCGCAGAGGCGGCGGAGGCGACGAGAGCCGTGGCCGCCGACGCGAGAAGCAGTTTTTTCATATTGGTACTCCCAGTTGGATATAGTGTTCCGGCCGATAGCCTAGCGTTTCTGACCGAAAAGAAAAGGCCGTCCGGATGCGGCCGAATGTGGTCTGCCGCAAGGGAACGCGCGGTCATTCGTCAAAAGCGGCGAACTCTTGCGCTTCGTCCTCCGCGCGCGCGCCCTGGGTTCCGCGTTCGCGGTAGGGCGTGGTCTCGTAATGCGCGCGGTAGCATTTCGAGAAATGCGAGGGCGAGGTGAAGCCGCAGGCGAGGCCCACGTTGATGACGCTCATATCGGTCTGCATCAGCAGGTTGCGGGCCTTCTGCAGCCTCAGTTCCATGTAGTAGCGCTTCGGCGAGCGGTTGAGATAGCGGCGGAACAGCCGTTCGAGCTGGCGGGTCGACAGCCCGACCTCGGCCGCGAGCTTCGCCGGGCTCTCGGGCTCTTCGATGTTGCTCTCCATCGCCTGGATGACGCGGGCGAGTTTCGGGTGGCGCACGCCGATCCGGGTGGGCACCGAGAGGCGCTGGGTGTCGCGCTCGGTGCGGATCGAGGTGTAGATCTGCTGGTCGGCCACCGCGTTAGCCACTTCCGGGCCGAAGTCGCGGGCGATCAGCGCGAGCATCAG
>JAGRMO010000328.1 GCA_020441205.1 Maritimibacter sp.
CCTGAGGGCCACGACGCGCTCGGAAGTGCGGTCGGTGAGGTCGCGTTCCTTGCCGCGGACCTCTTCCTTCAGGATCTGAGCCAGTGCGCCCACGTCCTCACGCAGCATCTCGAAATCGACGCGCAGGTCTTCCATCGTGTCGGAATGACGACGTTTCGTGTTTGCCATTGGACGTTCCTTTCGTTCCAGCGTGGCCGTGCGGAGCGCCCCGGTCGAGGGTGAGCGGGGTGCCCCGTCCGACTGCGCGGAACAGACGTCGGATGGCATGAACGTTGCGCTGGAACCGTCGTTCGTTCGACCCGTTCAACTGCCGGACGACGGGTTCGTCGGTCCATCCGCGCATAATAATAATATAGGACTAACTGCGCCGAAATGGAATGCCGCCTGCCGTTGCGTCAGCGTCGCGGCCGCCTGGCCCGGCGGGTTTGAGCCGATGTGATCACAGCAGGCCCGGCAGGAACAGCACGATTGCCGGCACCGCGATGACCAGGGCGACGACGACGAGGTCGGCGACCAGGAAGGGGATGACGCCCTTGAAGATCTGCGCGGTGGTGACATGGGCGGCGGCGACGTTGCGGATGACGAAGACGTTGAGGCCGACCGGCGGGGTTATCATGCCGATTTCGAGCAGCTTGACCACCAGCACCCCGAACCAGACCAGCGACACGCCCTGGGCTTCGAGCACGGGCAGAAAGACCGGCAGGGTCACCAGCATCGCGCCGAAGGGCTCCATGAAGGTGCCGAGGATCAGGTAGATCACGACGATGATGAGCATCAGCCCGAGATAGCCGAGATCGGCGCCGGCGACGGCCTGGGCGATGAAGCCCTGCAGGCCCGAGAGGCCGAGGAAGCGGGTGAACATCGTCGCGCCGATGCCGATGATGAGCAGCGAGCCGGTGGTGGTCACGGTCTCGATCAGCGAACGCGAGATCGCGTGGCGGGTGAGCTTGCCGGTGATCGCGGCGAGGACGACCGTGCCGAGCGCGCCCACCGCGCCGGCCTCGGTGGCGGTGAAGTAGCCCGAGAACAACCCGCCGAAGACCAGCACGACGAGAGCGCCCACGGGCAGGATCTTCACCAGGATGCGGCCGCCTTCGCCGGGGTCGAGCTCGGCGCGGGCCGGGATCACGTCGGGGCGGGTGAGGCTGATGACGAGGATGACGATGGCGTAGGAGAGCGCGGTCAGGATGCCGATGGTGAGGCCGCCGACGAAGACCTGGGTGACCGAGGTCTCGGCGATGATGCCGTAGATGATCATCAGGATCGACGGCGGGATCAGGGCGCCGATGGTGCCGCCGGCGGCGATCGAGCCCGCCGCGATCGAGGGCCGGTAGCCGGCCTTGACCATCTCGGGGATGGCAATGCGGCCCATGGCGGCGGCGGTGGCAACGGAGGAGCCCGAGACGCTGGCGAAGGCCGAGCAGGCGAAGATCGACGAGATCGCGAGCCCGCCCGGCAGGCGCGCGAGCAGCACCTTGGCGGCGGCGAAGAGCCCGCCGGTCATGCCGGTGTGGAAGGCGACGAAGCCCATCAGCAGGAACATCGGCACCGCCGACATCGTCCAGCTCGCGACGAAGCTGTAGGGCGTGTTCTCGAGGATGCCGAGGGCCGGTTTCAGCCCGATCATCGCCCAGATGCCGGAGAACGAGACGAGGATCAGCGCGAGCGCCACGGGCAGGCGCAGGATCAGCAGGAAGCCGAGGGCGACGACGCCCCAGATGCCGGTCTCAACGCTCATGGGCGGCCTCATCGAGCGGGGCGCCGAGGGCGGGCCAGAGCCGGCCGAGCGCGAGCAATGCGGTGACGAAGGTTGCCAGCGTGAAGCCGATGGCGGGGAACCAGAACGAATGCCAGACCGGCATCTTGTAGGTGGCGATCTCGACCAGCGTGCCGACGCGGGTCTCCGACAGGGCCTTGTCCCAGTTGGTCCAGGCGAGAAGGGCGTAGACGATTGCCGCGATCAGCAGGACGAGGATGTCGGACAGCCGCCGCGCCCGGGAGCTCAGGGCGAAATCGAGCAACTCGACCGAGATCATGTCGCGGCGCAGTTCGAGCCAGGCGAGCGGCAGGAAGGCGAGCGCGGTCATGTAATAACGCGCGACGATCTCGGGCACAGTGTCGAGCGAGATGCGGAAGGCGTTGCGCAGGATCACATCGAGGCCGATGTGCAGCATCATCGCCACGACGGCGAGGGCGCCGAGATATCCGAAGAACTTGGCCGCGCGCGCGGCGAGAGTGACAAGCAGGTGCATGGCGGTCCCGGCCAGAAGGAGTTGGCCCGCCCCTTCGCGGGGCGGGCCATTTGGGATTACATGCCGTAGGTCGCGAAATCCACCTTCGACCAGATCTCGTCCCAGGCCCG
>JAGRMO010000329.1 GCA_020441205.1 Maritimibacter sp.
CGCGAGATCGGCGGGCCCGGGCAGAAGGCGCTGAAGAACGCGCGGGTTCTGGTGGTGGGGGCCGGCGGGCTCGGGTCGCCGGCGCTCCTGTATCTCGCCGCCGCCGGCGTCGGCACCATCGGGGTGATCGACGATGACGTGGTGGCCAATTCGAACCTGCAGCGCCAGGTGATCCACCGCGATGGCGATATCGGCACACCCAAGGTGTTTTCGGCCGAGGCGGCGATGGTGGCGCAGAACCCGCATATCACCGTGCGGCCCTACAACCGGCGGCTCGACGCCGAGATCGCGGCCGAGCTGTTCGCCGACTACGATCTGATCGTCGAAGGCTCGGACAATTTCGCCACGCGCTATCTGGTCAACCGGGTGGCGGCGGAGCTGGGCAAGCCCGTGGTCGGCGGCGCGATCAGCCAGTGGGAGGGGCAGGTCTCGGTCTGGGATCCGGGCGCCGGCGCGCCGTGCTACCAATGCGTCTTTCCCGAAGCGCCGGCGGCGGGGCTCGCACCCTCCTGTGCCGAGGCCGGCGTGGTCGGGCCCTTGCCCGGGGTGATCGGCACGATGATGGCCACCGAGGCGATCAAGATAATCGCGGGCGCTGGCGAGGCGCTGCGCGGCCGGATGCTGCTGTGGGACGGGCTGTACGGCGAGCCCCGGGTGATCCGCACCAAGCGGCGCGAGGATTGTCCGGTCTGCGGCGAGGGCCGGGTTGTGGGCGGGGACGCGGCGACATAGCTTCGGCCCAAAGGAGACCCCGGATGACCAACCCCCTGCTTGCCGCCTGGGACGGCGATTTTGCCCTGCCGCCGTTCGAGGCCATTGACGACGCCGATTTCGGGCCGGCGATCGACGCCGCGCTTGCCGAGGCGCGCGCCGCGATTGCCGCCATCGCCGACAACCCCGAGCCCGCGACGTTTACCAACACGATCGAGGCGCTGGAGCTGGCGGACGGGACCTTGAACCGGGTGCTCGGCGTGTTCTTCAACCTCGCGGCCGCGGATGCGACGCCGGCGCGCGAGGCCCTGCAGCGCGAAGTGTCGCCCAAGCTCGCGGCCTATGGCTCCGACATCTCGATGAACCCGGCGCTGTTCGCGCGGGTCGAGGCGCTGTGGCAGGATCGCGACGCGCTTGGGCTCGACGAGGAGCAGGCGCGGGTGCTGATGCTGACGCGCCGCGGTTTCGTGCGGGCGGGGGCGCTGCTTGAGGGCGACGACCGCGAGCGGCTGCGCGCGGTGCTGGAGCGGTTGGCGGCGCTGGGTACAGAATTCACGCAAAACCTGCTTGCGGATGAGCGGGAATGGGCGATGGACTTGTCCGAATCCGATCTTTCGCCGTTGCCGGGGTTCCTGCAGGACGCGGCGCGGGCGGCGGGAGAAGAGCGCGGCGCGGCGGGGCCGGTGGTCACCACCTCGCGCTCGCTCATCATGCCGTTTCTCGCGTTCTCGCCCGACCGCGCGCTGCGGCGGAAAGCCTACGAGGCCTTCGCGGCGCGGGGCGCCAATGGCGGGACGACCGACAACCGGGCGCTCGCGGCCGAGACGCTGGCGCTCCGGGCCGAGCGGGCCCGGCTGTTGGGCTACGACGATTTCGCGCGCTTCAAGCTCGCGACCGAGATGGCCGGCAGCCCCGAGGCGGTGGAGGCGCTGCTCCTGCGGGTCTGGGCGCCGGCGCGGGCGGCGGCGGAGCGCGATGCGGGACTGCTCGAGGCGATGCTCAAGGCCGACGGCCATGCCGGGCCGCTCGAGCCCTGGGACTGGCACTATTATTCCGAGAAGCGCCGCCAGGCCGAGCACGATTTCGACGAGGCGACGGTGAAGCCCTATCTGCAGCTCGACCGGATGGTCGAGGCGGCGTTCGATACCGCGGCGCGGCTGTTCGGGCTCGAGTTCCGCCCGCTCGACGTGGCTCTCTACCACCCGGACGCGCGGGCCTGGGAGGTGACGCGGGACGGGCGGCACATGGCGGTGTTCATCGGCGACTACTTCGCCCGGGGCTCGAAGCGGTCGGGGGCCTGGTGTTCGTCGATGCGCTCGCAGCGCAATCTCGGGGGCGAAGTGCGGCCGATCGTGGTGAACGTGTGCAACTTCGTGAAGCCGGGGGCGGGCAAGCCGGCGCTGCTCGGCTGGGACGATGCACGCACGCTGTTTCACGAGTTCGGCCATGCGCTGCACAGCATCCTCTCGGACGTCGCTTACGAATCGATCTCGGGCACGTCCGTGGCGCGCGATTTCGTCGAGCTGCCGAGCCAGCTTTACGAGCATTGGCTCGAAGTGCCCGAGGTGCTCGACCGGTTCGCCACACATGCCGAGAGCGGCGAGGCGCTGCCGCCCGAGCTGCGCGACCGGCTGCTCGGCGCCGCGCGCTACGACATGGGGTTCCAGACCGTCGAATACCTCGCCTCGGCGCTGGTCGATCTCGCGTTCCACCGCGGCGCGCCGCCGGCCGACCCGATGCAGAAACAGGCCGAGGTGCTCGAAGAGATCGGGTTGCCGCGGGCGATACGGATGCGGCACGCGACGCCGCATTTCGCCCATGTCTTCGCCGGCGACGGCTATTCGTCGGGCTATTACTCCTACATGTGGTCGGAGGTGATGGACGCGGATGCCTTCGCGGCCTTCGAGGAGGCGGGCGATCCGTTCGACAGGGGCGTCGCCCAGCGGCTCGAAGCCTTCGTGCTCTCGGCCGGCAGCCGGCGCGACGAGGCCGAAGCCTATGTCGCGTTCCGGGGCGAGATGCCGGGGGTCGAACCGCTGCTGAAGGGGCGGGGGCTGCTCGAAGAGGTCTGATCCGGGCGGGCCGGCGGCGATCTTTCCGACCGGGCCGCCGGGGGCATCTGGACGATTGCCGCGGGCGCTCCTAAGTCTGGCCGGCCCATGCCCCATTCGCTCGACCAGATTATCCCTTCGCTCTCCAGCCTCGGCGTCTGGACCTATTGGGTCATCGGCCTCGCGGCGATGCTCGAGGCCTGGTTCGTCACCGGGGTTTTCGTGCCCGGCACACTGATCGTCGATGCCGGTGGCATCCTGGTGCAGCGGGGCGTGCTCGGGCCGTTCGATCTGTTCTGGTTCGTGGTGGCGGGCTCGATTCTCGGCAATTCGGCCGGTTACTGGACCGGTCGCCTCGCAAGGCGCGGGCTGGCCGAGCGCGGCTGGTTCGTGCAATCGGCGACCTACGGGCGGGCCGAGCGGCTGTTTGCCCGGCACGGCGGCCTCGCGCTGGTGATCGGGCGGTTTCTCGGCCCGGTTTCGGGCCTGGTTCCGCTGGTGGCCGCGGTGGCGGGGATGGCGCACCGGAAGTTCCTCGCCTGGACCGTCGCCACGGCGGTGCCCTATGCGCTCGTGCATATCGCCATCGGCTATTTTCTCGGCGATATCCTGACGCGCTTCGGGCCGATGATTACCCGGCTCGCGCTGCTCGGTCTCGGTTTCGTCGCGGCACTCGCGATCCTGTGGTGGCTGGTGCTCCGGATCGAGCGGATGTGGCCGGTGGCGCTGTCGGTCGGGGGCGCGGTGCTGCGCGCGGTCGGCGAAACGCCGGAGATCGCGGCCTGGAGCGCGCGGCACCCGGCCGTCGCGCGCGGGATCGCCCGGCGTTTCGACACGACGCGGTTCGCGGGCCTGCCGGCGACGTTCCTCGGCCTCGTCTTCGTCTATGTCCTGTTCGTCTGGGTCGGCAGCGTGTTCGACTTTCTCACCTCCGATCCGATCGTGCAGATCGACGAGCGTGTGGCGGGGCTCATGCATGTGTTCTGGGCGCCTGGGGTGCTGAAACTGGCCGCGCATCTGACGGCGCTCGGCGACAGCCGCGTCGTTTTCGCGCTGGCGCTGCTGGCCATTGGCTGGCTGGTGCTGCGCGGGCGGCGCGATCTCGCGGCCGGCCTCGCCGTTTCGGTGCTGGGCGACGTGCTCTCGGTCATGGTGCTGAAGCTCGCGTTCCAGCGGCCACGGCCGGCGCTCGCCTATTTCGCCGAGGCGACCAACAGCTTTCCGTCCGGGCATGCCGCCATCTCGGTCGCGTTCTGGGGTATGCTGGCCTATGTGCTCTGGCGGGTCGGGCGGCTGGGCCTGGTGACCGCCAGCCTGTTCGCGAGCGGCCTCGCCTTTGCCATCGGGATGAGCCGGATCTACCTGATCGAGCA
>JAGRMO010000330.1 GCA_020441205.1 Maritimibacter sp.
CTCGAGCCCGGCGATCATGCGCAGCAGCGTCGCCTTGCCGCAGCCCGAGGGGCCGACGACGGCGACGAAGCCGCCTTCGTCGAGCTCGAGTTCCAGCCCGTCGAGCACGGGCAGGGGGCCTGTGGCCGTCTTGTAGGCGTGGCGCACGCCCTCGATCTTGATCATCGGGTACATTGGCCCGCCCCCTTGGTCTGGCGCGGGGAGCCGGAGCCCCCCGCGCGGGATCGTCACTTCAGCGCGAAGCCGCCTTCGGGCAGGTAGGCATCGGTGAAGTAGAGCGCGGCATCGGGCGCGGTGGCGAACTCGTAGGTCAGCGCGGTCTGTTCGAGCGCGCTGGCCATCCGGGCCGGGTCGATGGTGCCGAAGCCGTTCGCGGCCACCCAGTCGGTATCGACATTGGCGTCGATGGAGAGCTGCAGGCGGCGGGTTTCGAGCTCGGCGTCGGCGGCCGGGTTGCGCTCCATCAGCGAGGCGACGGCGCCGGCCGGATCGGCGATGGCATCGGACCAGCCCTTGGCGACGGCGCCGAGGAAGCCCTTGATGACCTCGGGGTTGGCAGCGGCAAAGTCGGTGTTGACGATGATCGCGTTGCCGTAGAGATCGACGCCGTAATCGGCCATGAGCAGCGTCACCAGATCATCCTCAGGCACGCCGAGGCGGGCGGCATTGAGGAAGGAGGTGAAGCTGAAACCGGTGATCGCGGCGACGTTGCCTTCGGCCAGCATCGGCTCGCGGGTCGGGAAGCCGACCGGCTCGACGGTGATCGCGGCCATGTCGAGCCCGTTCTCGGCGGCGAAGATCGGGAACTGCGCCCAGGCGCCATCGGGCGGCGGCGCACCCAGGATCTTGCCTTCGAGGCTCTTCGGATCGTCGCTGATGCCGAGCGAGGCGCGGCCGATCACGGCGAAGGGCGGCTTGTCGTAGATCATCATCACCGCGGTGACCGGCGCGCCCGGGTTCTGGTCGAGGAAGCGCACGAGCGAGTTGATGTCGGCGAAGCCCACCGGATAGGCGCCGGTGGCCACTTTCGGGATCGCGTCGAGCGAGCCCGCGCCTTCGGCGATCTCGACCGCCAGGTCGGCCTCGCCGAAATAGCCCTTGTCGATGGCGACGAAATAGGGGGCGGAGGGGCCTTCGAACTTCCAGTCGAGGGCGAAGGGCACCGAGGTCTCGGCGAGGGCCTGGGTGGCGAGGCCGGCGGCGAACAGGCCGGCGAGGGCGAAGGGTTTGAAAGCCAAGTCGAATCTCCCTGTGTCGATTTTCTCGCGTCAATCTGTTGAGTTTCACCGGATAAAGCCCGGTTTGCGAGCGTTTCTTTGCCGCGCAAACGGGCATCGGCCTGAAAAAGAGGCGGGAATGGCGGAGGGTGCACAGGGTCTGGGCAGTGGCCCGAGGCGGTCAGCGGTCGTGGTGTCGGCTGTTGCGGCCGGCACTGACCCCTTCGAGAAAGGCCACCACGAGGTCGACGATCTGGTCGCGCGGGAGTGGCGGGGCGGGGGTCGGGCGCGGCCGGGTGGCGAACCAGAGGGCAAGCCCGCCGAGCACGACGAGGCTTCCGCCGAGGATCGTATGCGCCCATAGCGGCGTGAGGGCGGCTGCCAGCACCAGCCACAGCGCGCGCAGGAGCAGCACGAGGCCGGCGATGACGAGCCCCGCGGCCGCCGACGCGACCGCGAGGCGTGTTGCGTATCTACGGGCCGACATCCGGCGCGCGCCCCAGGCGCTTCGTCAGCGGCGGCGCAGCGTCAGCGCGCCGAGCAGGAAGCCCAGCGCCGCCGCGCCGGCGACCGCGTAGGCCGGATGTTCGCGGACCGTGGTTTCGGCCCGTTTTGCGGCCTCGGTTGCCCGGGTGCGAATTTCTTCGAGCCGGTGTTCGCCCGCCGCCCTGAGGGCCACGACGCGCTCGGA
>JAGRMO010000013.1 GCA_020441205.1 Maritimibacter sp.
CGCGCCCATGTCGAGCGCCATCAGTTTCTTGTTCTTGAGGCTTTCGGGCACGTCGCCGTTGACGATGCGCAGCGCGAGGCCCTCGGCGATCGCGGTCTTGCCGGTGCCGGGTTCGCCGATCAGGACGGGGTTGTTCTTGGTCCGCCGGCTCAGCACCTGCATCGCGCGGCGGATTTCCTCGTCGCGGCCGATGATCGGGTCGATCTTGCCCTCGGCGGCGGCTTCGGTGAGGTCGCGGGCGTATTTCGACAGCGCTTCATAGCTGTCCTCGGCGGAAGCCGAATCCGCCGTACGCCCCTTGCGCACGTCGTTGATCGCGGCGTTGAGGTTCTGGGCGTTGATGCCGCCGGCCTCCAGCGCGTCCTTGGCTTCGGATTTCGTCAACGCGAGCGCGGTCAGCAGCCGCTCGACGGGAACGAAGCTGTCGCCCGCCTTCTTGGCGATCTTCTCGGCCTCGTCCAGCACCCGGCCGGTGGCGTTGTCGAGATAGATCTGACCGGTGTCGCCGGTCACTTTGGGGATACGGGCGACGGCGGCGTCTGCGGCGGCGGCCACGCGGCGCGCGTCCCCGCCGGCCTTGCGGATCAGCCCCGCAGCCATGCCTTCCTCGTCGTCCATGAGGGCTTTGAGCAGGTGCTCGGGCGCGAGTTTTTGATGGTTCTCGCGCATCGCGATCGTTTGCGCCGCCTGTACGAAGCCGCGCGACCGCTCGGTGAACTTCTCCAAGTTCATGTCTGTCTCCTTCCACAAGCGCCCGGGGATTTCGGGATGCCCGCCCGGCGGCACATCCCCTGTCGGGCCTCGTGCCTCAGATGGTCACGCCCTGTCGGGTTCGCAAGTGCCTGCGCCTCCACGATGTTCCGGTTTCTTTCTCTTGTTTTCGGTTTGTTCACCAAGTCCTGCCAAGCTCGCACAAACAGTGAACGAGGGCATGATGAGAATCGTCAATATCGAGATCGCCGACGTCGAGTTCAACGCCGCCAACCGGTGCTTCGAAGGCCACGTCGCGCTGCGCATCGCCCAGCCGGACCGCGCGCGCACGGTCGATCTGCATTTCTTCTGCACTGTCGAACAGCCGATGAACTGCCCCGCCTCGATCGTCACCTACAGCCTGATCTCGGACGCGATGCGCCAGGCGCGGCGTATGCCCGGGTTCCGGCGCGGCGAGGAAGAGATCGAGGTCGTCGCCCCTGCCCCGGCGGTGGCCCGGCTCGGCCTGCAGGCTTGACAGGCGCGCGCCCCGGGCGTCGACTGACGGTCGGGGGCAGCCTGATGACAACCCGCCTGATCGGCCTCTATTCCGTCGCCCTCGGCCTCGCGGTCGCAGGGCTCTGGGCCGCGATCCTCGTTTCCGGCGACCTGCCCGAAGGGCGGCGCGCGCTCGCGTTCCACCTGCTGTCCGAAGCTCTGATGGCGCTCGGCGTGATGATCGGTGGCGCGCTCTTGCTCAAAGGTCACCGCACCGGGGCCGGCATCGCGGCCGCCGCCCATGCGATGGTGGTCTATTCGACGCTGAACGCGGCCGGCTATTACCTCCAGCGCGGCGCGGCGGGCGTTTGCGGGGCGATGGTTCTGCTCGCGATCCTGTCGGCGTTGCTCGTCGTCCTGCTGCTCGGCAGGTTGTCTGACCGGGCCGCATCGGCTTGACAGCTCGGCTTCTGCCGCCGATGAAGCGGGCACGCCCGACAGGAGACCGCCGATGCCCGCCCAGACCTCCCTGAGCCAGACCGCCCGCCATTCCGACGACCGCCTGATCGTCGCGCTCGATGCGCCGAACCCGCTGGTCGGGCTCGAATGGGCGCAGGCGATCGGCGACGATGTCGGGTTCTACAAGATCGGGCTCGAGATGCTGATGGGCGGGGGGCTGGCGCTCGCGCGCGAGCTGATCGACGAATACGGCAAGCGCATCTTCCTCGACATGAAGCTCTTCGACATCTCGAACACGGTCGAGGCCGCGGTGCGCAGTCTCAAGGATTACGGGCTCGATTTTCTCACCGTCCACGGCGATCCGCAGGTCGTCGCGGCCGCCGCCGCGGGCAAGGCCGGGTCGGATCTCAACATCCTCGCCGTCACCGTGCTCACCTCGCTCGACCGCGCCGATCTCGACGCCTGCCTGATCCGCGAGGGCGAGATCGCCGAGATCATCGTCGAACGCGCGCGCCGGGCGCTGGCCGCGGGGGCCGACGGGGTGATCGCGAGCCCGCATGAGGCGGCGCTGATCCGGGCGCTGCCGGAAGCGGGCGGCAAGCTGATCGTCACCCCGGGCGTGCGCCCCGCCGGCGCTGCGTTCGGCGACCAGAAGCGGGTGATGACCCCGGGCGAGGCGATCCGCGCGGGCGCCGACCATATCGTCGTCGGCCGACCGATCACCCGGGCCGATTCCCCGCGCGACGCGGCGCGTGCGGTTCTGGCCGAGCTGCCCTGACGCAACTGCCTTGTCCTATTCGAACACGCCTGGTCCGGCGGCATCTTGCCGCACCCCGGCCGATCGCGGCTAACCCACGGTAAACCCGGCGGTTTCCCGCGGACAATCCGGCCGTTACGCGCGGGTTTTCGCCCCCTCCGCTCCCCTGCCCCATTGAGGTCACATTCGGCCCGATCGTTGCGTTAGCCAAGGATCATCACGCCACCTGTGAGGGGTGACGGCAGGAAAAAGGACGGGGACATGGCCAATCCGACGACAGGAACCACGGGCACCGGGCTCGACACGATCATCGACGAAATCTGGGCCGATCCCGGGCTCACCAGCAGCGTCTCGCAGGCCGATATCATCGGCGGCACAAATGCGGCCAACCGGATGAACGGCATCATCGCCGAAGCGATCGCGGCGCAGAACCTGTTCGATGACGGGCTGATCTCGATCTACGACGTCTACAAGATCAACGCCTTCATCCGGGCGACTTACTACGGCGCGTGGAAATACCAGCACGGCGACGACGAGGGCAATATCGAGACCGGTTATCACCTCGTCCAGAACGATGGCGGCTCGTCGACGCTGGAGAACGACGATCTCGTCGACACGGTGTTCGACGGGATCTACCACCTCGGCTTCCGGATCGAGGGCGGGCGTGTGCTCAACGAGGACGGCAATGCCAACGCGACGCTGGGCGACCTCGCGCATTGGCTCACCTATTACATGAGCGGCGGCAATTCGGTGTATTTCGGCACGTCCAAGGCCGATGCGGTCTATGGCGACGTGCTCGACGATCTGCTGCTGCTCGGCAGCGGCAACGATCAGGGCAGCGGCGAGGACGGCAACGACACGATGAAGGGCGGCCTCGGCGACGACCGGCTGTGGGGCGACGACGGGCACGACCGGATTTGGGGTCAGGACGGCAGCGACGTGCTCGGCGGCGGCACGGGCCATGACCGGCTCGACGGCGGCGCGGGCGACGACGATCTCTGGGGCGGCGACGGCAACGATACGCTGCGCGGCGGGCGCGGGGCCGACGAGCTGGGCGGCGACGATGGCAACGACCGGCTGTTCGGCGCCTCGGGCAACGACAAGCTCTGGGCCGGGGCCGGCGACGACTATGTGATGGGCGACAGCGGCGACGACGAGCTCGGCGGCGGCGATGGCCATGACGAGATGATCGGCGGCAGCGGCAACGACGTGCTGGTCGGCGAGGCGGGTAACGACACGTTGCGCGGCGGGTCGGGCAGCGACAAGATCTGGGCCGGGCTCGGCGACGACCGGCTCGAAGGCGGCATCGGCCATGACGAGCTCGGCGGCGACGATGGCAACGACAGGCTCTATGGCGACGACGGCAACGACAAGCTCTGGGCCGGCGATGGCAACGACTACGCCAACGGCGGGGCGGGGGCGGACGTGATCGACGGCTGGACCGGGCATGACGATCTGCATGGCGGCGCCGGGAACGACACGGTCAACGGCGGCGCCGGCAACGACAAGGTCTACGGCGACAGCGGGGCCGACACGCTCTATGGCGGCGCGGGCGACGACCGGCTCTCGGGCGGGGCGCATGGCGATGCGCTCTATGGTCAGGACGGCAACGACAAGCTCTACGGCGGCAGCGGCGATGACGATCTCGACGGCGGGGCGGGCGACGACACGCTCGAGGGCGGGATCGGCGACGACGCGCTCTACGGCGGCGACGGCGGCGACCGCTTCCTGTTCGACGCCCGCGTCTTCGGCAACGACAGCATCTCGGATTTCGACCGGTCGGAGGGCGACCGGATCGTGGTTGCGAGCAATGTCGACGTGGCGATCTCGCAGTTGCAGAACGGCGCGTACAGCCTGCTCACCTTCACCGACGCGACGACGCACGAGCTGCTCGGCACCGCAACCGCGTTCTGGGCCGGGCTCACCCAGGCCGATATCGTCACCGACGACGGCCTGTTCTGACGGCGGGGCGGCAGGCGGCCGCGGCGTCAGTCCTCGTTGATGTCGCGGTCGAAGGTCTTCACCTGGCCCTCGCGGGTGCCGAGCAGGCGGCGGATCGCGAACCAGGCCGCGAGCGAGGTCACGGCGAAGATCACCAGCGCCCAGGGCAGGGTGAGGCCCAGCCCAAGGCCGATCAGCGCGCCGACCAGCACCGCGCCGATGGCGAAGCCCGCGAAGATGTAGCCCGGCGCGAGGATTTCGAGGATCGCCAGCGCCAGACCGGCGGCGACCCAGGCCCACCAGATCTCCCAGATCATTTCGGGCCGCCCTTCAGGAGCGTGAAGGCGTCGGCGAAGGCGTCGAGGGCGTTCGAGGGCAAGAGCACGGTCTGTTTGCCGGCGCCCTCGGCCACCTTGGCGATGGCCTCGACCTGTTTCAGCGCCACCTGGTACTGCGCCGCCTCGAGGCCGTTCTTGGCGATCGCCTCGGCGACCACGCCGGTGGCATAGGCTTCCGCCTCGGCCGAAATGCGCCGCGCCTTGGCGGCCTGTTCGGCGGCGTAGAGCTCGGCGTCGGCGTTGAGCTCGATGGCCCGTTTCGAGCCCTCGGCCCGGGTCACCTGGGCGCGGCGCTCGCGTTCGGCGTTGAGCTGCTGGAGCATCGCGTCGCGGGTCGCCTGGTCGAGGTTCACGTCGAGGATCTCGGCCCGCGTCACCTCGATCCCCCAGTCGTCGACCGCGTCCTCGACGCTCGCCTTGATCTGGCTGATGAGCGCGGCGCGGTTCGATTGCACCTCGTCGAGGTCCATCTTGCCGATCTCCGCGCGGACGATGCCGGCCACGGTGGTGGCGATGGCGGCATCGACGTCGCGGATCCGGTAGACGGTCTTTTCCGGTTCGAGGATGCGGTAGAACACCGATGTGTCGATCTGCACCAGCACGTTGTCGCGGGTGATCGCGTCCTGGGTCGCGTTCGGCAGCTGGCGCTCGAGGATCGAGATCTTGTGCCGCACCCGGTCGAGGAAGGGGATGATGAAGTTGATCCCCGGCCCCAGCACCGCCTGCAGCCGGCCGAAGCGTTCGACGACGTGTTTCTCGCTTTGCGGCACGATCCGGACCCCGAGAAAGATCGACAGGATGAGGAACAGCGCGACAAGCAGGAGAATGATGTTCGAGCCGATGAATTCGCCGATCACGTCTTCGGGTGCCATGAAAAACCTCGCAGTAGCCTTGATTCAATGCGGCGGGCGCGGGTGCCTGCCAGTTTCAACATGGATGTTGAACAGGGCATTGCCAAGGCGTCAACGGCCTGTATCGAGAACGGCGAGACCGGCGCGGACGCGGGATTTGAAATGCGGGATCGCGCGGGGGTGGGCGAGCCAGGCCCGGGGCTCCATCAGCCGCCAGCCCTGCCCCTCGTCACCGAAGACGATGGCGGTTTCGGCCTCGGCCGGCAGGCGGGCGGCGAACCACCAGGCGAGGCCGCCGGTGGTCGGGCTGTCGAAACAGGCGCGCCAGACCAGCGCGTCCGGCGCCAGCACGAGGCCGAACTCCTCGCGGGTTTCGCGCCGGATGCAGGCCTCGGGGCTCTCGTCGCCCTCGCGCGCGCCGCCCGGCAGATCCCACCAGCCCGGGTAGGAGATCGCCGGGTCGTCGTCGCGCAGAAGCGTGAGCAGGCGGGTGCCCACCAGCAGCACGAGCTTGGCGCCGTCGAAGGTCACCGGATCAGGCCTTCGCCGGCGGGCGCAGGGCGCCGGCGAGCGCCGAGATCATCAGCGCCAAGAGCGCGATCACCACGAAGGCGAAGCGCACCGAGGTGGCATGGGCGACGAAGCCGAGGATCGGCGGGCCCATGAGAATGCCGCCATAGCCCAGCGTCGCCACCGCGGCGATGGCGCGGCCCGGCCGCACCACGGGATCGTTCGCCGCCCGGCTGAAGGCGAGCGGGATGACGAGGGCATAGCCCACGCCCATCATCACGAAGCCCGCGAGCGCCGCCGGATAGGTGGCGAAGGCGACGGCGGTGAGCGCGCCGGTCGCGGCCGAGAGCCCGGCCAGCCGCGCCGCTTTCACCGGGCCCAGGGCGGCGACGACGCCGGCGCCGAGAAACCGCACGGTGACCATGGCGACCGAGAAGGCCGTGTAGCCCAGCGCCGCCGCCGCCTCGCCCGCGCCGGTGGTGGTGACGAGAAAGATCGCGCCCCAGTCGGCCATGCCGCCCTCGCCCACCGACGAGCCCATCGCCACCAGCGCCACCGGCAGGAGCGCGCCGGTCGGGAAGGCGAAGACCGGCGACTTGCCGTCGTGCGCGTGGGTCTCCGACACCCAGGCGCCCCGCGCGATCAGCAGCGCGGCGAGCGTCGCCAGCGTGCCCGCGGCGATGAAATGCAGGGGGATGCCGAGGCTTGCACGCACGGCGATCCAGCCGGTGGCCGCGCCGAGCCCGGCGCCGAGGCTCCAGATCGCGTGAAACACCGACATCATCGGCCGGCCCGCCCGCTTTTCCACCTCGCCGGCCCAGGCGTTCATCGTCACGTCCATCGCGCCATGCATCGTGCCGAAGTAGAACAGCGCCGGCACCAGCGCCCAGACACCCGGGGCGAGCGCCACCGCCCAGAAGGCCGCGAGATGGCTTGCCGCCAGCCACAGCGTCACCTTCGCCGCGCCGAGCTGATCGGCCCAGCGCCCGGCAAAGGGAAACGAGGCGATGGCGCCGAGGCCGATGGCCAGCAGCACGAGGCCCAGCGCGCCGGGGTCGAGGCCGTATTTCTCCGCCACCGCCGGCACGCGGGCCGCCCAGGTGCCGAAGAACATTCCGTTCAGGGCGAACATGGCGGCCACCGCCCGCCAGCCCCGGCCCACCGCGTCCATGAGTGCCTCCTAAATCGTTACAGGTCTTCTCGGTCAAAGCCCTGCCCGGCGCAAGCCCCGCGCGCTCGCGGCACAGGGGGTTAACCGGTTGTGCCGCATGAGAGCCGCGATGACCCGGATCCATCTCCTCCCGCTCGACGCGATCGACGCCGAAGCGCTGCCGCGCGACCGTTCGGTGATCGACGCGGGCAAGCTCGCCGAGTTGCAGCGCGCGATCGCGGCGAACGGGCTGCGCCAACCGATCGAGGTGTTCGCGACCGGGGCCGGCTACGGGCTTCTGTCGGGCTACCGGCGGCTGATGGCGTTTCGCGCGCTCCACGAGCTGCGCGGCGGGGATTTCGCCATGATCCCCGCGTTCCTGCGCCCGGCCGAGGATGTGGCGCGGGCTTTTGCCCGGGTGATCGAAGAGAACGACATCCGCGCAGGCCTCAGCGCCTGGGAGCGCGGCCGCACCCTGATCGTTGCGGAAGGCGCCGGGTTCGAGACGCTGGATGCGGCGCTGGCCGCGCTCTATCCCCATGCCGACCGGCGCAAACGCGCGCGGCTCCGGCAGCTCGCCGAGGTGGTCGAGGCGTTCGACGGCCAGATCGACGCGCCCGAGCTGTGGTCGGAAAACCGCCTGTTGCGGCTCGCCGCCGTGCTCCGGCTCGGCTGGGACGAACTCGTCCGCGAGGCGCTGGCCCATGCCGCGCCGGGGGCGGAATGGGAGGCGATCGCGCCGGTCGTGGCCGAGGCCGAGGCGCTGCCCGCGCCCGAGCGCGCCACGCCCAATCGCCCACGCAGGATCGTCCGCCTTCCCCGTGGCCTGACGATCCGGCGCGAGCGCAACCCGGCGGGCTATGTGCTGCACATCACCGGGCGGGGCGCCACCGACGCTCTGGTCGGCGACGTGCTCGACGAGATCGAGCGGTTGTTCGGCGGCTGAGCTGCCCCGCATCCGAACGCCGGGCGCCGGGCGTCGGTCAGAAGCTCACCAGCGACGCGCCGAGAACCACCAGCGCACCGCCTGCCATCTGCTTCGCCGTCAGCGGCTCGCCGATGAGATAGCTCGCGGCCAGCACCACCAGCGTCTCGGTGGCGATGATCGCGATATAGGCGAGGCCGAGATCGACCTGCCGCAAGAGCAGCACTTCCGCCATCGCCGTCGCCACCAGCGCCGCGCAGATCGCGGCGGCGATGAGGAGGGTCGGGTTTCCGGCCGCGATTTTCATGAGCAGCGTGGCCAGCGCATATCCAATCGCCGCGGCCACGGCCAAAACCGATTTCGAGGAAATCGCCTCGATGTCAAACATGTTGGTCCCTGTGATTTGAAATGTTTTCTTGAAATGCCGAAATTTTACCCCGAAGTCAGGAAATTCCAAAGCTCGAATTTTGTGCGATTCTCGCGGGTTGAGCAGGAATCCGGTCGCTGCCTGTGGGGATTCGAACTCGTTTCCGCAGCCGCGATGGGTGCCGCGCCCGGTTGCGTCGTGGTTGGGTCGCGGGTGCCGGCCCGCGGTGCCGGGCGATGGGAAGTGGCCACCGGGGCGCGGTCGCTTCGCCCGGCCTTCGCCCGTTGCGCGCACAGTTAGCGCTAACTCCATTTACATCAACAGCTTAACCCGCTGTCCGAGTTCGCCCACCCCTGCTAGACTGGCGATCATGCCCGCCCTGTGCCGCGATTGCCTCACCAGATTCGAGACCGGGTCCCGCTGCCCTGCCTGCCGGAGCCCGCGGGTGATTTCCCATCCCGAGCTGTTCTCGCTCTCGATCGCCCACATGGATTGCGACGCCTTCTACGCCTCGGTCGAGAAGCGCGACGATCCTTCGCTCGCGGGAAAGCCGGTGATCATCGGCGGCGGCAAACGGGGCGTGGTCTCGACCGCCTGCTACGTCGCCCGGATCCGCGGGGTGCATTCGGCGATGCCGATGTTCCAGGCCCTGAAGCTCTGCCCCGACGCGGTGGTGATCCGGCCCCGGGGCAGCCATTACGCCGCGGTCTCGCGCGAGATCCGGGCGATGATGGACGATCTCACGCCCGCGGTGGAGCCGCTGTCGCTCGATGAGGCGTTTCTCGACATGACCGGCACCGAGCGGCTGCACCACGCGCCGCCGGCGGTGATGCTGGCGGGGCTGGTGCGGCGGATGGAGAAAGAGCTCGGCCTCTCCGGGTCGATCGGGCTCAGCCACAACAAGTTTCTTGCCAAGGTCGCCTCCGACCTCGACAAGCCGCGCGGGTTCTCGGTGATCGGCAAGGCCGAGACCGCCGCGTTCCTCGCCAACAAGCCGGTGAGCCTGATCTGGGGCGTGGGGGCGGCGACGCGGGCGAGCCTCGAGCGGGCCGGGATCCGCACCTTTACCGATCTCCTGCGCTGGGAGCGCGACGACCTCCACGCCCGGTTCGGCCACATGGGCGAGCGGCTGTGGCACCTCGCCCGCGGCGAGGACAGCCGACGGGTGTCGGCGCATCACCCGGTGAAGTCGATCTCCAACGAGACCACCTTCTTCGAGGACACCGCCGACCCCGACCTGCTCGACGGCCACCTCTGGCGGCTGTCGGAAAAGGTGGCCGACCGGGCCAAGGCGCGCCAACTCGGCGGGCGGGTGGTGACGCTGAAACTGAAGCGCGCGGATTTCCGCAGCCTCACCCGCCGGGTCTCGCTCGACGATCTCACCCAGTCGGCCGACCGGATCTATCGCACCGCGCGAGGGCTGTTCGACACGGTGGCGGGCGAAGGTCCGTTCCGGCTGATCGGGGTCGGGATTTCCGAGCTTGGACCCGAGGAGGGGGCGGATCTTTCGAACGATCTGCTCGACCCGCAAGGCGCGCGGCGGCGGGCCGCAGAGCGGGCGACGGACGCGATCCGGGCCCGGTTCGGCGAGGACGCGATTCTCAAGGGCCGGGCCATCCGATAGGCAGGCATTCGCCGAGTGCATGACCAAAACCCTTGCTTAACCTTCTGATGTTACCTAAATCACTTGCAAACATTCGAATATGAGGCGTGAGCTATGCCGCAAAAACAATCGCTTGTCCGTCAGATCGACGCCGTCCTGGCGTCGCACGGCAGCTGGCACCAGCAGATGGTGATCGAAATCAAGCACGGAAAAGGCGCGTTCGCCGCCGACAGCGCGGGCGAGAACCCCGGCTGTTTCTTCGCCGACTGGCTCGAGAGCAACGCGCTCGACCCCGACGTGCGCAAGACCGAGCCCTATAGCGTGGTGCGCTGGCTGCATGGCGAGTGCCACAAGCTGATGGACCAGATCGTCGGCCTTGCCCGCGAGGGCCGCAAGGACGAGGCGATCGCGCTGCTGAACGGTCAGTGCAAAGGCCTGCACGGGACGCTGGAACGCGCCCTGATGTCGTGGCGCGCGCAGGTGAGCGGCGGCAAGGCGGCCGCGTTGTTCGCCGCCTGACCCCTGCCCCGCGCCAGAACGGTTACTCGGCCGCGAGCGGGATCCGCTCCGCGGCCGGTCTTCCGATTTCGGCCAACGCACCCACGACCCGCGACAGTATGCGCTGCATCGCGCCGTAGTTCGCATTGGGTTGCAGATCGTCCTCGGACATATAGAGCGCGCGGTCGATCTCGATCTGGATGACATGGCTGCGGCGCGAGGGCCGGCCATAGGCCTGCGCCGTATAGGCTCCGGCGAATGGTGTGTTGCGGGCGACCTTGAAGCCCTCGGCGCGGAATACGTCCTCGACCTGGCCGACAATCTCGGCCGAGGCGGCCGCGCCGAAGCGATCTCCGATCACGATCTCGGGCTTTTCGCGGCGGTGGCGGCAGAGGCTTTCGACCGCCTCGTGGGGCATCGAGTGGACATCGACCAGCAAAGCCTGGCCGAAGCTCGCGCGACTCTCCTCGATCAAAGCGTGCAGGCGCTCATGGTAGGGATACCAATGGTCCTGCAACCGGGCACGGGCTTCGCCCAGGCTGATCTTGCCGTGATAGATCTCGCGCCCGCCGGCGACGACACGCGGGATCACACCGAGCCCCGAGGAAACGCGTGGATTGTGCCCGGCGCGTCCGACACCGCGGATCAGCGCCGGATCGAGCTCTTCGGCGCCGCGGTTGACGTCGACATAGGCGCGCGGCGCGGTGGCGGCGATGAGCGGGGCGCCGTAGCGGGGCGCGTCGGCGACCAGCAGATCGACGAAGGCATCCTCGGAGGAGCGGATGGCGCGTTCGTCCAGGACCGAGCGTTTAAGGAACCCCAACGGGTAGTTGCGCCCCGAATGCGGCGAAGCAAATATGGTGCTCGTAGTCCGTACCTCGGGCAACGACAGCTCGTAGGCGGGGTGCTCCAACTCGTTCCTCCCGGTCTGCACAGAGCCCCACTATAGGGGCAATCGGGCCGAGGCCAATACCCCCTTGCACGGGGGGGCGACTCCTTCTATAGACACGCGGACCGGCGCGGGGTTCCCCGCGTCTGTTTGTTTGGACGGGGCGTATCGGCCCGGAAAAGGCAAGCAATCGGGCGATTAGCTCAGCGGTAGAGCACTACGTT
>JAGRMO010000331.1:0-918 GCA_020441205.1 Maritimibacter sp.
CGAGAAGGCGGCCGAGATGGGGGCGGCCCGGATCCTGCCGGTGGTCACCGAGTTCACCAATTCCGAGCGGGTCAATGTCGAACGGCTGCAGGCCCATGCGGTCGAGGCGGCCGAACAATGCGGCGGCACCTTCGTGCCGCCGGTGGCGGCGCCGCAGAAGCTTTCCACGGCGCTCGACGCCTGGCCGGCGGAGCGGCGGATCATGTTCGCCGACGAGGCGCTTGCGGGCGGCTCATCGGGGCCATCGCCCCTTTTCGCGGCCGGTGCCGATGAGGCCCCGATGGGCCGAAGAGGCGGCCCCTGGGCGATCCTGATCGGTCCCGAGGGCGGGTTCTCCTCGGCCGAGCGGGCACGGCTCCACAAGATGCCCGAGGCCCATCCGGTCGCGCTCGGCCCGCGCATCCTGCGCGCCGATACGGCGGCGGTGGCGGCGCTCACGCTGTGGCAGTCGGCGCTGGGGGATTGGTGATGGCCCAGGTGCCGCAGGTGCGGCTCCACCTCTACCACGCGGCGGAGGCACCGCTCACGGTGATCCTGCGGCAAGGGCCGACGCGGCAGACCCGGATGATCCTGTGGGACCGGAGCACCGACAGCTTCACCGACGGCCAGTGGCTCAAGCACAAGATCTATTACGAGCGCTGCGATCTCTCGCCCGATGGTCAGCACTTCCTCTATTTCACGCTCGACGGGCAATGGGCGGGCGAGGCCGCGGGTTCCTACACCGTCATCAGCCGTCCGCCCTATTTCACCGCGCTCGCGCTCTATCCGCAGGGCGATACCTGGGGCGGGGGCGGATATTTCACCTCCGCCTCCACCTTCGCCATCCGGGGCGGCGGTTTGCGGGACATCGTCGGGCGGGCGGCCGGGCTGCGCCTCGAGCCATGGACCGAGCCGCCGCCGCCGGACGCGCCCGGGCGC
>JAGRMO010000331.1:988-2028 GCA_020441205.1 Maritimibacter sp.
CTGGCGCAGGGTGTTGCTGCGCGATTTCACCGACATGCGGTTCGAAGAGGTCCGCGCGCCCTACGACGATCGCGCAGCGCCCCGGGCCTGACCGCCCGTCCGACGCGGGGTGAATTGCATCGGGATTTACGATGGATTTCCCCGCGCCTAGCCTCGGGGCATGGATCTGGACACTTTCGTCAACCGTTTCGAATCGCTCTACCGCGACACCTATCTGCACGCGGTCAGGCGGATCGTCGACAAGCGGGCGCGGCTGTCGCCCGAGGCCACGGGCTTTCTGCTGCATCTCGTCGCCACCGGGCCGGTGTCGCTGGCCGAGCTTGCGCGGCACACCGGGCGAGCACAATCGACGCTGAGCGAAATGGTCGCGAGCCTCACAGGCAAGGGGCTGCTGGAGGTCGACCCCGACCCCGATGACCGGCGCCACCACCTCGTGTGGCTGAGCCAGGCCGGGCGGGACAGGCTGGCCGAGGCGCTCAGGGTGCTCGACGGCGCGCGGCTCGCCGAGGGCGCGGCGGCGCTCGATGCGGCCGAGCGCGCGGTGCTGATCGACCTTTTGGCGCGGATGGTCGCGTCCCTGCAACATCGAGGAGCACGAGATGAGTGAGACCTGCCAAAGCTGCGGAATGCCGATCGAGGTCGGCCCCTATTGCCCGCATTGCGTCGACGAGGCCGGAAATCTCCAGGATTTCGACAGCCGGTTCGAGCGGATGGTCGACTGGGCCCTGCGCCGCGGCGGCGACCGCGTGCATGCCGAGCGCGACACGCTCGATTACATGGCGACGATGCCGGCCTGGGCCGACCATCCCGAGCTTACCCGCCGCCGCGCGGGTTGAGGCCCGGCCGGTCCCCCGCTAGGCTCTGCGCCGGACCAGGCAGCCGGAGACCGACGTGACCTTCTTTCGCCCCGAAGCGCTCGCTGGGCTCAGACGCTGGCAAGGCACGCTGGTGGCCGGCGCGGTGACGGCCCTTGGGCTCTGGTGGGGGCTCACTTCGCTCGGGCTGGTGCGCTGGGCCGGCTGGGCGCTGGTCGTCGGCGG
>JAGRMO010000014.1:0-9268 GCA_020441205.1 Maritimibacter sp.
TGAAAGTTCAGTGGCAGGTCACCGGCAACCGGGAAACTCCGGCCAGTTCCGCCGCAGTCCGCGTTCATGTGGGGGATTCGGTGGGGGATGGCTCCGATAATGAAGCCAGATTATCCATTTTCTAACCGGAAGCCTTGGCAGCCCGTAGGGGAGTCGAACCCCTCTTTCCAGGTTGAAAACCTGGCGTCCTAACCGATAGACGAACGGGCCGCGCTGTCGGTAGCGCGGTGTTTAGGAAAACGCCGCGGGCAGGGCA
Source organism: Maritimibacter sp. (assembly GCA_020441205.1). Taxonomy (GTDB): domain Bacteria; phylum Pseudomonadota; class Alphaproteobacteria; order Rhodobacterales; family Rhodobacteraceae; genus Sinisalibacter. The sequence goes on from JAGRMO010000014.1 coordinate 257, forward strand.
AGCGGATTCTTGGGTGGGGTCGGAAATTTCTCACCGCCAGCCGGCGGCGGACATCGCCTCGCGGATGGCGTCGACCGCCGCGTCGGGAGAAAGCGTGGCGGTGTCGAGCTTGACCTCGGCGGTTTCGAGCGGCCGGTAGCCGCGGCGGCTCAATCCGGACCAGCGCGGCTGTGGGTCCCCGGCGGAGACGGCGCGGGTCTCCAGCCGGGTCTGGTGCAGTTTCGCGTCGCCGCAGGTGAGCGCAACCCGAACCAGCGCGGCATCGGAGCCGGAGAGGGTCCGGGTCCAAAGCGCCTCGGCGCCCGGCCAGCCGTGGACGGCGTCGACAATGGCGCTCTGGCCGCGCGCGAGTGCGTCGGCGGCGAGGGCGTAGGCGACGTCGTAGGCGAGATCGCCTCGCGGGCCTGAGAAGGTTTCGCCGCGCCGCCGGAGCGCCGCCTCGATGGTGTCGATCCTGAGGGCGGTGGCGCCGGTGGCGCGGGCCAGCGCCCGGGAAAGCGTGGTCTTGCCGGTGCCCGGGAGGCCAGAGAAGACCACCAGGACCGGGCTCATGCCGGGGCCGCGTCCTCGAGGCGGAGTTGGGCGGTGACGCGGCCGTTCCAGTGGTTGAGCTCGAGCCGGCCGGCGATGTGGAAGCGGGCGCCGCCGTGGTTCGCGAGGGCCGGGCCGAGATCGGTGTCGAAGGCGCCGAAACAGATGGCTTCGAGCTTGCCGCCGAGCCCGTCGGTGAGGGCGAGCTTGAGGTGGCTCTGGCCGACGGGCCTGGAGAAGCTCACGGCCATGTCGGGGAAGGCGAAGCGGGGGGCGGGGGCGCTGGCGCCGTAGGGGCCGGCGGCTTCGATCCGCTCGATGAGTTCGGGGGTGGCGGCGCCGGGCATCATCAGCCCATCGAGGGCGAGGTCGCGGGGGCCGAGCTGGCCCGCGCCCTGGCGGTCGAGCAGCTCGGCGAGCCGGTCCATCGCGGGCGCGAGCTGGTGCCGGGTGAGGGTGAGCCCCGCGGCCATCCGGTGGCCGCCGCCGCGCAGGATGAGGCCCTCGGCGGCGAGCCGCTGCACCGAGGCGCCGAGATCGATCCCCGAGACCGAGCGGCCGGAGCCCTTGCCCTCGCCGGCGGCGTCGAAGCCGATCACCACCGCGGGGCGGTTGGCGGCCTCCTTCAGCCGTGCGGCGACGATGCCGACGACGCCGGGGTGCCAGCCATCGGCGGCGGCCCAGACCAGGGGGGAGTCGAGGCCGCGATCCTCGGCCTGTTTGAGGGCGCCCGCGAGCACCTCGGCCTCGATCTCGCGCCGCTCGGTGTTGAGTTGATCGAGCCGCAGCGCCAGCGCCTGGGCCTCGGCGGGATCGGTGGCGGTGAGCAGGCGGGTGCCGAGCTCGGCCTTGCCGATGCGGCCGCCGGCGTTGATCCGGGGACCGAGCAGGTAGCCGAGGTGGTAGGGGGCCGGCGCGGTATTCATCCGGGCGACGTCTGACAGCGCGACGAGACCGGGGCGGCCACGCTGGGCCATGACCTTGAGGCCCTGGGTAACGAGGGCGCGGTTGGCGCCGATCAGGGGGGCGACGTCGGCCACCGTGGCCAGCGCCACGAGATCGAGGAGCCCCAGGAGCGCGGGGCCGTTGCGGGATTTGTCGCGGAGCAGGCGGCCTATTTCGACCAGCAGGAGGAAGACGACGCCGGCGGCGCAGAGGTAGCCGAGATCGCCGGTCTCGTCCTGGCGGTTGGGGTTCACCACGGCCAGCGCCGGGGGCAGGGTTTCGCCACCGAGGTGGTGGTCGAGGACGACGACATCGGCGCCCTTCGTTCTGGCGACGGCGATGGGCTCGTGGGAGAGGGTGCCGGCGTCGACCACGATGATGAGCGAATGGGTGGCGGCGAGGGCCTCCATCGCGGGCACGTTGGGGCCGTAGCCCTCGTCGATCCGGTCAGGGATGTAGAGGGTCGGTTCCTGGCCGAAGAAGCGGAACCAGTCGATCAGCAAGGCGGCGGAGGCGGCGCCGTCGACGTCGTAATCGGCGAAGATCGCGACCTTCTCGCGCGCGTCGAGGGCCGCGAGGATACGGGCGGCGGCGGGTTCCATGTCGATCAGGCGACGCGGGTCGGGGAGGGTGTCGCGGATCGTGGGGGCGAGGAAGGCGGCGGCCTCCTCGGGGGGGACGTTCCGGCGGGCGAGGACGGAAGCGACGGGGGCGGGGAGGCCGGTGGATTGGGCGAGCGCCTCGGCCGCCCGGGCGAGCTCGACCGAGGGGCCGACCCAGCGGCGGCCGGTGAGGGAGCTTTCGACGTCGAGGAAGGCGGACATGGGGATTTGTAGGCCCGGCGGGGCGCGGGGTCCAGTGGGTGCGAGGGTGGCGGGCGAGGGGTGGGCGAACTCGGACGCGCGGGTAAGGTGTTGGTTTTGTTTGTGGTAGCGGTAACGGAAGGTTTGGGCGGGCGAGGGTGGGCGAGGGGGGGCGGGCTGAGGTCCGGCTTGTGGGGTGGAGTTGGGTAGGGTGCGCATTCAAGCGCACCGTCATTGGTGGATCGGTCCGGTTGAGGTGCTATATGCGCAGGGGTGGGTTGGAACGGGAGCGTGGGGGGAGACAAACGGTGCGCATGAACTCGCACCCTACGCTTGTTATTTGTATTGCGCTTCCTGCTCGCGAAGAGCGGGTCGCGGAAAAATGGGGTCGGAGGGCGGCGCGGAGTTGCGACGGCGAACCGCGGCGATGGTGGGTTGCGCCTACCCTACGGAGTTGGACTTTCGAAAAGCATTGAACTGAGTTTCAAATGATGGAGATTGCGGCGATGGGTGTGAACTCCCATCCCACGGTTTCCGCTTCCAGGATTGCCATCGGCCTTCAAGTGCATGTCACTTTCAAAGTATCCGACTCACCGTCCAAACTGGATTCCATTTCCGATCACGCATTACCCGATCCATTTGCACGCCTTTTATATCGGCCACTGAGTCTTCGATCTCCTGCTTCAATACGTCTTCTTCAAAATACCCCCCATAGCCGTGGAAAATATTGAGGGAAGGAACCAGAGGTCTCACGTCGCTTAGATGATTGGAGAGACGTTCTTGCGCTTCATCAAGCTCGATGTGCGATTTGAACGTGACGAGGAGACTGCCAGCAATATCAGGATACAGGATTGTCGTGTCGTCTCGGTTTTCAAGCGAAACCAAATCAACATTTTCAAAATCGGGGAAATCCGGGTCTCCTAGCGAAGGAACGTCGGGAACGGGATGAGATACCTTGTACTGGATTCGGAGACCGGCTAGCCGCTCCAACCCAATATCTGCAACATACAAAAACTCGGGGTAGTAGAAAATTTGCTTCACCTCGATGTCATCAATACCAAGCGTGGAGACGCCAACGAGGTAATAAAGTTGTATATTGCGGAGTTCAGGGTTCTGAATGCCTGCTTTTTTCGCCAACACAAGCGAAAATATTTCATCAGGTCTGTCAGTGGAGCGACCCGTGTGCATCCCCACCCGGCGATATTGGCCTGCCGTACTGTCGATAGTTTCGAATCCTTGGTCGTAAATCGGAGCCTTCATCCAAAGCCTCGTATGCATTTGTCGGGTCAACATTATCGGAAAAAGCTGCTTTCCTAACCTCTCAATGTCTGGCGGTTGGTCAACGTCTAATACGGCGTACCTGGTGGTGCATTTGGTTGGCTTTCACCTACCCTACGGCATTTCCGCCAGCACGTCACCCACCCCGATCACGTCCGCGAATTCCCCATGTAGGTGATCCAGCGCGGCCTGGTGGATGAATTTGGCATCCGCCTTGCCGCCGTCGCGCCAGGAGGTGTCGGAATTGCCGGTGAAGGCGGCGCAGGCGTCGTGGATGAGGTCGACCTTGAAGCCGAGGTTGGCGGCCATGCGGGTGGTGGTGGAGACGCAGTGCGGCGTGGTGAGGCCGCAGATCACGAGCGTGTCGATGCCTTGGGCGCGGAGGTCGGCCTCCAGATTGGTGCCGATGAAGGCGGAATTGACGTGTTTTTCGTAGACGGGTTCGCCGTCGAGGGGGGCGACGACATCCTTGAAATCGGTGCGGCCGAAAGCGGGGTTGAGGGGGCTTTGCGGCTCGGTCGAGAGGTGGCGGACGTGGAAGACCGGGGCGCCCGCTGCGCGCCAATGGGCGAGGAGGCGGCCTGCGTTCTCTTCGGCGGCGGGGTTGTTGCGGCTGCCCCAATAGGGGTCGTCGAAGCCGGTCTGGATGTCGATGAGCAGGAGGGCGCGGGGCTGCATGTGGGGGTCTCCGGTTCCGCCTCGGGGGGCTTCGGCGGGTTTGGGATCTGACGCCCCGGGCGGGGGGCGCTACCCCCCGCGCCCCTCGGAGTAGTGCCGCCAAGATGAAGGGGGCGGGGGCGGTGTGTCGGATGCGGTACGTCGGGGGGCGGCGGCTTTCGCGGCCGCCGCGCCCGGGTCAGATGTTCACGCGGCTCGTCGGGTTGCGGTAGGTGATGCGGCGCACCGAGCCGGATTTGGAGCGCATCAGCAGGGTTTCGGCCTCGATCCAGCCGGGCTCGTGCTTGAGGCCCGCGAGGATGTTGCCGTCGGTCACGCCGGTGGCGGCGAAGATCACATCCGCCGTGACGAGATCGTCGCGGGCGTAGATCCGGTCGAGATCGGTGATCCCGGCCTTGGCAGCGCGGCCCTTTTCGTCGTCGTTGCGGAACAGGAGTTTGCCCCACATCTGGCCGCCCATGCATTTGAGCGCGGAGGCGGCGAGGACGCCTTCCGGCGCGCCGCCCGAGCCCATGTAGATGTCGATGCCGGTGCGGTGGGCCTCGGCGGTGTGGATGACGCCGGCGACGTCGCCATCGGTGATGAGCCGGATCGCGGCCTTGGTCGAGCGCAGTTCGGCGATCATCTCTTCATGGCGGGGGCGTTCGAGGACGCAGACGGTGATATCGTCCATCTTGCAGCCCTTGGCCTTGGCAAGTGCCGCGATGCGCTCGGAGGGGGTCATCTCGAGGGAGACCACGTCCTTGGGGTAGCCCGGGCCGATGGCGAGCTTTTCCATGTAGACGTCGGGGGCGTGGAGCAGCGTGCCGCGCGGCGCCATGGCGATGACGGTGAGGGCGTTGGGCATGTCCTTCGCCGTCAGGGTGGTGCCTTCGAGCGGGTCGAGGGCGATGTCGACCTCCGGGCCGTGGCCGGTGCCGACCTCCTCGCCGATGTAGAGCATCGGGGCCTCGTCGCGCTCGCCCTCGCCGATCACCACGGTGCCCCTGATCTCGAGCAGGTTGAGCTGATCGCGCATCGCGTTGACGGCGGCCTGGTCGGCGGCCTTCTCGTCGCCGCGGCCGACCAGCTTGTAGGAGGCCACCGCCGCCGCCTCGGAGACGCGGGCGAGGCCCAGCGACAGCATGCGGTCGGCGAATTCGACGGGAGAGGCGGTCATGACAGAATCCTTCCGGAGGTTGAACTTGCCACCTTCCCTAGCAGGGCGATATGTGCGGGCCAAGGTGTGGCGCGGAGGTTTGCGCTACCATCTCCCGGGCGGAGGGTTTTGCGGATGCGCGCGGTGGTTCTGGGCGGATACGGGCTCATCGGCGCGGCCTGCGTGCGGGCGCTGGTGGGGGCCGGGTTCGAGGTGGCCGGGCTCGGGCGCTCGGCGCGGGCGGCGCGGCGCTCGGGGCTCGCCGTCGACTGGGTGTTCGGCGATCTCGCAGAGATGAGCGTGAGCGACTGGCGGGCGGCGCTGGCCGGGGCCGATGTGGTGGTGAACGCGGCCGGCGCGTTGCAGGACGGGGCGCGGGACGATCTGGCGGGCGTGCATGTGCGCGCGGTCGAGCGGATGGTGGCGGCGCTGGCGGGAACGGGCGCGCGGGTGGTGCAGATCTCGGCGGCGGGGGTGCGGGAGGGGGCAAAGGCGCCGTTCTTCGCGACCAAGGCGCAAGGGGATGCGGCGTTGGCGGGATCGGGGCTCGACCACGTGATCCTGCGGCCGGTGCTGGTGCTCGCGCCCAACGCCTATGGCGGGACGGCGCTGCTCCGGGCGGCCGCGTCGCTGCCCGGGATCGCGCCGAGGGTGATGCCCGAGGCGATGGTGCAGGCGGTGCATATCGACGATCTGGTGGCGGCGGTGGTGGCGGCGGCCGAGGGGCGGATCGCCTCCGGGACGGTGGCGGAGCTGAGCGAGGCGGGGGTGCGGGCGTTGCCCGAACTGATCATGGTGCTCAGGGACTGGATGGGCTGGGCGCCGCCGCTCGTGACGCTGCCGGTGCCGAGCTGGACTTTGGGCCTCGTGTCGCGGGGCGCCGATCTGGCCGGGCGGCTGGGCTGGCGCTCGCCGTTGCGCCGGGCGGCGATCCGGGCATTGGCGGCGGGGGTGCGGGGCGATCCCGGGGCCTGGATCGCGGCCGGCGGGGTGCCGTGCCGGAGCCTCGAAGACAGTCTGGCCACGATGCCGGCGACGCTGCAGGACCGCTGGTTCGCCCGCGCCTACCTCGCGTTTCCGGTCGCGGTGGGGCTGCTCGCTCTGTTCTGGATCGTCTCGGGCGCGGTGGGGCTGGTGCGGTTCGATGCTGCTGTGGCGGTGCTGACCGGGCGGGGCTTCGGGCCGGGCGTGGCGGCGCTGGCGGTGGGCCTTGGCGCGGCGGTGGACATCGGGCTCGGTGCCGCGATCCTGTGGCGGCGGTGGACGGCGGCGGCGAGCCTGGGGATGATCCTCGTCTCGCTCGGCTACATGGCGGGGGCGGCCTGGTTCGCGCCGGATCTCTGGGCCGATCCGCTCGGGCCGATGGTGAAGGTGTTGCCGGGGATCGGGCTCGCGCTGTTCACCGCGTTGATGGCGGAGGAGCGATGACGCATCAAATCCTGCTCTATCTTCATGTGATCGGCGCGGCGGTGCTGTTCGGGACCGGGGCGGGGATCGCGTTTTTCATGGTGATCTCGAACCGGTCGGGCGATCCTCGGCTGATCGCGCATGTGGCGGGGATCGTGGTGCTGGCGGATACGGTCTTCACCGCGACAGCGGCGGTGGTGCAGCCGATCACCGGAACTCTGCTGGCCAGGAGCGCGGGCTGGCCCCTGCTGGAGGGCTGGGTGGCGGTCTCGCTTCTGCTCTACGTCGTCGTGGGGGCGTTCTGGCTGCCGGTGGTGTGGATCCAGATCAGGCTGCGCGACCTCGCCCGGGCGGCCCGGGACACGGGCGAGGCCCTGCCCCTGCGCTATCACCGGCTCTACCGGGTCTGGTTCGCCTTCGGCTTCCCGGCCTTCGGCGCGGTGCTCGCGATCCTCTGGCTGATGCTCGACAAGCCGGTGTGGTGAGACCGTCGACCCGGCTCAGGCGCCGGAGGGACAGGTTATGCCGAGCAGGTTGCCGAACGGGTCGCGGACATGGGCGGTGTAGCTGGGCGGGGGATAGGCGGGGCCGGGCGCGCCGGCATCGCTGCCCCCCAATGCGAGCGCTTCGGCATGGGCGGCGTCGACCCGGGCCCGGGTGGCGACGGCGAAGGTGATTGCAGGGCCGGTCCCGGGGCGGGTCGGGCTGTGCGGGCAATCGGGATGGGCGAGGATCAGCAGCGGGCCGTCACAACCAAGCGGATGGAACCCCGCCCAGGGGCCGGGCGGGCTGCGGCGGGTCGCGAATTTCTCGTCCCAGCCGACCGCTTCCATGAACTGGCGGTAGAAGGTCATCGCCCGGTCGAGATCGGGCACGCCGAGGGTGATGCTCGCGATCATGTCTCGGCGTTCCCGGGCTCGGGCGCGTGGCAGACGACGCAGAGCTTGTTGCCGTCGGGATCGCGGAAATAGGCGCCGTAGTAATCGGCGTGGTAATGCGTTCTCAGCCCCGGCGGGCCTTCGTCCGCGCCGCCGAGGGCGAGCGCGAGGGCGTGGACCTCGTCGACCTTCGCGCGGGTCTCGGCGAGGAAGGCGACCATCGGGCCGTTACCGGGGGCGGGCGTGCCCATGTCCCAGGGCTGGGTGATGATGAACAGCGGCCTCGGGTGGTCGGGGTGGACGTAGCCCGCCCAGAACCGGCCGATGTCGGGGGTGTGGAACTTCTCGACAAGGCCCAAGGCTTCGGTCAGCGGGCGGTAGAAGGCGCGCGACCGGTCGAGGTCGGAGATGCCGATCGTGACGTGGGAGAACATTGTGGCTCCGCTGCATTGGTTGGGGCCGCCGAGGCGGGGGGCGCTGCCCCTCGCACCCCCCGGGATATTTCCGGACCAAAGAAGCAGGACGGGCCAGGCTCCGGCCCGGCCGTGGCTCAGACTTCCTCGATGCGGATCGCCACCGGTGCGCCGGAGACGACCGGGCTCTGGGCGAGCTTTTCGAGCGCCTCGTCGATCTGGGCGCGGGCGCATTTATGGGTGACGAAGATCACCGGGGCGACGGTCTGCCTGTGGCCGTGCTGGCGCATCCGGTCGATCGAGATGCCGGCGTCGCCGAGGACGGCGGCGACCTTGGCCATGGCGCCGGGTTTGTCCTGCAGTTCCATCCGCAGATAATAGGGCGCGGGAACCACGGCGCGGGCGGGTTTGGCCTTGGCGAGCGTGGCGGCCGGCTGGCCGAAGGTGGAGAGGCGGAACCCCCGGGCGAGGTCGATCACGTCGCCCATCACCGCCGACGCGGTGGGGCCTTCGCCGGCGCCGGGGCCGCGCAGCACGATCTGGTCGACCATGTCGCCCTCGATCACCACCATGTTGGTACCGCCTTCGAGCTGGCCGAGCGGGCTCTGGGCGGGCACGAGGCAGGGCGACATGCGCTGTTCGAGGCCGCGCCCGGTCATCTGGGCGACGCCGAGGAGCTTGATCCGGTAGCCCATCTCGGCGGCTTCCTCGATGTCGCGCAGTTCGATCTGTTCGATGCCTTCGAGCTCGACGGCGTCGAAATCGACCTGGGTGCCGAAGGCGATGGCCGAGAGCAGCGAGAGCTTGTGGCCGGCGTCGATGCCGCCGACGTCGAGCTGCGGGTCGGCCTCGAGATAGCCGAGCTTGTGGGCCTCTTCGAAGAGCGCGTTGTAGCCCTGGTGGGTGGCTTCCATCCTCGTCAGGATGTAGTTGCAGGTGCC
>JAGRMO010000014.1:9295-12258 GCA_020441205.1 Maritimibacter sp.
CTCGTTGCCCGCGAGCCCTTCGGTCAGCGCCTTGATGACCGGGATGCCGCCAGCGACGGCGGCTTCGAAGCGCAGCGTGACGCCGGCCTGTTCGGCCGCCATCGCGAGTGCCTGGCCGTGGTGGGCCAAGAGCGCCTTGTTGGCGGTGACCACGTGTTTGCCATGCGCGATGGCGGCCTCGACGGTGGCATTGGCGGGGCCGTCGGAGCCGCCCATGAGCTCGACCACCACGTCGACGTCGTCGCGCCGCGCGATGGCGACGGGATCGTCCTCCCAGGCGTAATGCGAAATGTCGACGCCGCGATCCTTGTCGCGCGAGCGGGCGGAGACGGCGGCGATCTCGATCTTGCGGCCGGCGCGGGCTTCGAGGAGCGCCGCATGTTTGCGGACGATCCGAACCACGCCGACGCCGACGGTGCCGAGGCCCGCGATGCCGAGGCGCAGGGGTTGGTCTGACATGGGGCGCGGCCTTTCGTGGTGGAACTTCGGGCATCGGGATAGCGAAACGGCCCGAAGGGTGCAATGCGGCGCAGGGGCCGGATCGGGAAATCCGCACGGGCGGCGGTGCGACGGGCTCCGGTGCCGGCGGACCCTCCTGCGCACTGGTGCCGGTTGCGCAGCGGTTCTTGCCGGGCGGGGAGACTGGGGCCATATAGGGAACAGTCCTCCGTCACCCCGAGCCGCTCTCCGATGTCGTTGCCCAATGGATTCGTCGACGAATTGCGCACCCGCCTGAGCCTCGCTCAGGTGGTTGGGCGCAAGGTGACGTGGGACATGCGCAAATCGAACCAGGGCAAGGGCGACATGTGGGCGCCGTGCCCGTTCCACCAGGAAAAATCCGCGTCGTTCCACGTGGACGATCGCAAGGGCTATTATTATTGCTTCGGCTGCCACGCGAAGGGCGACGCGATCAGCTTCGTGCGCGAGACCGAGAACGTCGGCTTCATGGAGGCGATCGAGATCCTCGCGCGCGAAGTGGGGATGCCGATGCCGGCGCGCGATCCGCAGGCGCAGGTGCGCGCCGACCGGCGTACGCAACTGGCCGAGGTGATGGAGCAGGCGGTGCAGTATTTCCGGCTGCAGCTCAAGACCGGGCAGGGGGCGGCGGCGCGGGAATACCTCGACCGGCGCGGGCTCAGGGAGGCGGCGCAGGAGCGCTGGGGGATCGGGTTCGCCCCCGACAGCCGGCAGGGGCTCATCGGCCATTTCCGCGACAAGGGGGTCGAGGAGGCGCTGGTGGTGGCCGCCGGGCTCGCGATCAAGCCCGAGGACGGCGGGGCGGCCTATGACCGGTTCCGCGGCCGGATCATCTTTCCGATCCGCGACGGGCGGGGGCGGGCGATCAGCCTCGGCGGGCGGGCGCTCGATCCGAACGCGCGGGCGAAATACCTCAACGGGCCGGAGACCGAGCTGTTCGACAAGGGGCGCAACCTGTTCAACCTCGACCGGGCGCGGGAGGCGGCGGGCAAACAGCCGCTGGTGGTGGCCGAGGGCTACATGGATGTGATCGCGCTCAGCGAGGCCGGGTTCGAGGCCAGCGTCGCGCCGCTCGGCACCGCGATCACCGAGGATCAGCTGCGGCTGATGTGGCGGCTGCATCCGGAACCGATCGTGACACTCGACGGCGATGCGGCCGGGCAGCGGGCGGCGATGCGGGTGATCGACCTCGCGTTGCCGATGATCGAGGCCGGGCAGTCGTTGCGCTTCGCGGTGATGCCCGAGGGGCTCGATCCCGACGACCTCATCCGGGCCGAAGGTGCGGGGGCGATGCAGACGCGGCTCGACGCGGCGCTGCCGATGGTGCGGCTTCTGTGGCAGCGCGAGACCGAGGGCAAGGTGTTCGACAGCCCGGAGCGGCGGGCGGCGCTCGACCGCGACCTGCGCGCGGTGATCGGGCGAATCAAGGACAAGTCGATTCGCGGACATTACGGCGAGGAGGTGGGGCGGCTCCGGCGCGAGCTGTTCAGCCCGCCCAGGAGCTTCGGCGGCGGCGAGCGCGGGCCGGGCGGCGGGCGCGCGCCCTGGCGCAAGGGGCCGGCGCCGTCGCTGGCGGAGACCAAGTCGTCGCTCTTGGCCGCGGCCAGCGGCGAAGTGGAGGAGGTGCTGCGCGAAGCCGTGATCCTCGCCACCTTCCTCACTCACCCGGGGCTGGTCGACCGGTTCGAAGGCGCGCTCGAACGGATCGAGATGGCGACCGAGGATCACCGGCTGTTGCAGGGGCTCTTGCTCGGTCATGCGCATGACGCCGGGCCGGATCTGGCCCAGCGGGTGGCCGCGGAAGCGGGGCCGGAGGTGCTCGAAAAACTGTTTTCGCTCAACCATGTAAAGATCGCTCCGGCGCTCAGGCACCCGGCCGATGGCGATCTCGCGGCGCTGTGTCTGGCCGAAGAACTGGCCAAGCTCGAGGCGACCCGGGGGGCGCGGCGCGAAGTGCAGGAGGCGGCCGAGGAGATCGAGGCGCTGGCCGACGAGGGGCTCACCTTCCGGCTCAAGGAATCGGTGCGCGCCCGCGAGGAGGCGGCCCGGGGCGCGGGCGAGGACAGTAAACTCTTCGACCGGGCCGCTAACGGGGTGTTGGTGGCGCGCGAGGAAAAGGATGCGCTCGACGCGCTGCTCGAACAGATCAACATCGCAAAAGACCGAGGGAATCTCCCCTGATCTCGCCTTTTTCCGCCGAACCCCTTAGGAAACGTGGCAAACGGGTTGGCGAATCAGTGATTCGCCCTATGTAACAGCGTACTCGCCCCCAACATTGAGGACCGCCCATGGCCGTCAAAGAAAACGACGACACCAAGGACACCCAGGACGACGACGACGAAGTCGCACCCGATATGGACCAGGCCGCGATCAAGAGGATGATCGCCGAAGCCCGGGACAAAGGCTACATCACCTACGATCAGCTCAACCACGTTCTGCCGCCCGACCAGGTTTCGTCGGAGCAGATCGAGGACGTGATGTCGATG
>JAGRMO010000093.1:0-41412 GCA_020441205.1 Maritimibacter sp.
CGAGGCGCCGGGGGCGCTGTTTGCCTTCGATACCGGCCCCGCGAATGCGCTGATCGACGATTTCATGCGGGCGGTGCGCGACAAGCCCTACGACGACGGCGGCGTCTATGCGGCGACCGGGGAGGCCGCCCCCGAGTTGATCGAGGGCTTCCTGGCGGACCCCTATTTCCTGCGCATTCCGCCCAAGTCGCTCGACCGCGGGGCGTTCGGCGGGCTCGCGAAGGCGGCGCGGAAGCTCAAGCCCGCCGACGCGGCGGCGACGCTCACGCTGGCTTCGGCGGCCGCGGTGATCCGGGGGCTCGAACATCTGCCGGAACCGCCCGCCCGGCTGCTCGTGGCCGGCGGCGGGCGGCACAATGCGACGATGATGGCGATGCTCGGCCGGATGCTCGACGGCACGGCCGAGCCGGTGGAGGCGGTCGGGCTCGACGGCGACATGCTGGAGGCGCAGGCCTTTGCCTATCTCGCGGTGCGGGTGGCGCGCGGGTTGCCGACGAGTTGCCCGGGGACGACCGGGGTGGCGGCGGCGGTGGGCGGCGGGATCGTTTCGGAGCCGGGGTGACAGAGCGCCGGCTTCCGTTCTTCGGTTCGCAAATATCTCACGGGGGTCCGGGGGTGTGAAACACCCGGTCGCTACCCGTCCTGTGCGAGGGCCCGGGCCAGAGCGCAGAAGCGTTCGAGGTCGATCTCTTCGGCCCGCGCCGTGGGCGGGATGCCGGCGCTTTCCAGAAGCTCCGAGATCTGTGGATGCAGCCCCTTCAGCGAGGCGCGGAGCATCTTGCGGCGCTGCTGGAAGGCGGTGGCGGTCAGGCGTTGGAGCCCGTCCGCGGGGGCCGGGAAGCGCGGGGCGGGCAGGGCCTTCAGGTGCACCACGGCCGAGCGGATCTTGGGCGGCGGGGTGAAGGCCTCGGGCGGGAGCTCCATCACGATGCGGGCATCGGCGCGCCACTGGGCGAGGATCGCGAGGCGGCCATAGGCTTTCGAGCCCGGGCTGGCCACGATCCGTTCGGCCACTTCCTTCTGGAACATGAGCGTGAGGCTCTCCCAGTAGGGCGGCCAGGCAGGAGGGGTGAGCCAGCGCACCAGAAGCTCGGTGCCAACGTTGTAGGGCAGGTTGGCCACCACCTTGATCGGCGGGCTGAGGTGCTGGGTCGGGTCGATCTCCAGCGCGTCCGCGTTGAGGATGTCGAGCCTTCCCGGGTAGGCGGCGGCGATCTCGGCCAGTGCCGCCATGGCGCGGGCATCCTTCTCGACCGCGAGGACGTGGCGCGCGCCCTCGGCGAGCAACCCGCGGGTGAGCCCGCCGGGGCCGGGGCCGACTTCGAGAATGTCCGCGCCGGCAAGGTCGCCGGCGGCGCGGGCGATCCGCGCGGTGAGGTTGAGATCGAGCAGGAAGTTCTGGCCGAGCGATTTCTTCGCGGTCAGCCCGTGGGCGGCGATGACCTCGCGCAGTGGGGGAAGAGCGTCGATCCGGCTCATCTGCCCGCCATTTCGCGGGCCATCCGCAGGGCGGCGATCAGCGACGAGGGGTCGGCCTTCCCGGTGCCCGCGATGTCGAAGGCGGTGCCGTGGTCGGGCGAGGTGCGTACGAAACCGAGCCCGAGGGTGACGTTGACGCCATGGGCGAAGTCGAGGGTCTTGATCGGGATCAGCGCCTGATCGTGATACATGCAGATCGCCACGTCGTAGCGGGCGCGGGCCTCGGGGTGGAACATCGTGTCGGCCGGGAGCGGCCCGGCGATCTCGAGCCCATCGGCGCGAAGATCGTCGAGCAGGGGCGCGATCATCTCGATCTCGGCCCGGCCCATCGCGCCTCCTTCGCCGGCATGGGGGTTGAGCCCGGCCACGGCGAGGCGGGGGCGGGCGAGGCCCTGCGCCTTCAGGCCCGCGTCGGTGATGCGGATCGTGGTTTCCAGCCGCTCCCGGGTCAGCGCCTTCGGCACGTCTTCGAGGGCGATGTGGATCGTCGCCGGCACCACGCGGAGCGCGTCGCAGGCCAGCATCATCGCCACGTCGTCGACGCCCGCGAGATGGGCGAGAAACTCGGTATGGCCGGGAAAGGCGAAGCCCGCGCCATCCTTCAGCGCCTTCTTGTGGATCGGATTGGTGCAGAGCGCGGCGGCGCGGCCGGCCTGCACGAGCGCGACGGCCTCGCGGATCGCGTCGATCACATGGGGGGCGTGGCCGGGCTGCGCCGCGCCGGGCACGCGCGGCCCGCCGAAATCGCGCGCGAGCACCGGCAGGCCCTCGCCCATCGCGTCGGCGGCGGCTTCAGGGGCGAGGATCTCGACCACCGGCGTGCCGGCCGGCAGGTGCGACGGGTCGCCGATCAGGAAGAACACGTCCTCGCCGCGCAGATCGGCCCAGGCCTTGGCCGCGATCTCGGGGCCGACCCCGGCCGGTTCGCCCGAGGTCAGCGCNNATCGGCCGGCGCGGCATCAGCGCAGGATTTCGATGGTGGCGTTGGCCCGGGCCTCGTCGATGAACGCCTGCGCCATCGCGTTGACGCGCTGGTTGCGCAGCTGGGCGCCCACGGCTTCCTCGGTGGTCGATTTGGTAAGCTCGTTGCCGCGCTGGCAGAGCATCAGCACGACCATCGCGCCGTTCGAGGTGGTGAGGCGGGTCGAGATCTCGCCCGGGTCGAGGAGGGCGAGCTCGGGGCCGAAGGGCGCGGGCACCGCGCTCTCGCGCATTTCCTCGCGGATCAGCTGTTCCGGCGGCAGGCCGCGGGCGACGTCGTAAAGCTGATCGCAGGAGGTGATCTCGGCGCGGATCTTGTTGGCCGCGGCGGTGTTCGACTGGTTCATGCCGCCCGCGAGCAGGAGGGCCGCGTAATCGACCACGGTCGCGGGCGTGCCACCCGTCACCTCGTCGCGGTCGCGCAGGAAATAGACCCGGATCTCGTCCTCGACCGGGATCGGGCGGGTGGTGGCGCCGGGCTGGAGCCCGCGCACGGCCGCGCCGACGGCGGGGGGCAGTTCGCCCACATCGGTCCAGCTCAGCTCGCCGCCGTCGTTGCGGCTCTTGGCGATCGAGAACCGCGTGGCGGCGTCGCGGAACGCGGGTTCGTCGAGGCCGACGAGACGGTCGGCGCGCTTTTCCGAGGCGCGGCGGGTGGCCGGATCGGTGGCCGGCAGGGCGATTTCGGAAAGCAGCACGCGCAGCCCGGGTTCGGGCACCACCTCGGCCATCGCAGCGTCGATCTCGGCCTGGGAGATCGACACCCGGGGCAGGAAGGTGGCGCGCACGTATTCGCGCCAGATGAGGCCCGCGCCGACGAAATCGCGGATCGTCTGCGGGGCGATGCCGCCCTGGGCCACGAGCTGGAGGAACTGATCGCCCGAGAGGTTGCCGCGGGCGGCGAATTCCTCGATTCCGGCCCGGATCGCCTCGTCGTCGACGGTGACGCCGGCGGCTTCGGCGGCGCGGGTCTGCAGGCGTTCGTTCACCAGCTGGTCGAGGGCGAGGGCTCGGACATCGCCGGGCGCGCGCAACATGGTGAGGAAGCGGGTGCGCTGGTCGAGCTCGTAGCCGGTGACGACCATGCCGTCGACCTGGGCGACGGGGGCGAGCCCCTGGGCGGGGGCGGCGGTGGGCGCGAGGCTCGCGGCCGCAAAAGCACAGGCCAGGAGCGCGGCCCGGCCGCTTCGCGCAACCGTCGCCGCCAGCGCCTCCGCGCCGCGTGCCGCAATGGTCGTGATCTGCCGGCCTGCTTTCATTCGCTTCATCGCACCCAGTTCCCTGCCGTCTCGTGATTTCCCCCGCCGGTCGCCCGGCTCGGGGCCACATTAATCGAGGAACGGATAGGGTGCGAGGGGGAAATGCCCGGTGCCGGGGATCGCGTCCGGGTTTCGGCCGAGACAGTGCCGGCGCGCGGTGACGGTGGTCGCCGATGGGCGGTCGGAGGCGGGCGGGCACTGGAATTGCCGCCCCCGGGGCGCTAGGTGTAGGCAAACCGGGCCCGCGCGGCCCTTGCCCCCCTTCCTGGAGAGAGACATGACCGCCATCGTCACCCCGCGCTTCATTCCCGTCGATATCGAGCCGATCGCGAGCGCCGAGGGGCGCATCGTGGTGCTGGCCGAGGGCGGCGACAGGCTCGACAAGGCGGCGCGGCGGGTTGACCGGCTGACGCGCGGCGCGCTCAAGCGGCTGGTGAGTTCGGAGGCGTTCGGCAAGCTCGACGTGGGCGATGCGGCCGAGCTCGCCTGGCCCTCGGGCATGGCCGCGGAGGCGGTGCAGGTGGTGCGGATCGACCGCAAGATGGGCGCCGAGGCGGCGCGCAAGGCGGGCGGCACGATCGGCGCGGGCGGCAAGGGCAAGCCGGTGCTGGTGCTCGCCGGCTCGCAGCGCCATACGCCAGAGATCGTGCTCGGCGCGATGCTGGCGGGCTACGATTTCCGCGACCACAAGACCGGCGAGGCGGCCGGAGCCGGGCCTGGGTCGCTCACCTTCGCGGTGTCGAACGCCGAGGCGCTGCAGGCGCAGGCGGGCGACCTGACGGCGGTGGCGGAGGGCGTGTTCTTTGCCCGCGATCTGGTGAACGAGCCCGCGAACGTGCTGACGACGACGGAATTCGCGAACCGGCTCAAGGGGTTGAACGAACTTGGGCTGAAGGTCAGCGTGCTCGACGAAGACAAGCTCGCGTCGCTGGGGATGGGAGCGCTCTTGGGCGTCGGGCAGGGCTCTGAGAGCCCGTCGAAAGTGGTGGTGATGGAATGGAAGGGCGGGGCCAAGGATGCCGCGCCGCTTGCGCTGGTGGGCAAGGGCGTGGTGTTCGACACTGGCGGGATCTCGATCAAGCCCGCGGCCGGCATGGAAGAGATGACGATGGACATGGGCGGCGCGGGCACGGTCGCGGGCGTGATGAAGACGCTCGCGCTGCGCAAGGCGCCGGCCAATGTCGTGGGCCTCGTGGGGCTGGTCGAGAACATGCCCGACGGCAAGGCGCAGCGCCCGGGCGACGTGGTGCGCTCGATGAAGGGCGACACGATCGAGGTGATCAACACCGATGCCGAGGGCCGGCTGGTGCTGGCCGATGTGCTCTGGTACGCGCAGGAGACGTTCAAGCCCGCGGGCATCGTCGATCTGGCGACGCTCACCGGCGCTTGCGTGATCGCGCTCGGCCACGAGAACGCGGGCGTGTTCTCGAATGACGACGAGTTCGTCAAATCCTTCCTCAAGGCGGCCGAGACCGAGGGCGAGGGCGCCTGGCGGCTGCCGCTCGGCGCGGCCTATGACAAGCAGTTGAAGTCGCGGGTGGCCGATATGAAGAACGTCGGCGGGCGGCCGGGGGGCGCGATCACCGCGGCGCAGTTCCTGCAGCGGTTCATCCGCGAGGGAAACCCCTGGATCCATCTCGACATCGCCGGGGTGGCGCTTCTGTCGGAAGACACGGCGCTCGCGCCCAAGGGCGCGACGGGCTGGTTCGTGCGCAGCCTCGACCGGATGGTGCGCGACGGCTACGAGGGCTGAGCGCGCAACGGGATGCGGGAGCGAGGACGGGCCGGTGGGCGAGGTCTATTTCTACCACATGACGCAATGGCCGCTCGAACAGACCCTGCCGATGCTGATCGGCCGGGCGCTCGAGGCGGGCTGGCGGGTGGCCGTGCGCGGGCCTGATGCGGCCCGGCTCGATTGGCTCGACGAGCGGCTCTGGCTCGGGCCTGAGGAGGGGTTTCTGCCGCATGGGCGCGCGGGCGGGCCGCGTGATGCGGATCAGCCGGTGCTGCTTGTCGAGGCCGGCGCTGTTGTCGCCAATGGCGCGACCTGCCTCGTCTCGATCGACGGAGCCGAGATCGCGGCAGAGGAAGTCGCCGCCGCCGAGCGGGCGATGGTGCTGTTCGATGGCAACGACGGGGCCGCAGTCGATATCGCGCGCGGCCAGTGGAAGGCGCTGACCGGCGCGGGCGCCAAGGCGAAGTACTGGAGCCAGGCTGCAGGGCGCTGGGAGATGAAGGCGGAAAGCTAATGGAGATCAGCGGCCTGCGACGCAGAGCTCATAGGGCGGTTCAAGATGAAAATCCTTGATGAAACGCCGCGCGCGGGCGGGTGCCAATGCGGCAACGTGCGGTTTCGCGCGGGCGCGATCCTCGACAACCCGCATGTCTGCCATTGCCGGATGTGTCAGCGCGCGACCGGGAATTTCTTCGCTCCGCTTGTGGGGGTACCGCATGACCGGCTGGACTGGACGGGGGCCGCGCCCAGCGTGTTCGAGAGCTCCGAAGGGCATGAGCGGGGTTCTGCCGCGACTGCGGCACGCCCCTGTTCTACCGGCGCGCCGGCGGGCGGCATACGTCGCTGATGATCGCGGCGTTCGACGATCCCTCCGGCATTCCGCTGCTCTACGAGTTTGGGATCGAATCGCGGGCGGGGCAGCTCGATGCGCTGGGGCATCTGGAGGCCTACACGACCGAGGCGCTGATTCCCGAGGAGGCGGCGCGGATTCGCGCGACCAACCGCCAGTATCGGCCGGGCTAGCGCGGCCTACCGGGTGAGGATCAGCTTGTCGCCGGCGATCTCGATCTTTTCGAAACGGCGCAGGTAGGTCATGCCGAGGAGCGATTGGTCCATCTGGCCCTCGTTCACATAGACCGGCAGGTTGCGGTCGGTGAAACTGCCGAGATCGAGGCGCGTGACCGAGGCGCGCGCGGTGCGCACGACGCCGTTCGCGGTGGTGGCCGAACCGGTGAAGGCGAGGCTTTCGAGGTGGATGCCCACGCGTTTGGCGTCGGCCTTTGTCAGCACCACGTCGGTGGCGCCGGTGTCGACGACGAAGTCGACCTTCTCGCCGTTGACGAGCGCGGTCACATAGAAATGCCCGTCGAACATGCGGGGCACTTCGAGCTGGCCGGTGCCGAGCACGGCCTGGCGCGGGGCCAGATCGCGGCTCACGTCGTTCCACAGTCCGTATCCCGCGATCAGGCCGACGAAGATCAGCCCCCAGAGCGCCGCCTGCTGCGCCATCTTGTTGAGGTTCTTTCGCCCGTGGGTGACGAAATACCCGCCCACTGCGACGAGCAGGAGAACCAGATAAGCGAGGCGGCCGATGTCGTAACTGTCCATGGTGGCGATATAGGCGCGGAGGCGCGAAAGCAAAATGGGGGGCGTCAGCCGATCAGGCCGACATCGGCGAGGCCGTCGAGGACGAATTGCACGGCGAGGGCGGCGAGCAGCATGCCGAGAAGTCTGGTCAGCACGTTGATTCCGGTTTCGCGCAGGGCGCGCTCGAGCAGGCCCGAGACGAGGAACAGGACGAAGACGACGGCCAGCACGCCGAGCATCACCGCATGAACGGCGAAGAGGGCGACCGGATCGGCGGTCTGGCCTGCCAGCAGGATCATTGCCGCCATCGCGCCGGGGCCGGCGATGAGCGGGGTGGCGAGGGGGAAGACGGAAGGGTCTTCCGCCGGATCGAGCCCGGGTTCGGACTGGTCGCGCCGACGCTGGGCGCGGCGTTCGAACAGCATGTCGAGCGCGGTCAGGAACAGCAGGAGCCCGCCGGCGATGCGGAACGCGGGCATCGAGATGCCGAAGAAGGCGAGCACCTGCAGGCCGAGGAGGCCGAAGAGCGTGAGCAGGGCGGCGGCGATGGCGACGGCGCGCAGGCCGATGAGACGGCGGGCGCGCGGATCGGCGCCGCGTGTGAGCGCGACGAAGATCGGGGTGAGCCCCACCGGGTCGATCACCACGAAGAGGGTGACGAAGGCGGGAATGAGCAGGTCCGGGTTCATGGCGGCGAGGCTGTCAGGTTGCGCAGGGCGTGGCAAGGGCGGCTGCGGCAGTCTGTACGGTTGCGGCCCGGTGTGAGTTGCCCCTAATCTCGGTCCGACACCAGAACGCCGGGGAGGGGCGGACCGCAGCATGACATATCGCGCCGCCAGACGCCTCTCTGCCCCGGGCCTTGCCGCCCGGTGGATGGCGCTGGTCGCGATGGCGCTGCAATTCGCCTTCTATGCCGACCATATCGGCGCGGATGCGGTCGCCGGCGTCGGCGCCGCGGAGCCCGGCGCGCGGCTCGGGTTCCTCGAGATCTGCACCGGCGATGGCGTCGTGCTGGTGGGGCCGGACGGTGCGCCGGTGGCCGCGCCCAACGATTGCCCGATCTGCCAGAACGCCTCGATTCTCGCCTTCGCCACGCCGTTCGCCTGGGAAGCCCCGGTGTTCGCGGTGGTCGAAGTGGCCCGCCTGCCGCGCGTCGCGACCGTCGCCGCGCCGGCCGAGGCACAGTTCCCCGGAACGAAACCGATCCGCGGGCCGCCGGGCGCGGCGCTGGCCTGAGCGCCGCCGGTCCGATCTTTCGTCCCTTTCGGATGGCGGCGCTGGCCTAGCCCTGTGCGCATCTTCCACCTCCCGAACGTGGCCTGCCGGGCCGCGCCGGGTCGCGGTGGATCAACCCGACATATCTGACAGGACAGGACCGACATGAACCGTCGCGACTTCATTCTCACCACCTCTTCCGGCGCGCTGTTTGCCGCCGCCACTTCCGCCCACGCCGAGGGCGACATGCCGATGCAGAGCCCGATGGCCTGGACCGACGAGAACGGGCTCACCCGCTTTCTCAAGGTCGACACCGACCCGTTGACCGACGAATTCGAGAAGTACCCGCGTTGCCCCTATTGCGGGATGATGCGGATGCAGTGGAGCCATACGCGCCACCTCATCGTCTACGACAACGACACCGTCGACGGCACCTGCTCGATCCATTGCGCGGCGATCAGCCTTTCGCTCAACATGGATGCGGGACCGAAGGTGATCTACGCGGGCGACGCGGGCGCCGAGGGCGACGTGAAGCCGCTCGCCGACGTGGCGCAGATGTCTTACGTGATCGACCCGTCGAAGCCGGGCACGATGTCGATGGTGTCGAAATACGCCTATGCCGATCCGGCCAAAGCCGAGGCGGCGGCGGGCGAGGGGGCCAGCATCGTCAGTTTCGACGACGCGCTGCGGCTGGCCTATGCCGAGATGGCGGAAGACACGATCATGCTGCGCAAGCGTCGTGGCGAGAAGCGCAAGGAAATGGGCGGGTCGAACTGACCGGACCCTCGCGCGCGTCCTGGCCGTGATGGTCGGGGCGCGCGTGCGCGTGTCACACCATTGCAGCACGGAGACGAAACGATATGTGTCACAATCCGCAACGATCGGGGCGGCGCGCCTTCCTCGCCAGCCTGCCCGCGGCGGCGCTGATGGTCGGGCTCGCGCCCGTCCGGGCGCGGGCCGGGGCCGATGTGGTCGATCTGCCCGCGCCGGGGCCCGGCGATACATGCCCGGTCTGCGGCATGTTCGTCGCGAAATATTCCGACTGGGTGGCGACGTTGGTCTGGACCGACGGCACGGCCGTGCATTTCGACGGGGCGAAGGATTTTTTCAAATACCTGGCAAACCTCGAGAAATACGCACCGGGAAGGGCGGCGGACGAGATCGCGGGCATGGGGGTGACCGAGTATTACGGGGTGAGCCTGATCGATGCCCGCACGGCCATCTACGCGGTCGGCTCGGATGTCTACGGGCCGATGGGGCACGAGCTGGTTCCGCTGGCCAACGAGGCCGAGGCGGAGGAATTCCAGCGCGACCATCTGGGCAAGAGACTGGTGGGGTTCGACGCGGTCGACGCTGCGCTGCTCGCCGCGCTCGACAAGGGGCAGGTCGAGTGAGCCGGATGCGACCTTCGACCCCAGTGTTCGCCGCGATTGCGCTGTTTACCCTCGGGTTCGCGGGGGCGGGGCTGCATGTCCTGGCCACGGCGCCGGGCGAGGCGGCGCGGATGGAGGCGTCGGCCGCGCTGGTCAGGGCGGCGGGGCTCACCGATCTCGCGCTGTTCACCGAGGCCCGCTACAGCCGGCATCCGTCGATGGCGGATCTGCACAGCGCCTTCCAGGACGCGCCGATGAGCTTCGAGCATTTTCCGAGCGGCACTTTCGTGTCGCCGCCCGTGGGGTTCGGCGGGGGGCGGCTCGGCGGCTCGGCCGAAGAGGTGGCGCAATGACACCCTGGATCAACCGGCAGCGCTCGCTTGCCGATTACACGCTGGCGGCGCTTGGCCGGCGCAAGGGCAAGACCTTCGCGCTTGTCGCGGTCTATGCGCTGGTGGTCTTCGTCGTCGCCTCGGCGATGCTGTTCGCCACCGCGTTGACGCGAGAGGCCGATCTGGTGCTGGCCGAAGCTCCGGAACTCACCGTGCAGCATGTGAAGATGGGCCGACACGAGATGATCGACGGGGCCGAAATCACCAAGATCGCGGGGCTGCGCGGGGTGAGTTCGGTCGAGGGCCGGCTCTGGGGCTATTTCTACGATGCGACCAGCGGGGCGAACTACACGTTCCAGGTGCCGTCCGATCCCGCGCTGGTGCCGGGACCGGGCGAGGCGATCGTCGGCGAAGGGGTGCAGCGGGCGCGGCGGGCGACCTGGGAGGGGGCGCCGCTGTTCCTGTCGCGCTTCACCGGCGACATGGTGAAATTCGAGGTGGCGCGGACGCTGGGGGCCGAATCCGCGCTGGTATCGTCCGATCTCGTGCTTCTGAACGAGGCCGATTTCCGCGCCTTCTTCGATCTGCCGGATGGGGTCTGGACCGATCTCGCCGTCAGTATCCGAAACCCTCGCGAAATCGACACGGTGATCGACAAGGCCTCGCGGCTGATGCCGGACGCGCGGTTCGTCACCCGCGACGAGATCCGGCGGACCTACCAGAAGCTGTTTTCGTGGCGCGAGGGGCTGATGATCGCGCTCGCCTCGGCCGCGGTGCTGGCATTCGCCATCTTCGCCGCCGACAAGGCCAGCGGGCTGTCGGCCGACGAGGCGCGCGAGATCGGCATCCTCAAGGCGATCGGCTGGGACACGCGCGACGTGATCTCGATGAAGCTCTGGGAGGGGGCGCTGGTCTCGCTCGGCGCGTTCCTGATCGGCACGCTCGGCGCCTATGTGCATGTGTTCGGCTTCGGCGCGGGGCTGATCGCGCCGGTGCTCAAGGGCTGGTCGGTGATCTACCCCGATTTCCGGCTCGCGCCGCTCGTCGACGGGATGCAGATCGCGACGCTCTTCCTGCTCACCGTGCTGCCCTATACCGCGGCGACGCTGGTGCCGATCTGGCGCGCCGCCTCGGCCGACCCCGACCAGGTGATGCGATGATCGAGCTTCAGGAGGTGACCAAGCTCTACAACGAGGGACGGCCGAACGAGGTCGCGGCGCTCGGCGGCGTGAGTCTCACCATCGCGCGCGACGCGGTGACGGTGCTGACCGGGCCGTCGGGCTCGGGCAAGACCACGCTCCTGTCGCTCGTGGGGCTGATGGCGCGGCCGACGACGGGGCGGGTGTTTCTCGACGGCGAGATGATCTCGGGCCTGCCGGAGCGCTTTCTCACCGCCGAACGGCGCACGCGGTTCGGCTTCGTGTTCCAGCGGTTCAACCTCATTCGCGGGCTTACGGTGATGGAGAACGTGATGTTGCCGGCAGCGCCGCTCGGCGAGGCCTATGGCGCGGTGCGGGCGCGGGCGCAGGCGCGGCTCGCCTCGCTCGGGCTCGCCGACAAGGCGGAGATCCCGGTCGAATACCTGTCGGGCGGCGAGACCCAGCGCGTCGCCATCGCCCGGGCGCTCATCAACGACGCGGCCGTGCTGATCGCCGACGAGCCGACGGCAAATCTCGACAGCGCGCTGGCCGACCGCTTCCTCGAGATCGTCGCGGGGCTGCGCGGCGAGGGCCGGACCATCATCATGACCAGCCACGATCCCCGGATCTGGGGCGCCGAGGTGGTCGACCGGGTGGTCGAGATGCGCGACGGGCGGGTGGTGCGATGATCTTCCAGGCGCCGATCCTCGCGCTTCTCTTGGTGGCGGGCCTCGCTTCCGGGGTGGCGCTGTGGAGCGCAGGTTTCGGTTGGGTGGTGCTGAGGCGGTGGGACATCGCTTCCGGTACGGGCCGCCAGCTCGGGCTCGAACGGACGACCGAGCTGGTCTCGACCCTGTTCGGCCTCGTCATGTTGGCGGAACTCGCGGCCCTTCTCCTGTTCGTCTATAACGCCGACCGGATGGCCAGCCTGTTCGTCGGCGCGATGTGCGCGGTCGGCACACTGAACGTGAATGGCTGGGGCTTCCCTGCGCTCTATCTCAAGATCGCGGTGTTCTTCGCGGCCGCGCTCTGGCTGATGCTCGACCGGGCGGACCGGCTCGGACGCGACTATCCGCTGGCGCGGGTGAAATACGCAGGCCTTGTGCTGATCGCGCCGCTGGTGGTGGCGGATTTCGGCGTCGAGCTCACCTATTTCCTCGGGCTCGAAACCGACGTCATCACCTCGTGCTGTTCGAAGCTGTTCACGCCGGTCAACGACGGGCTGGCGGCCGAGATGACCGGGCTCGCCCCTGGCGCCGCGCTCTGGCTGCTCGCGGGCGGGGGCGCGTTCGTCGCGGTCACCGGCGGGCTCACGCTCGGAACCGGGCGGGGCCACGGCTGGCTCGCGCTCGCCGGTGCGGCGATGTTCGCGGTGAGCCTTGCCGCGATCGTCTCGGTGATCTCGCTCTATGTCTACGATCACCCCAACCACCATTGCCCGTTCTGCCTGTTGCAGCGCGAGCATGGCTATTACGGCTATGCGCTCTATCTGCCGCTGTTCGCAGGCACCGCCTTCGCGCTCGGTGCGGGGCTCACCTCGGCGTTCCACCGGGTGCCGAGCCTTGCGGGGGCGCTGCCGGCGATGACCCGAAGGCTCGTGGCGCTCGCGCTCTGGGGTTTCGCTCTGTTCGGCCTCGCGACCATCTGGGCGATCTGGTCGTCGCAGCTCATCCTGTTCGGCTAGGGGCGGCGCCTTTTCCTGGCGAACATACTCCTGGGGTGCGGGGGGCCCTCGGCGGATGTCCCGTCGGACGTCCCCTGCCGGGGTTCCCGTCCGCGCCGGGCGCGGTCGTCCAGACAGCGCCTGCGCCGCCACGTTGCCAGGCGTCACCCGCCGGCCGCGTCGAGCCTTTCCTGAGCGGTCACCCAGAGCGCTTCGGCACGTTCCAGCCCGTCCATCACCTCGGCATGTTTCTTCTGCCATTTGGCGATCTCGCCCGCCTTGCCCGGCTCGTAGAGCGCAGGATCGGCGAGCTTTTCGTCGAGCTTCGCGCGCATCTCTTCGAGCGTCTCGACCCGGGCCTCGCATTTGCGCACCTCGGCCCTCAGCGCCATCAGCGCGTCGCGGTCGGGTTTCTTCGCCGCCTCGGGCTTCGCCTTGTCCGGCCGCGCGGGCGCGTCGGCCGCGAGCAGCAGCTTGCGGTAGGCTTCGAGATCGTCGTCGAAAGGAGTGACGCGGCCGCCCTTTACCAGCCAGAGCCGGTCGGCCACCATCGACAGGAGGTGCATGTCGTGGCTGACCAGAACCACCGCGCCGGAATAGGCGGTGAGCGCCTCGACCAGCGCCTCGCGGCTTTCGATGTCGAGGTGGTTGGTGGGTTCGTCGAGGATCAGCAGATGCGGCGCGTCGAGGGTGGCGAGCAGCAGCGTGAGCCGCGCCTTCTGCCCGCCCGAGAGCCGCGACACCGTGGTTTCGGCCTGGTCGGCGGTGAGGCCGAAGCCCGAAAGCCGGGCGCGCCATTTGCCCGGGCCTTCGTCGGGGCGCAGCCGGCGGAGCGTGTCGAGCGGGGTCTCGTCGGGCCTCAGCACATCCATCTGGTGCTGGGCGAAATAGCCGATCCGGAGTTTCGGCGTGCGCAGCACCCGGCCTGCCATCGGTTCCAGTTCGCCGACGATGAGCTTCGCCAGGGTCGACTTACCCTCGCCGTTCTTGCCGAGCAGCGCGATGCGGTCGTCCTGGTCGATCCTCAGCGTGAGCCGGCCGAGCACGGTGCGGCCGCCATATCCCGCCGAGGCGCCTTCCATGTTGACGATGGGCGGCGACAGTTCTTCGGGCTCGGGGAAGGAAAACCGCCTGAGGGCCGCCTCCTGAGGGGTCGAAATGAACTTGATCCGGTCGATCATCTTCAGCCGGGCCTGGGCCTGCTTGGCCTTCGATTCCTTGTAGCGGAACCGGTCGACGAAGCTCTGCAGGTGCGCGCGGCGGGCCTCGGACTTGCGGTTCTCGGCCTCCGCGACGGCGATCCGGGCGGCGCGGGTTTCGGCGAACGTGTCGTAGGGGCCGGAGTAATAGGTGAGCTTGCGGTCTTCGAGATGCAGGATGCCGCTGACCGCGCGGTTGAGCAGCTCGCGGTCGTGGCTGACGATGATGACGGTATGCGGGTAGCGGGCGAGGTAGCTTTCGAGCCAGAGGGCGCCTTCGAGGTCGAGGTAGTTCGTCGGCTCGTCGAGCAGGAGCAGATCAGGGCGCGAGAACAGTACCGCGGCGAGCGCCACGCGCATCCGCCAGCCGCCGGAGAAATCGGCGCAGGCGCGGGTCTGGGCCTCGTCGTCGAAACCGAGACCTTTCAGGATCGCCGCGGCGCGGGCCTCGGCCGACCAGGCGTCGATGTCGGCGAGCCGGGTCTGGATCTCGGCGATCCGGTGCGGGTCGGTCGCGGTCTCGTTCTCGGCGAGGAGCGCGGCGCGCTCGGTGTCGGCGGCGAGCACGGTGTCGATCAGGCTCACGTCGCTCGCCGGCGCTTCCTGGGCGACGCCGCCGATCCGCGCGCCCTTCGGCACCGAGATCTCGCCGGTCTCGAGGGTGAGCTCGCCGCGGATGAGCCGAAACAGCGTGGTCTTGCCGGTGCCGTTGCGGCCCACGAGGCCCACCTTGTGGCCCTCGGGGATCACCGCCGAGGCGTGCTCGATCAGCGGCCGGCCTTCGACCGAATAGGAGATGTCGTCGATGCGCAACATGGGGTCTCAGTGCCGCAAGCCAATCGGGGCGTCAATTGCTCCCGCGCCCTCTTTTTCTTGCCGAATATACCTCGGGGGTTCGGGGGCAGCGCCGTCGACGCGATCGGGATGCGAAAGCGGTGCGAAACCCTTTCCATCCACTGCCCCCCATGTTAGCAGGCGCGCAAGATTGCAACGGGCTTCGCGCCCGCCGAAAACGAGGACAAAATGGCTATCCAACGCACCTTCTCCATCATCAAGCCGGACGCGACCAAGCGCAACCTGACCGGCGCGGTCAACGCCAAGATCGAGGCCGCCGGCCTTCGGATCATCGCCCAGAAGCGGATCCGCATGACGCGCGCCAATGCCGAGACCTTCTACGCCGTGCACAAGGATCGCCCGTTCTTCGGCGAGCTCGTCGAGTTCATGATCTCCGAGCCGGTCGTCGTGCAGGTGCTCGAAGGCGAGGGCGCGATCGCGAAATACCGCGAAGTGATGGGTGCGACCGATCCGGCCGAGGCGGCCGAAGGCACGATCCGCAAGGAATTCGCGCTGTCGAAAGGCGAGAACTCGGTGCACGGCTCCGACGCGCCCGAGACCGCGGCCGAAGAGATCGCCTATTTCTTCGCGGGGATGGAAATCACCGGCTGACCGGCGTCCTGGGCGTCTGATTTCGGGGCCGTCCCTCCCGGGGGCGGCCCTTCGCATTCCGGCGGGTCCAGCGGGCTCAGCCGGTCGGGTACCGGGGCGCCGGCAGGCCGATCTCGTCGAGCGCGCGTTCGATCGCGGCGTCGGCGGGGCTGCGGCCGGACTTGGCGGCTGCGACAATGGCATCGAAGCGGAGGCGCAGGGCGCGTTTCTCTTCGCCTCGGCAATCGTTCCAGGGCCGGCCCATGAGCCCCATCACCATCGCATAATAGCCAATGAAATGGGGCCTTTCGCCACTGGCGAGGAGTTTCGCATAGGCGGCGTCCGGCCCCAGGGCGCGAAGCGTCTCGGCATCTGCGATGCCCGCGCGCAGGAAGCCACGTTCGGTGGCGGGGCCGAGATTGCGGATGGATGAGATCGGTGTGGCCATGGCCGGAGCATAGACTCTGGCCGGGGCCGGGGCGAGGGGCCCGTGCGGACCGGGGCGCGCGGGGGGCCGCTCAGTTCAGGGACGCGGAGGCTGTTCGCGTGCCGGTGGAGCCGGCCCGACGTGCACCCATCGGGCCGGCGCCTTGTGGCCGGGCGCGATCCTCGATCAGATCATCGCCCAGTCGGTAAACACTTTTTTGGCGGTTTGCGGGACCGGTTTCGGCTTTTTCGCGGGTGCCTCGGCGCGCACCGGGCGCGGCTGGGGTTTCGCCGGTTTGTCGATTTCCTGACGCCTTGCCATGGGTCTGCTCCTTGCACGCGCCCGCCGCCCCGGCAGGCCCAATACCACCACGGCCACCGCGACTCGCCGGAGGCCGAATGCGGTCATAAGGCGGTGAAACCATGCGGTTTCGATGGCGGGAATGTGGCGAAAGTAGGGCATTCGCGGGCAATGCGCCGGATCGCGGCCTCGGTGGGCGGCGTGCGCGGTAGATGGCTGGCGGCGGCGTGGCTGTTGGGGGGATGCGTCTGGGTCTCCCGCAGGTGCGGTTCGCGCGGGCGCGTGGAATGTACGGAATACTGCTGCGGTCTTTCACAAATCGCGGCGTTTGGTATGAATTGTTCATGAATACACGACGAACGCCGATTGGATCGGCGTCGCGCTCTATACTCGATCAGCGACGACATTCCGGCGCATCATGCTGCCAGCGTCGGATATTCTCCCCGGATCCCGCGGCTTCGGATGAGGCGTCGTGAGTATTCCAACGGCGGGCGTCGCTTTCCCGGAACCCGGGGGCGCAAGACGCCCGCAGCTCCCGGGACGAGCGCGCTGGTCACGGATCGTCCCCGGGTTGCGTCAGCTCGCGCGGGCCAGGTCCGGAGTGGCCGGATTGCCATGCAGACGATGCACAAGCTCGACATGGCCGGACACGCCGGTCTTGGAATAGATTGCCCGCATGTGCGACCGGAGGGTGGTCTTCTTCACCTTCAGCGTCTGGGCGAGGTCGCCCGGCAACTTACCCTCGTTGATGAGGACGCAAATGTGAAACTCGGCCCGGGTCAGCCCGGCGGGGTTTTCGATGTCGAGGATCGGCGTGGCCTCACAGGCTGCACGCTCGCGCGCGATGCGCGAGGGCCGACCGGCCAGCATTTTCGAGATGGTTCCGGCCTCGCGGCTCTGCCAGGCATCCGCGGCGATGGGGCCGATGATCTCGAGCAGGGCAAAGCGCTGTTTTGACACGCGTTCTTCGAATTCGATCTCGATGAAGTCGCTGTGGCCCGGCGCATTCTGAAGGGGAATGACGGCGAGATCGGCTGTGCCGGACTGGCTCAGGCGCCAGCGAAGGTCACGGTCGGCAACGGTTTCGGACGCGGTCCAGACCGTTCCGGGTCTGGCCGAGTGAAGGTTCCCCTGCAACACCACCGCGGCATAGGACCTCGGCGGGCGCGCGAACACCTTGCCCGCGCTCGGTTCGCGGCGTGAGGTCGAGACGGTGTCGCGGCCACTGCGGCTCTGACGGACGTGCATGACCGAACGCCCGCGGACCAATGCGCGCAATTCTTCCCAGACGTTGTTCATTTCTTCACGCGACCCGATCGCCTTTTGCAGATGCAATGCAAAACCGACGGCCTGTCGCATGACGCCGGCATCAAAAACCGGCCCATTGGACACGAAATTCACCGGGACCCCCTTCCCGAAGCTCAAATCGTACTAGACTCGTACATACCCCTCGGCTGTCGATTGTGGCGTAATTCTGGCGATGTTCCAGATGGGATTTTTCCGGCCTCCCGGTCTGCTGCCGTTTCACCACATGTCTATGCCTGGTTGATCAGTTTAATCTGTTTGGAAACCAGAGGTTTTTTCGGTCGCGCGGCATTGTGGCGGAGCTGCGGACAGATTGTTAAGGCCGACACCGGCGCCAAAATCCCGCCTTATTTCCCGTTGTCCAAATGCGAATCACGGGCGCCCGAGACCGGGGAATAAATGCTCGCTACGTCAGAATACACGTGCAGGTTGTCACTGATTAATTCAACACAAGCGAATGGGGCGTTTTCCCGCGCTCCGGACGATGCGCGGCCCGGTTTGCCGCCGCATACTGGCGCCGACCTCTGACGTCTCTGTGCAGGGGGTTCGAACGGCGCTGTCGCGCCGTCTGGGGGACCTAGGAAAGGATTCTGGAATGGTTACCAAAATTTTGAAGCGTTTCGTGAAGAGCGAAAAAGGGGCCGCCATGGTCGAATACGCGATCGCGCTGCTGGTCGCGGCTGCGATTGGCGTGACTACCTTCAGTGCAATGGGCACGAAAGCTGGTGCGAACGCGTCCTCGGCCTGCAACGCCCTTCACGGCGGTGCGGCAGCTGGTTCGGCCGCGGGCTGCTGAGCCAACCCGCCAACTGGAAACCGCGCCTGGCGCGGTTTCCATTTCCCTGGGGAGACCGTGATCCGGCAGATCATGGAGCGGTCCGGAGGGCGACATGAACGTCAAGTCACTTATCACCATCCTGCTCGGAACCACCCTCGCGGGCGGCGCTTCCTACCTGGTGATGACCTATTCCGACACCGGGGCGGGCGCGGCCGAGGCCACGGTGGTGCCGATGCAGGACATTCTGGTCGCCGAAACCGAGATCGCGTTCGGCGAAGCGATCGAACCGCGGATGTTTTCCGTGAAGTCCTGGCCGGCGAACGCGCTGCCGCCGGGAGCGATCCTCGACAAGGCCGCGCTGTTCCAGGGGGACGAGCCGCGCCGGGCGCTCGGCCATATCTATCCCGGCGAGCCCATTCTCAGCGCGAAGCTCTCCAAGCCCGGTGAGCGGGTGACCATCGTACAGAAGCTCACACCGGGCTACCGGGCGATGGCGCTCAGGGTGAATGCCGAGACCGCCGTGGGCGGGTTCGTGACCCCCGGCGATTACGTCGACGTGGTGCTGACGCTGGGCGGCGGCGAGGGCCTGCGGGCGCTCACGGTGATGCAGAAGGTGCGCGTGATCGGGGTCGATCAGGTGGCCGAAGAGAATTTGAACCAGCCGATCCTGGCCCGGACGGTGACTGTCGAAGTCACCCCGGAGGACGGGCAGAAGCTGGTGCTGGCGCAGCAGGCGGGACAGTTGAGCCTGACGTTGCGCGATCTGGAGGCGCCCGATCTCGAGATCATTCCGGAGATCGGTCTTAGCGATCTGTTCGCTCCGGAGCCCGAACCCGACCCCGTGCCGCTTGCGGAACCCGAGGTCGTGGTGGTCGAAGTGCCGGCGGAGGTGGTGCCCGAACCGGAGCCGGAGCCGGTGGTCGATACGCGGCCGCGGGTGATCGTGCGGCGCGGCATCGTCGCGGAAGAAGTCGTCGTCAAATGATTGCGGCGCCGCGCCTCTGTGCCCGGTCGCGGGCGTTCCCGCGGGACGAGGCGGGCGCGGTCATGGTGCTGTGGATGATGTCGCTCGTTGCGGTGCTGGGCGTCGTGGCGCTGGTGATCGACCTCGGCCGGGTCCAGGTTGCGCATGGCGAGCTGCAGAGCTTCGCCGACAGCGTGGCGCTGGCCGCGGCCGGAGAGCTCGACGGCAGCGCCAACGCCATCGCGCGGGCCTCAGCGGCGGCCGCCGAGGTGGCCGATTCCGTGGCTTATGGCGGCGACACGGTGCTGTCGGGGTCGGGCGACTACACGCTGACCTTCCTCACCGGCCTGCCGTCCGACGACGCGGCGTCGACCTCGAGCTACGAACTGAGCTCGCCCTACGATGCGGCCGACGACGCAGCAGCGGCTTTCGTGCGGGTGCAGGTTACGCCGGCGACGTTCAGCGTGAATTTCCTCGCTGCCACGCGGGCGCTGATCGGTGCGGCGAACAACGACGCCAGTGTCACGGCGGAAGCAATCGCGGGGTTCTCGCTCGAGGCCTGCGACGTCTCGCCGATGATGTTCTGCATGCCGGCGGGCTGGAATGCGGATTCGAGCAAGGGCAAATCGATCCAGTTGCGCGCCGGCGGCGGCAACGCCTCAGGCGGCGCGGCCTGGACGCCGGGCGAATTCGGTTTCCTGCAGCAGAATCTGCTCAATACCGGCGGACCCTGCGCCGCCTATTCCGGCGTCAAGCAGGATCTGTGCTACCTGGCGGCGGCCGGGGCGGTGTCGAAATGTTACAGCCAGAACGGCGTCGATTTCAAAACCGGCCAAAGCACCGGCAATTTCGCCGCCGCGCTCAACACCCGGTTCGACATCTTCGAATCGACGATGGGCGACGGTGTCACCGATGCGCTGTTCGCGCCGGCGCCGAACCGGATTTCGGGCATTGCGGTGGACCGGAAAGTGAACGGAAAGAGCGGCAACGTCAGCTGCAGCTACGATGCCTCGACCAACACCATCGCACTGCCGCCCGACACCTGCTTTGCCAGCTCAACCTGCGGCACCGGCGCGCTCGGGCGGTTCGGCGACGGGACATGGGACCGGAAACTGTATTTCGGGGTCAACTACCTGCACATGTCGCCGACGGCGCCGGCGGCGGATTTCGCGGCGCTCGACTACACGACCATTGCCGCGGCGCTGCCGGCCGAGATGGCCAGCTGGCTGACGAGCAAGTCGCTCACCGCCGAAACCGCGACAAGGTTCGAGATCTACCAGGCCGAGAATGCGATCACCGGGTCGATCCTGTCGGGCACGGGCGGCGACGGGAATCCGATCGCCGAAACCGGCCGGCCGGCCTGCAACCTGACCAGCAATCCGCTGGCGGATGTGTACCGGCGGACGATCATCGCCGCCGGCATCGCCTGCACCGATGCCACCGGCAGCCCGCTCTACACCGGTAGCGCGAGCGGGGTGCCGGTAGAGGAATTCGTGATGCTGTTCCTGACCAAGCCCGCGGTCAAGGATGCGTCCGGCGACAAGTTCACCATCTGGGCCGAAGTCGTCGGCAGCGTCGGCAAGAAGGGCTACGGCGGCGCCGGAACGGGCGGCGTGTTCCACGACGTCGTGCAGCTCTATCGGTGACATGATGGCGCGGACCCTCACCCTTGCCAGACTACGGACGTTCTGTCGGTCGACGTCGGGGGCGGCGCTGGTGGAATTCGTCATCGTGCTGCCGATGATGATCCTATTCTTCGGCATCATCGTCGAGTTCGGGCGGCTGTATTGGGGCTACCAGTCGGTCGTCGCGGGGGTCCGCGACGCGAGCCGCTATCTCGGGCGGATGGCGCCGGTCGAAGTCTGCATCGACCATCCGGGCGGCGGCGAGCTGCTGCAGTACGTCACCGGGGTGACGGCCGCCGATCTGCGGGATCGGGTTCGGTACGACCGTAGCAGCGTGAACCTTCTGCCCGTGCAGTTCACCGTCAACAGCGTGGGTGCGACCTACGCTTGCGAGGACGCGCCGAGCACCGAGACCTGGGAATACCGGACGCCGGAGATCCCGCTCGCCACCGTGACCGCCAATGTGACGATGCAGTTTCCGCTCGGGCATCTGTTTTCGCTGTTCGGGCCCCGCTACACCTCGATCACCACGGATGTGAGCGACGACGCGCGGATCTTCGGCTCATGAGGGCAGGGGGCGCATATCGGCTCTGGCAAGGTTTCCTTGCCGAAGAAAGCGGCGCGGCGATGGTCGAGTTCGCGATCGTCAGCGCCGTGTTCTTCCTCGCGTGGTTCCAGCTTCTTGGGTTCGGCCTGTTCGCCTCCGACAACCTGATGGCCGAGAAGGCGACGCAGCTTGCCGCGCGGCTTGCGGTGGCGCGGCCCGCGGCCTGCACCGGCGTGCCCGACCGGATCCTGACGAGCGGCATATCGCCCGCGCCGCGCTTCGGCACCAATTGCCGCGCGGCCGCCAACACCTGCACGGCGGTGGCCACCGTCACCTGCGCCGGCGCGACAACCAACGCCACGGCCAACGAGATCTGGACGCGGATCGACCCGATGCTGCCGTCGAACGTGGTGATATCCGATCTCCAGTTCACCTACGTGTTCGATGCGAAGCTCGGCTACCTCGGTGGGCCGTACACGCCGATGGTCACGGTCGATCTGACGATGCCGAGCATCGACAACACCGATTCACCCGCGCTGTTCTCGCTGTTCCGGGTGATCAGCGCGCTGGCGCAGAACGCCGGGGGCGGGGCGGGATTCAACCCGCCACAATATCGGGTCATCAGTATTTCTCTGCCGGCCGAGGATCTGAACTCGGGAACGGGCGGATAGGGGGCGACACCATGCAACAGACAAGAATTGGCGAAACCATCCTGTTCGTCGGCGATAACGGCAGCTTCCTGTCGAAACTGCAGGCCGAGTTTCCGAAGGCCGTGGTCATGGCCTCGGCGCGCAAGCTGTCGGAGCTCGCCGCGTCGTCGAACCAGCTGAGCGACCGCCACAGCATCATCATGTTCGAGACCGATGCGAGCGACAGCGACATCGAGGCGCTGACCCGGCTCGGGGCAGGCCGCGAGGGGCCGCCGGTCTTCGTCGCGCTGATCGACGAGGACGTTCCGATCGGACGGGCGCGCAAACTGTTCGAGGCCGGCGCCGAAGTGCTGCCCAACGGGAGCGGTCAGGACGGGCTCACACGCTCGCTGTCGCGGTTCGTCTCGGGCGGGGCGCGGGCGCAGCAGGCCCCGGCCGCGCCACCCGACGGGGCGGTGTATTCGATCGTGTCGACCCGTGGCGGCTCGGGTGCGACGACGGTGGCGGTGAACCTCGCGGTCGCGCTGGCCGAGGGAATGCCGAAGGACAAGGGCGCGCCCACCCAGCCGAACCGCGTCCTGCTCCTCGACTTCGACATCCAGTTCGGCAACGCCGGAACCTATGTCGACGTGGAAGACAACGGCGGCTTCACCGATCTGCTCGCGGCCGAAGTGGCGCCGTCGCCCGACCGGGTGTTGGGCGCGGTGCAGGATACCGGGCTCGGCTTCGATATCCTCACGGCGCCCGCGATCTTCGTGCCGCTCACAGCGATGACCGGCGAACTGGCCGAGCGTATCCTCGATACAGCGCGCCGGAACCACGCGCATGTCGTGGTCGACCTGCCGCGCGCGGCGCTCGACTGGGTCGAGCCGGTTGTCGGCGTCACCGACCGTCTGCTGCTCGTGTCCGACGGGTCGGTGCCGTGCATCCGGCAGGCCAAGCGGCTTCTGGACCTTTACCACGAGATGCACCCGGCCCTTGCCATCGAGCTGGTGATGAACCGCGAACGCAAGCCGATGTTCAAGTCTGCCCAGGTCGATGAAGCGCGGCAATTGCTGCAGATCGAGATCGGCGACTGGCTCGCTCAGGATGTCGCTGGCGAACGCCGGGCGATCGACCTCGGGCGCCCGTCCGCCTGTCGGCAGTCGCGCAACAGAAAGAACTTCCGTCGTCTCGCGCAGCGCCTTCTGGCGGCGCGGCGCACGGCCGGCATCAATCTCGTGAAATGAGGTGGGGACATGTTCGTTGAATTCCAGGGCCGCAAGCGCAGTGAACCCCGCAATGGGGCCGGCGGGGTCGATGGGGTGGCGGTGCTGCCGCCCTCGACCCGCGTGCAGCAGATCGACCCGGAGCTGCGTGACTGGCTCGATCTGAAAAGCAGCCTGCACGAAGCGCTGCTCGAGCGGCTGAACCTCTCGGTGCTCGACAAGGTCGAGGAATCGGAGCTGAAGCGGCAGATCGGCGGTCTGATCGCGCAGCTTCTCGTGCAGCAGGGGCGGGTTCTCGAGCCGTCGCGGCTGCAGAAACTGGTCGAGGAACTGATCTTCGAGGTGACCGGGCTCGGGCCGCTCGAGCCGCTGCTCAGCGATCCGACGATCAACGACATTCTCGTCAACAGCCACGACAACGTCTATGTCGAGCGGTTCGGGGTGCTGGAGAAGACCTCGGTGCAGTTCCGGGACGAACAGCACCTCTTGCGGATCATCGACAAGATCGTCTCGGCGATCGGGCGGCGGATCGACGAGAGCCAGCCCTGGGTCGACGCCCGCCTCGCAGACGGCAGCCGGGTCAATGCCATCATCCGGCCCTGCGCCGTCGATGGTCCGGCGCTGTCGATCCGCAAGTTTTCGCGCAACCCGCTCACGCTCGCGCGTCTCGTCGAGCATGGGGCGATGAACGACAGGGCGGCCGACCTGCTGCGCGGACTGGTGCAGTCGCGTCTCAACGTGCTGATTTCCGGGGGCACCGGCTCGGGCAAGACGACGCTGCTGAACGCGATGTCGGCCTATATCAGCGGCAAGGAACGGGTCGTCACCATCGAGGACGCGGCCGAACTTCAGCTCCAACAGGATCATGTCGTCCGGCTTGAGACCCGGCCCGCCAGCATCGAGGGCACCGGCGCGATCACCCAGCGCGACCTGGTGCGCAACGCGCTCCGGATGCGGCCCGACCGGATCATCGTCGGCGAGGTGCGGGGCGCGGAATGTTTCGACATGCTGCAGGCGATGAACACCGGCCACGACGGTTCGATGACGACGGTTCACGCCAATACGGCGCGCGATGCGCTGGGGCGGCTCGAACAGATGGTGACCATGCTCGGCGCCGATATTCCGGCGCGCACGATCCGGGGGCAGATCGCCTCGGCGCTCAACGTCATCGTTCAGCTCACCCGACTGAGCGACGGGTCGCGCAAGATCGTGAGCATCTCGGAAATCGTCGGCATGGAGAATGACGTGGTCACGCTTCAGGACATCTTCGTGTTCCGCAAAACCGGCAAGACGGAAAGCGGCCAGGTGCTGGGCGAGATGTTCTTCACCGGGATCCGGCCGAAGTTTTTCGACGCGTTCCAGGCGGCGGGGATCGAGACCAAGGGTCTTCTGCTGGGCGACCGGGGGAAACTCGAATGAGATTGGCCTTCCTTGACGACCTCCGTGAGATCGAGTCGATCCTCTACATCGGGGTGTTCATCGGCGTGCTGCTCGTCTTCGCGGGCATCCAGGAGTGGATCGGCAGCCGCTCCATCGACGAGGGCGAGCGCAACCGGCGGATGCGGATGATCCGCAAGGGGATCGACGACGAGCAGATTTTTGCGACGTTGATCGGCGACACGCAGGACATTGGCGCGACCGCGCAAGGCCCGATCGCGCTTCTGAAACGCAATCTTCGCCGTGCCGGGCTGCCGATCTCGGTGCCGGCGGTTTTTGCCATTGCGCTGGTCCTGTCCGCGCTGCTGACCTACGGGTTTTCGCTGAAGGTTCCGCTATCGGCGGCGGCTCTGCTCGGGGTCGGGCTCGGAACGTTCCTGACCATCGCGGCGATTGACGGTTTTGCCAAGGAGCGGGTGAAGAAACTCACCGCGCAACTGCCCGAAGCCCTCGACATGATGTCGCGCGGTCTGAAGATCGGCCATCCGCTGAACGTGACCCTGAAACGGGTCGCGCAGCAGATGCCGGACCCGATCGGGACCGAGTTCGGGCTGATCGAGGACAGCATCCGGCACGGCGCCGACGTCTCGACCGCGATCAGCGATTTCGCCGCGCGGTTCGAAACCGAGGACACCCGCTATTTCGCGGCCTGCGTGGCGATCCAGCATGGCACCGGCGGCAATCTGGGGCGTGTGCTGACGGTGTTGTCGCGGGTGATCCGCGACCGGATCAACATGCGTCTCAAGATCAAGGCGGTTTCGGGCGAGGGGCGGATCAGCGCTTTCATCCTGTCGATCATGCCGTTCCTCATCATCGGCTCGATCTACACGTCGACGCCGACCTATTACACCGATGTCATGGATCATCCTGCTTTCATGCCGGCCGCATGGGCCGCGCTCGGCATGGTCGTGCTGCAGGCGCTGATCCTGCGTCGCCTTGCAACGTTCGATTTCTGAGGGGGCCGAAATGGAACAGCTCAGCGCGTTTCTGTCGGGATGGGGACTGACGACGACGCATGTTCTCGCGCTCGCGGTCGGTCTGGGCGTTTTCGCGGTGGTATTCGGCGTGGTCGGGGCAACGAACACCGGTCTCAGCGCGCAGCAGCGCCGGATCCGTGCGCTGGCGCCGCGTGCGTCGGGCAACCAGATCGTCACGCTGGACGACAACGACCCGAAGGGGGTCCTGCGGCTGTTCATTCCGCTTTCTGCACAGGAGCGTGGCAAGATCGCGCGAATGTTGCGGCAGGCGGGCATCCACCGTGCCGGCGCGGTGCGGGTGTTCTTTCTGGTACGGTCGATTCTTTCGGTCACGCTCCCGGCCGCTTTCGTGTTCGTGGCCTGGACCGGCTATCTGATGCCGGGCTTCCTGCGTGGCGTCCTCAGCCCGTTGATCGACCTGCCGAACCTGCAGGTCATGCAGATCGGCATCGCGCTTGCCGCAATCGGTTTCTTCGCGCCGTCGTTCTGGCTTCGGCAGAAGGTTGCGGCGCGCAAGCTGACAATCTGGCGCGGACTGCCCAACGCGCTCGACCTGCTCAGGATCTCGGTCGAGGCGGGTCTCGGGTTCGATGCCGCGGTGCTGCGGGTCGCCCGGGAACTGCGGGACGCCTGCCCGCCGATCGCGGAAGAATTCACGGTACTCCTGCTGGAAATCCGGGCCGGCAAGTCCCGGGAGAAGGCGCTCGAGGCGCTGGGGGCGCGAACCGGGGTCGAAGAGGTTTCGGCCTTCGCGAATGTCATTCTGCAATCGGCCGAGTTCGGCACGCCGTTGTCCGATGCGCTGGCCACCTATTCCGACGAGATGCGGTTCGCCCGGGAAATGATGGCGCAGGAGAAGGCCAACAAGCTGCCGGTCAAGATGTCGGGGGTGCTGGCGGCGTTCATGATGCCGATCTTGCTGGTGATTACCGCGGGGCCGGTGGTGCTGCGGATGGGCGCGATCTTCGGCACTCATTGAGGTCGACCGGGAGGCGGGGCGGTGCGGTCAGCGGACGCGGCCGACGTCCCAGGAGAGGGCGAGCCGCGGCATGCCGCGCCGGTCGTCGGCGAAACTGGCCGCGACGGTGCGGATGGCGACGGCTCCGGCAACCACCAGGGTTGCGTTCAGGGCCGGAGACGAAGTCATGGCCGCCGCGAGGTCCGGGGCCTGGGCGGCGGTCAGGGCGATGAGAAGACGCGACAGCGCGGTCAGTTCGACGAAACCGGCGAACCGAGGTGCGAAGCGGAAGATGATCGCGGCGCTGAGACCGATCACCGCCGCGTAAAGCAGCCCGGCAAACAGCCAGGGCGGGAGGCCCAGGATGTCGCTGCCGATCCGGGCGTAAAAAATGCCACCGGACAGGCCGGCCGCGCCAGAGATGGCGATGAGACGATGCCGCGGATTCGCGAACCCACGCAGCGGCGCATCTGGAGTGAAGGGCGTTGCAGGTCGTTCCATCCTGCGAGACTCGCCGACCAGCGGGTCGGAACGATGACGCGAGCTGGGCATAATATTGGCCGGCCGACCAAACGTTCAGAAGGTCGGGTATCGCAGGCCGGCACAGCCGCGAACCACGTCTCGCTTTTCGTCGATGTGAGGGCGCGGAAATCGAAAAACTGCATTTCTTTCCATTGTCGTGGAAAACGAGGTAAACTCCGCGAGAACAACAGCTGGTGTCGTTAGTGACTTTGATTCCATTCAACAAACCGAGTTTGGTCGGGAACGAAATCGAGTATCTTCGCGACGCGATCCGACGCGGGCAGTTGTCGGGAGACGGCTATTACACGGGAAAATGCAATGCCCGGATCGCCGCCGAGACGAACGGGCTGCGAGCGCTGATCACGCATTCCTGCACTGCGGCTTTGGAAATGGCGGCGATGCTGTGCGACCTCGGTCCGGGCGACGAGGTGATCCTGCCTTCGTTTACCTTCGTTTCCACCGCGAATGCGATCGTTCTGCGTGGTGCCGTTCCGGTGTTTGTGGATGTTCTGGCAAATACGCTTAACATCGATCCTGTGCGCGTCGAGGCGGCTGTCACGGCACGAACGAAGGCGATCTTCGCGGTTCATTATGCGGGATTTCCGGCCGATATGGATGCACTGGCGGCGATCGCCGAGCGGCACGGATTGTGGCTGGTCGAGGATGCCGCGCAGGCTTTCGGCTCGACCTACAAGGGCCGCAGGGCCGGGGGGCTGGCCGATATCGGCGCGATCAGTTTCCACGAAACCAAGAATGTCATCAGCGGCGAAGGCGGGGCGATCATCGTCAACCGCCCGGAGCTGGTGCAGCGGGCCGAGATCATCCGCGAGAAAGGGACCAACCGGTCGCAGTTCTTCCGGGGCGAAGTAGACAAGTATACGTGGGTCGACGTCGGGTCGTCCTATCTTCCGGGCGAGCTGATCGCCTCGTATCTTTTCGCGCAGCTCGAAATGGCGGACGAGGTGACGGCCCGGCGCAAGGCGCTGTTTGCCCGTTACCACGCGGCATTCGCGCCGCTTGAGGCGGCGGGGCGGCTGCGTCGGCCGCGCTGGGTGGCGGGCTCGGAAACCAACGGACATATGTATTACCTGCTGCTGCGCGACCAGAGCGACCGCGACCGGTTCATCGACCATATGCGCGCCCAGGAGATCGGCACGCCGTTTCACTATGTGCCGCTGCACAGCTCGCCGGCCGGAAAACGCTTCGGACGCACAAGCGGGAGCGTCGAGGTGACCGAGCGGACATGGTCGACCCTGGTCCGGTTGCCGATGTTCTATGAGCTCGGGGCGCAGATCGACCAGGTGATCGAGCGCGCGCTGGAGTATTTCTCTCGCGTCGAGGCCAACCGCCCATGACGACGTCCCCGGTCATCAGCATCGTCTCGCCGGTCTATGGCTGCCGGGATTGCCTCGAAGCGCTGGTCGACGGCGTCGCGAAGGCTTTCGACGGTACGCCGCTCGATTGGGAACTGGTGCTGGTCGATGACCGGGGGCCCGACGATCCCTGGGCCGTGATCGAGGATCTCGCGGCGCGCGATCCGCGGGTCGTCGGCATCCGGCTCAGCCGCAATCACGGGCAGCATCTTGCGATCTGGGCCGGGCTGCAGGCGGCACGGGGCGACTGGGTGGCGGTGCTGGATTGCGATCTGCAGGACGATCCGCAGGTGATCCCCGAGCTGCACGCCAAGGCGCTGGCCGAAAAGGTGGATGCGGTGGTGGTCGACCGCG
The DNA here is from genome assembly GCA_020441205.1 of Maritimibacter sp. Lineage (GTDB taxonomy): Bacteria > Pseudomonadota > Alphaproteobacteria > Rhodobacterales > Rhodobacteraceae > Sinisalibacter. Next base: position 28,813 of record JAGRMO010000093.1, read on the forward strand.
GCGACTGGATCGATTCCGTCGCCCGGCGCCAGGCGTCACGCGGGTTCTACTGGATGATCCAGAAACTCTCGGGCCTCACGCTCAACCACAACATCGGCAATTTCGGGCTCTACAGCCGGCGGCTCGTCGATCTGCTGCTGACGTTCCGCGACAAGGAAGTGTTCCTGCCCGCGATGGTCCTCATCACCGGTCTGCCGCGGAGCGAATACGCGTTGACCCGTGGCGACCGGCATGCCGGCGCCAGTTCGTACCGGCTTGCCAGCCTGCTGCGAATGGCGCTCTACATCGTGATCCGGTTTTCGGACCGCCCGCTCAAACTGAGCATCGTCGTCGGGCTTGCCTTCAGCCTTTTCGCGGCGTTCTTCTCGGTGCTCCTGCTGTTTGCCTGGGCCTTGGGGTCGTTCACGGTCCAGGGCTGGACCAGCGTGATCCTGTCGATCTGGTTCCTCTCCGGTCTGATCCTCGCGGTGCTGGGCGTGCATGGGTTCTACGTCGGCCGGATCTTCTCCGAAGTGCAGGACCGGCCGCGGATTTTCGTCGAGACAACCACCCTGGCGAAGGACGGCTCGTGACCGGCGCCTCGGTACATCTTTCCCGGCTGGGCAAGTACGGGATCGTCGGGCTGGCCACGAACGTGTCGCTGTATCTGGTGTTTCTGTTGCTGATCTCGGGCGGCATGCCGCCGGTGCTCGCCTCGGCGACATGCTACGTGCTCGGGGTCGCGATGAGCTATCTGCTCAACCGGCGATGGACATTCGCAAGCGCGTCGCCCCATCGTCGCGATCTGCCGCGCTTCCTTCTGGCCTATCTCGTGGGCCTCGTTGTCACGTTGGCCGCGATGGCGTTGCTGGTGGGGCCGCTGGGCGCGCCGCTCGCTCAGGTTCTCACGATTGGGGTTACTGCGCTGGCGATCTATGGTGTTCTCCACCTGCTTCGGTTCGGCGCATGACGGATTACCTCGCCCTCAACGACCTCGAGACCAGGCGGTTCGGTGTGGTCGCCGCGAAGCTCGACGGATCGGCCGGCGAGCTGCCGGAGCTGTCGCGGGTGGGCGCGGAAGCCCGCGCGCGCGGGATCGAGCTGGTCTCGACGCGGGTCGACTGCCGGGCGGTCGGGCGGGTGCAGGCGCTGGAAGACGACGGGTTTCGCCTGATGGATTGCCTGGTCTCCTACGCCCGGGCGCTCGCCGATATCGGGCCGGCGCCAGAGCTGCCCGGGAGTTGCGTGCTGCGCCCGGCAGACGCGGGGGATGTCGCCGCGGTCGGAGCGGTCGCGCGGGACGCGTTCCGGAATTACATTGGCCATTACCACGCCGATCCGCGCCTGCCCAACGCCGCCGCCGACGAAGCCTATGTCGAATGGGCGGAAACCTGCATCGGTCGTGACGACACGCGGGTTCTCGTCGCCGCGGAAGGGCAGAGGGTGCGCGGGTTTCTCGCGTTGCGCCGGAACGGCCCGGCGGAATGCGACATCGTGCTCAACGCCGTCGCGCCCGAGGCACAGCGCCGCGGCTATTACGGGGCCCTCCTGGCAAAGGCGCTGGAAGAGGCCAGATCGCAGGGGGCGACGAGGATCGTCACCTCGACACAGATCGGTAACCTGGCGGTTCAGCGGTTGTGGGTCCGGCAGGGGTTCGTGATGACCGGCGCGGTCTACACCTTGCACAGGTGGTACGCGACGCCGTCGGCGCCGCGGGAGCGTTAGGCCGGTGCGGATGTCGAAGGGTCTTGGCCTCGCGCATCTGGTGGTGGTCTGCCTGTTTGTGTCGAGCCTGCTGCTCACCCCAATCACGGTGGACGGAACCCATATGGGCGACACCTTGCTGCTCGCTCATCTCGGGTGGCGCGGGGTCAACGGGTTGGTGCCGGTGATTGACTATCCGCATTTCTACGGCGGGATGACGGCAGCTTTCGTGACCGGATCGTTCAAGCTTTTCGGGGTTTCGTTCAAATCCGTCGATATCGCCTTCGTGATGATGTTCGCCGCCGCTGGCGCGGTTCTGGCGCTGCTCGCATGGCGCCGGATATCCGGCGTCGCGATGACCCTCATTCTTGCGCTCGCCTCGGCCCTGGTGCTGGGCCTGTCGCCGATCGAGGTCGGACGCGTCCTGGTTCCGGCGCATTCCTTTGTCTACAACCATGTGGGCATCGTGCTGATGATGGGGCTCGTCGTCTTCGGGCTGGTTCCGGTCGAGAACAAGGGGCACGAAGGGGTGACGGCCCTTGTCGGGGGCGTCGCCGGTTATGCGCTCGTGCTGCTCAAGACGACCTTCGGCATCGTTCTGCCCGCCGTACTCATTGCCTGCGCGTTGCAGGGGCGCTGGCGGTCGGCGCTCCTATTTCTGGGCGGACTGGTTTTCGGCATGGTCGTGCTCGACCCGGGTATGGTCCGGGCGGTGGGTTCGCTCGAGTTCCTGCTCGGCAGCGCGGCGGCCGACCGCGCCGGCGGGATCGGCGGACGGCTCGGGACGGCGCTCACGATGATCTGGGCGCAGGCGCCGCAAATCGGAGTGATCCTGGTGCTCGCCGGGATGCTGATCTGGGCGGAGGGCCGGGGCGCCCTGCGATTGCTCCTCGCCGCGCTCGTCTGCGCCCTGGGATATCTGGCCGCGGTTCTCACCATGGGGGGCAGTCCGACCCTGAAACTGATCCCCTTCATCATTGTCCTGACGGTGGTCGTCTCGCAGCGCGCGGTTGTCCCGCCCAAGCGGCAGGTGCTGCGCGCGGCGCTGCATGCTTTTCCGTATGGGCTGACCTATGCGCTGGTCCTGCCCGCGCTCGCCACTTCGGCCCTGGCAGCGGTCGACGCGTTTGCCTATGCGCGACGCCCCTTCGTCGACGACGGGCCGCTTGCGGGCTATGTCGTGGTCGGTCCGGCGACGGCGCGGGCCGGGTTGGTCGGAGACACGGCCGCTGACCGGCGCGCCGAAATCATCGCCCGCACGGCGGAGCGTCTGGAAAGCGGCGGCGACGGTCTCGATACCAGCGACGCCTATGTCCTCCTACTGGAAGGTGTGTCGCTGTTGCGGGAGATCCCGGGGGTTCGGTCCTACGGAATTGCCGGGAACGGCGCGGGGTTCGAATTCACCGTGCCGATGTTGTCCAGGGTCGTGCCCGGCTATCCGGTCTGGCCGACCGGCGGACTGCCGGGGCTCGAAACCGAGGGGAGCCTCGGGGCCGACGTCGATCTCGTGATGATCCTCACCGACATTCCCAAGGCCGGCGTGGTCAACGAGGAACTCAAGGCGCTCGTCGCCCGGGATTTCGTGCGGTGCCGGACGTCGAAATTCTGGACGGTCTATGCGCGAAAAGCGCTCGGGGAAAAAATCTGCGAGGACGGGCAGTCGGGTGGCGGTTTCTGAGGCGGTGGCTTTCGCGCGCGGCACAGTCGGCGCGACGGCCGGGGCATGAGAACGGCCCGTCTTGCGGTGTGACGCGATCACTTAGCGCGCTGACATCTTGTATTTTGTGTGGCCTGCCTTGTCTGATCCGCGGGCCGAATAATCCCGAGCACCCCGGGGCTACTGATCGATTGGACTTAATCCAAAGGTGTATACAGGCATATGGGCCGCGGCGTTCGGTCTGACTACGCGGGTTCCAGCAACCGTAATCGGATGAAATCGTTGTGTCATTTGACAACTTCATGCAACCGGGGCGTGAAATAGAAGCTCCATGCGAACATTTCCGATTTTTCGGGTAGACTGTTTCAATTTCATGGACAATAAACGGGTCAATACGCCGGGGTTCGGGGTCATGGGCGCGCTGCCCGAACTCTGAGTCGAAAAAGCAACAATGCGCGGGCCCGGCCGATAAATTGTGGTGAAAACCAGGCACAATTGAGGAAATCTTTAGAATTCTCTTTGCGTGCACGGGTGATTTGCAGTTAACATGAGCGTGTTTTTGGGGCTGTTTTCAGTGCTGGGGTTCATCGGGTGAAGATCCAAACAACGGTCGCTAAGCGGTCCCCGGCACGTGTATGTCACGGAGGGACCAATGTCCGACGATTATGAGACGATTGCGCAGCTGACTGAAGAGCCGGCCGAAGACCTGGTGGTGTCGACCGACAAGATCGACTATGCGCCGGGCGAAACGGCACAGATCACCATCGACGGGGTCGAAACGGGCGGGGCGGTCGAGCTCCAGATCCGGCATGTGATCGGCGCGGGCGACGACGGTATCTACGGCACGGCGGATGACGCGATCCTCGATCTGGGCGGCTCCGGGCATGAAAGCTTCGTGGTGGTCGACGGTGGCGCGGGCGACGCGGACGGCATCGCCAACGGCGTGATCGTCGCCGACTGGTACGTCAATCCCGACGACTCGCTCGACCAGACCTTCCTGGTCTCGGCGACGGAAGTGGACCTCGGCGGCGACGGCGCGGTCGGGGGCGGGGATGACAGCTACACGGGGCGCGTGGCCTATTCGTCGTTCCGTGACGGCCTGCTGGTGCCCTCGAGCCGGCTGAAGGGCCATGAAGTCTGGGACCCGTTCGGGGCCGACAACGACGGCACGCTCAACGGCGAGGCTCCTGATGTGCTCGACTGGGTCGGCGGACACCCGAAAGGCTATGTGGAGGGCGAGACCGCGGCGTTCCGGGTCGAGATGAAACTGGTCGAGGGCGTGTCCTACGAATTCATCATCACGCTCGATCTGTACGACGGCAACGGCTATGCGTTCACCGGTCTCGAAGATTGGGACACCACCTTTACCGACGGCTTTGTCACCCACCTTCTCGGTATGCCGACGTCGGGGCTTTCGGCGTCGGTGGACGGGGTGGCGATTTTCAACGGAACCATCGCCGATAATGACGGCGACGGCGAACTGGATGGGGTGACCTATCTCGGCACCAGCTTCAGTGGCGGTGTCTACACGCAATCCTGGTCGGTCGAGTTCACCGTCGACGACGGCGATGCCACTGCGGGCGAGGAACTCACCACCTTCCTCGTCTATGGCGGCCATATCGCCGAGGCCGGCGACATTCTCATCACGCCTGTCGCCGATGCGGACGGGGTGGGCGGCAACGATGCCGTCGTGCCCGAAGGCTTTGGCGCCTCGGCCACGTCCGGCACCTTCCAGGCGCGGGTCGGCGGCACCGGCGGCGACAAGACCGTGAACTTCTCGGGCACCGAGATCGTGCCGGCCGAGACCGACCCGTTGATCGACGTGGTGAAGGACGGCGAGGCGACGATCAACGAGGGCGGCGACACCGCGACCTATCAGATCACGCTGACCAACAATTCGGGCGCGACCGATCCGCTGACGATCACCTCGCTCCTCGACGACAAGTTCGGCGATCTCCTCGGCGAGGCGCTGGCCGCCTGGCAGGTTCTGCATCCGGGGGCGACGGAGATCACCCTCGCGCCGGGCGAGAGCTTCAACTTCAGCATCGACCGCGATCTCATCCTCAACGCGGCCGAGACCCATACCAACGTGGTCACCGTCGTGGCGGTGGACGACGAAGGCACGGAAGCGACCGACAATGACGATCACACGGTGACGGCGACGGATGCGCTGCCGTCGGTGACGGTGGACAAGAGCTCGGACGGGACGGTCGTGGAAGGCGGCGAGGACCAGGTCTACACGATCAAGATCACGAACGGCTCGCTGGTCGAGGCGGTGACGGTGACGGCGCTGACCGACGACAAGTTCGGCGATCTCCTCGGCGAGGCGGAGGCCGCGAACGGCGGTCCGATCGTGCTGGGCGTGGGCGAGAGCTTCTCGTTCGACGTGACGCGCAGCATCGAGCTCAACGCGGGCGCGAGCCACACCAACGTGGTGACGGTGACGGTGGCCGACGACGAGGGCAACACCGCGCAGGACGACGACGACGACACGGTGACGGCGACGGATGCGCTGCCGAGCATTACCGTCGACAAGAGTTCGGACGGCGAAGTGGCCCTTGGTGGGGAAGATCAGATCTACACGATCAAGATCACCAACACTTCGACGGCGGAAGCGGTCAGCGTGACGTCGATCTCCGACGACAGGTTCGGCGATCTGCTGGCCGAGGCTGAAGCCGCGAATGGTGGGCCGATCGAGATTGCGGCCGGTGGGAGTTTCTCGTTCGAGATCAACCGCTTCCTCGACCTCGCCCCGACCGAGACCTACGTCAACGTCGTGACGGTGGTTGCCGAGGACGACGAGGGCAACAGCACGACGGAGTCTGACGACGACGCCGTCACGGTGCCGCCGACGCCCGGGATCGCGATCGACAAGGTGACGGTCGACGAGTTCGGCAACACGGGCGACGGGATCGCGGTGCTCGAGGGCGATGTCTGCGACCCGACCGAGGTAAGCTGGCTCTACACGGTGACGAACACCGGCAATGTCGCGCTCGACAACGTCGTGGTGACCGACAGCGATGCCGGGCTCGTGGTCGAGGCGGTGGATGCGGATGAAGACGGGTTCAACGATGGCGACCTGAACAAGGACGGCCTTCTCGACACGACCGAGACCTGGACCTTCGCCGCAAGCGGAACCGCGATCGACTTCGGCGATTGCAAGGACATCGCCAAATACGAGAACACCGGGGTGGTCGAGGCGAGCTATGGCGAGATCATCGTCACCGACAGCGACGACAGCTCGTATTACCTGATCGAGGCCGGTTACATCACCGACTCGTCGCTCTGCGATGCGGGCAAGTCGTTCGAACTGAACTTCACGCCGGACAAGGGCGATGCCTGCGATCCCGAGTACAAGCTCAGCAGCAGCAATCCGGGGCAGTTCTACTACAACCTGTTCTTCGATGCGGCCGAGTTGCAGGAGACCGACGGCAAGCTCACCGTCTCGATCCCGTTCCCGTTCGTGCTGCAGGGCGCCAACCCGATCCACGCCTATTCCAGCGTGACGGTGGACGACGAGACCTGCAAGTTCTGCTTCAACCCGGGCGACGAGTGGGACGGTGTGACGATTTCCTACGAAACGTCCGAGGTCTGCGGCGACGGCTACAGCGCTCCCACCGGCGGCGAGGTCGGCTCCTATGCCGACCACTACGAGATCGTCATCTCGCTCGACGGTCTGCCGGAGAGCGGCCTGGTCTATCTCAACATGCATCTCGACTACGGCCTCGAAGGCACCGGCGGCTGGGAACAGCAGCAGGAGCGCGAATGGTCGGAGGATGCGATCGGCGGACCTGACGGCGTCGACATCTACGACCACTCCGAGCACAAGTTCTATTCGAGCATCGAGGGCAGCTGGGACGCGATCTACAACGACAACGTGTTCCACGGGCCGAAATGGACGAAGGGCTGCGACGACGACGACGACATGCATGGCGGCAAGGACGGCGACCACATGCATGGCAAGGGCGGTCACGACCACATGCGCGGCGACAAGGGCCATGACTGGATGAAAGGCGGCCATGGCGACGACAAGATGAAAGGCGACGGCGGCCACGACCGGATGGAGGGCGACAAGGGCCACGACCGGATGCATGGCGGCAAAGGCAACGACTGGATCAAGGGCGGCAAGGGCGACGACAAGATGTGGGGCGACCGGGGCGAAGACACCTTCGTGTTCGGCGACCATGACGGAAGCGACAAGATCTGCGACTTCAACGCCAAGGGCGACAAGCATGACCGGATCGACCTTTCCGACGTGACCGACATCACCGGCTGGAAGGATCTCAAGGCGAACCATTGCGACGACGGCGATGGCGGCGTGTGGATCCACGGCGAAGAGGTCGACGTCTTCGTGCAAGGCGTGCAGCTCTGCGATCTCAACCGCGAGCACTTCATCTTCTGACCAAGGCCCGGCGCGTCCCTTGTGGGGCGCGCCGGGGTCTGAAGCCCGGGATCTGGTGAGGTCGGTTTAAGCCGGCCCGCTTTGATCCGGCCGGGTCGTACCTGAAAACCGGCGAGGTCAGAGGGGATCTTCCTCGCGCGCTTTGCGCCCCGTCCATTGAACGGTGTCCTGCCTTCCTGACGCGGATCCCGGTTTGCCCGGTGTTTGGCGCGCTCGTGCCCGTTTCGTCGGGCTTCGCGCCTTCCGCTTCGCCCCACTGTACCGCCTGCTCTGCTGTTGGCGCAGTGAGTCCGATCCCGTCGCATGTGGTCCGCGCCCTTCGCCTGACGGCGTGGGCCAGGGCAGTCCCTCACGGGCCCACAGGGGGTGGTCCGTCGGTGTGAAGGGGTGGGCAGTGAAACCCGCTCTGCCATGTCCGGCTTCACGGCCGAACTCATGAGCGCGCGCGAGTCCTATATCTCGGGCCGGCGCGGGATTGCCGAGCTGACGGGCACGGCGCAGATGTGCGTCAGCCTCTGGGAAAACGGCTTCGCGCTCGCGGATGTGGACGGCACTCCGCTCCTGACCCGGCGACACATGGCCATGGCCGGCCGGGCGCTGGCGCTTCGAGGGGAAGCGGTGTTCCTGATCCGCGACACCGGCGCCGTGGTGCCGGTCAGCGATTGGGACTTGTCCACCCGTGACGGTGTGCCTCGGGCCTACCGGGTGCAGGTCAGCGAGGCGGGCGGCGGCCGTGCCGAAACCGCGCTCGCGGCCGAGGTATTGCACTTCAGGATTGGTCTCGACGGTGTGGTGCCCTGGGCGGGCTCGGCCCCGTTGAAGCGCGCGCAAATCACGGCCGGCATGCTGCAGAGTATCGAGACGGCCTTGGCCGAGGTGTTCGAAAACGCCCCGCTCGGCTCGCAGATTGTGCCGTTCCCGGAAACGCCCGAGACCGATTTGGAAACGCTCGGACGCGGTTTCCGGGGGCGCCGTGGGCGCGTGATGGTGAGGGAAAGCGTCCAAGTGCAGGCGAGCGGCGGGCCGGCCCCTGCGGCCGACTGGAAGCCCTCTGACGTGTCGCCAGACCTCAGCCGATCCATGACGCGGGAAAGCCTGGACGCGGCGCGCAATTCGATCCTGAGCATGTTCGGCGTCCTGCCGGGGCTGTTGAGCCCGGCGGCGACCGGACCCCTTGTGCGCGAGGCGCAGCGGCACCTTGCCCAATGGGTGCTTCAACCCATGGCCGTTCTCATGGCCGAGGAAGCGTCGGCGAAGCTCGGCAGCGAGGTGCGAATTGACGTTGTGCGGCCGGCGCAGGCGTTCGACGCGGGCGCGAGGGCGCGGGCCTTCGCCGGCATGGTTCAGGCGCTGACGCTGGCGAAAGAGGCGGGATTGGACCCGCAAAAAGTTGAAAACGCAATGAAATTTGTCGATTGGGAATGACGCGAGGTGTGAGGGCCTTGCGTTTGGGCAGGTTGTCGCCCGCTGTGTTTGTCGGCGAAGGCAACCCCGTTACTCGGCGAGTGGGAAAACCCCGAGATGGCGCGGCCCTTTCATCTCTTTAGGGGCGCGGCGCAGATCGTCACAGCGGATGGCCTGGGGGCGATCAGGGGCCGGGGGATGGCATAGCCTCCGGCCCTTTTCATTCGCGCGAAACAGTCGTGCCACTAGTAGTGGGACTACTATTTTGCGACCGTTTCGGGCACCCGGCCTTTTCTTCAGCCATACGTCCCAAATGCAGCCGTGGCTGCGTCGTCGGTCACTTCTGTCACTACAAGGCGAACTCTTGAGAACATGTGCTCACCCTGTTTCGCAGTGATCCAATTGCGTTTGAGCACCCTGTAATTCCTAGTCGAACCGTCGGCCTGCTCAATTGTCACGACGTCTCCCGATGCGGGCACGCAAGCGTCACTCAACACCCAAATTGGTTCTTCCGACCCGGAAAGGAAAATTGCGATCTCGCGTTCCTGAACTTCCGTTGCCATTCAACTCTTCCTTGTGTGAGTCCAACGAAAGAAGCCTAACACGGGCTCACTTGGTCCGATAGGCGCGCGATTTGTTACCCCGAGCGTTACCCGTAGGTGTGATCTGGACTCTGAAAGAAACAAAAAAGCCCTCAAGGCTTTGACCTTAAGGGCTTTTTTGGCTCCGGCGGTAGGGATCGAACCTACGACCAATTGATTAACAGTCAACTGCTCTACCGCTGAGCTACGCCGGAACACGCCCGCGGATCTAGCAACCCCGGAAAGGGGGTGCAAGCGGTTTTGCGCAATTTCAGCCGATGCGGTCGAAGGTGGCGTCGGCGGTGAGGTTGGGGCTCGGGCGCAGGAGGTCGCGGGCGGTGAGGTCGACGAGATGGGCGAAGACGTTGCGTTCGGCGGCGGGCAGGAGAGCCGGGTCGACGTCAAGGTAGATGCGGCGGGTGAGCGTCCGTGCGGTGGCCGGGCCGGCCTCGAGAGCGGTCAGGATCTGCGCTTCGCGCTCGCGGCGGTGGGCGGTGAGCCAGGCGAGGCGGGCGGCGGGGTCGGTGACCTCGGAGCCATGGGCGGGGAAGAATACTCGCGCGCCGAGCCCCGCGAGCTTGTCGCAGGAGGCGAGGAAGGCGCTGACGTCGCCGTCGGGGGGCGAGATGAAGGTCGAGGCCCAGCCCATCACGTGGTCGCCGGTGAAGATGAGATCGCCGAGGGCGAAGCAGAGGTGGCCGGCGAAATGGCCGGGCGTCCAGATCGCGGTGAGCGACGCGCCGTTGCCGATGTCGACGGTCTCGCCGTCGCCGACGACCACATCGGGGCGGAACGCGTGGTCCACGCCCTCGCCGCCGCCGGTGACGCCGCGCGCCGCGAGCTCCTGCATCAGGGCCGAGCGCCCGGCGGTGGCGGTACCGAAACCAAAGACCCTGGCGCCGGTCGCTTCCGCAAGCGGACGGGCGAGGGGGGAATGGTCGCGGTGGGCGTGGGTGACGAGGATGCGCGCGATCCTTTCGCCGGGGGCGAGGCCCGTGCGGATCGCGTCGACATGGGCGGGGCTCTCGGGGCCAGGGTCGATCAGGGTCACGTCGCCCTCGCCCAGCAGGAAGGTATTGGTGCCCCAATAGGTCATCGGCGAGGGGTTCGGCGCGATGATGCGGCGGATGCCGGGGGCGATGGCCTCGATCTGGCCGGGCAGGGGGGCGGGGTCGGACATGGGCCGACCAAACCCCGGACCGGAGCGATTGACAAGCACCACTTGCGCGATGGTCCATGCCACGCCAAGCTCGGCCGGCGCCTTCCCTGCGCCAGTTGCCGAGGACAACGCCCATGAGCCGCCGCCCGCGCCGGGATCGCGCCGCCGAGACACCGCCGAAGCCGGACGCCTTCCAGCTCGCGCCCGGGGCGCCGCCGCGGCCTACCTTTGCGATCGGCGGGGCCGAGGCACGGGACGCGCTGCTTGAGCATGCGCTGAGGCTCCTCGAAAGCCACGGGGTGACGATCCTGCACGAGGCGGCCCACGCGGCGCTCCTGCGCGCGGGGGCGACGCCCGGCGACCAGACCCACCGGCTTCGGTTTCCCCGCGCGCTGGTCGAGGAGGCGCTGCGCGAGACGCCGAAATCGGTTCTGCTCGCGGGCAAGCGGCCGGAGCGCGATATGCGGCTGCCGCGGGCCGACAACGGCTTCGTGATGCGCACAGGCACCGGGGCGCACGGGTTTCTCGACGTCGAGACCCAGGATTTCCGCAACCTGCAGATCTCGGATGTCTCGACCATCGCGCGGCTCGCTAACGGGCTCGACCAGGTGGGGTTTATCGCGCATCCGTTCAGCTACGGCGTGTCCGAGCTCACCTCCGACATCCATGGCGTGGCCGAGCTCGTCACCCGCACCGACAAGCATATCTGGCTGCAGCCCTACAACATCGAGAACGTCGAGTTTCTGGTGAAGATCGTCGAGGCCGCGGGCTCGACGCCGCGGCGTCCGATCGCGTCGATGATCGTCTGTTCCTTCACGCCCCTCGAATTCAAGGTGATGGATGTCGAGGCGCTGATCCAGGCGGGGCGGGCGGGGCTGCCGGTGCATGCCTGTTCGCTGCCGTCGGCCGGCGGCACCGCGCCCTTGTCGGTCGCGGGCAACGTGCTGATGGCGGTGAGCGAGATCCTCGCCATGGTCACCATGGGCCATGTGCTGGCCCCCGGGCTGCCGATCATCGCGACGCCCTTGATGTTCACCCTCGACATGGCCACCGGCCAGGCGCTGCATGCCTGCCCCGAGAGCCTCCAGGCCAAGGCGCTTGCGGTCGAGGTGCTGAAGGGGCTCGGTCTCGTCGTCCACAGCTACGGCATGGGTTCGGACACGCCCGACAGCGACCGTCAGGCGATGGCCGAGCGGGCGATGCTCGGGCAGGCGGTGGCCTTCGCCGGGGCCGACATCCTGGGCGGCGTCGGGCAGTTGCAGACGGCGACGATGTTCTGCCCGGTGCAGGCGGTGCTGGACGACGAGCTCGGCGCCTATCTGCGGTCGCTCATCCAGACGCCGGAAGTAAGCGAGGCGGCGTTCAACTGGGAGGAACTGAGCCAGATCGCCACCGGCGGGCATTTCCTGTCGTCCGACCAGACGCTCGCGCTCTGCCGCACCCAGTTCCGCCCGCAGGTGTTCGAACGGGCGCGGCGCGACGATTACGACAAGGCCGGGCGGCGCGGGGCCTGGGAGGCGGCGCGCGACCGGGCGAAGCGGCTCATCGCGGCCGATCTGCCGCCGGGGCTGCCTGATGATGTGGCCTGCGACGAGATCGCGAGGCTCCGGGCGCGGGCGGACGAGGAGATTGCCGGCAAGGCCAAGGTCGCCGGACGGCGCGCGGTGGTCTGAACGCGGCTCGGGCGGTGGTCTGGTAGGCCCGGAGGGACTCG
>JAGRMO010000093.1:41425-45723 GCA_020441205.1 Maritimibacter sp.
AAGGCGTTATGAGCGCCCTGCTCTAACCAATTGAGCTACAGGCCCACCTGGCCCCGACTTAGCAGGATCGGGCGACGGGTCAAGTCGCCGGCGGGCTTGCCCCGCGCACAATATGGTTGAGCTTGGCGGGGCCGGGGACTAGAGAACCGGCAACCAGAATGGGGGCCTTCATGACCGAGAAGAAGAACGGCATCACCTATGCGGACGCGGGCGTCGACATCGACGCGGGCAACGCGCTGGTCGAGCGGATCAAGCCCGCCGCGCGGCGCACCAACCGGCCGGGCGTGATGGCCGGGCTCGGCGGCTTCGGGGCGCTGTTCGATCTCAAGGCGGCGGGCTACCGCGATCCGGTTCTGGTGGCGGCGACCGACGGCGTCGGGACCAAGCTACGCATCGCCATCGACACCGGCAAGGTCGACACCATCGGCATCGATCTCGTGGCGATGTGCGTGAACGATCTTGTCTGTCAGGGCGCAGAGCCCCTGTTTTTTCTTGATTATTTCGCGACCGGCAAGCTCGAGACCGAGGCGGCGGCGCGGATCATCGAGGGCATCGCCGAGGGCTGCGTGCAGTCGCGCTGTGCGCTGATCGGCGGCGAGACCGCCGAGATGCCCGGCATGTATCACGACGGCGATTTCGATCTCGCGGGCTTCGCGGTGGGCGCGATGGAGCGCGGGGCTGCGCTGCCTGCGAACGTGGCGGTGGGCGACGTGCTGCTGGGCCTCGCCTCGTCGGGGGTGCATTCCAACGGCTATTCGCTGGTGCGCAAGCTGGTCGAGCTCTCGGGGCTGGGCTGGGACGCGGCTTCGCCGTTCGGCGATGGCCCGCTCGGCGACGCGCTGCTCGCGCCCACGCGGCTCTACGTTGCGCCCGCGCTTGCGGCGATCGCGGCGGGCGGGGTGCATGCGCTCGCCCATATCACCGGCGGCGGGATCACCGAGAACCTGCCACGGGTGCTGCCCGAGGGGCTGGGCGCGCTGGTCGATCTCGACGAATGGGCGTTGCCGCCGGTGTTTCGCTGGCTGATGGCGCAGGGCGGCATGGAAGAGGCCGAGATGCTCAAGACCTTCAACTGCGGGATCGGCATGATCCTCGCGGTCGCGCCGGAACAAGCGAAGGCGGTGCACGCGGCGCTGGAGGCGGCAGGCGAGCAGGTAATGCAGATCGGCCGGGTTCAGGCCGGCGAGGGCGTCAGCTATCTCGGCAGCCTCGCGTGAGGGCGCGGGGGTGAAGCGCGTCGCCCTCCTGATCTCCGGCTCGGGCTCCAACATGGTGGCGCTGGCCCAAAGCATGACCGGCGATCACCCGGGCCGCCCGGTGGTGGTTCTGTCGAACGTTCCGGGCGCGGGCGGGCTCGCGAAGGCCGAGGCGATGGGCCTCGCCACGGCGGTGGTCGACCACCGGGCGTTTTCGGGCCGCGACGCCTTCGAGGCGGCGTTGACGGAGGCGCTCGAGCGCCATGTGCCCGACGTGATCTGCCTTGCCGGTTTCATGCGCATCCTGACGCCTGGGTTCACCGCTCGCTGGGCCGGGAAGATGCTCAACATCCACCCCTCGCTGCTGCCGAAATACCCCGGGCTCCACACTCACGCCCGCGCGCTCGCGGCCGGCGATGCCGAGGCAGGCTGTAGCGTGCATGAGGTGACCGAAGAGCTCGACGGCGGGCCGATCCTCGGACAGGCGCGGGTGCCGGTGCTGGCGGGCGACACGCCCGAGACGCTGGCGGCGCGGGTGCTGGTCGCGGAGCACCGGCTTTACCCTGAGGTGCTGCGCCGCTTCACGGCCGGGGACCGAAGGCCGGTCCTGTTCGGCTGAACCTTCGTCGCGACAGCACCTGCCTGGTCCCGCATTGTCGGCCCTGGCTGCCGGTCGTGCGGCCGGAATGCCCTAGGTCGGCGCCGCCTTCCATGCTACGGATGGGTTGTCCTGGTAGGGGGAGAGGCGGGGGCAAGGGGTTGAAAACCATCAAGAAAGCAAAGGCCGGCTGGAAGCAGAACCCGGAGGCCGTGCAGCGTGACATCCTGCGTGTGGCGACGGCCGAATTTGCCCGCAACGGGCTATCGGGTGCGCGGATCGACCGGATCGCCGCCAGGACCAAATCGTCCAAGCGGATGATCTATTATTACTTCGGCGACAAGGACAGGCTCTATGCCCGCGCGCTCGAGGCGGCCTATGCCAAGGTCCGGGCCGGCGAAGACCAGCTCGACCTCGCCGGGCTGCCGCCGGACGAAGCGCTTGCCCGGCTGGTGGGGTTCACCTTCGACCACCACCGCAGCAACCCGGCCTTCATCCGCATGGTGATGATCGAGAACATCCACCACGCGGCGTTTCTCGCCGGATCGGAGGCGATCCGGGGGATGAACCTCGCCGCCATCGACAAGCTCGCCGATATCGTCCGGCGCGGCGAGGCGGCGGGGCTGTTCCGGGCCGGGCTCGACCCGATCGAGCTGCATTGGCAGATCTCGGCGCTCAGCTTCTTCAATGTCTCGAACCGCGCGACGTTTTCGGCGCTGTTCGGCAAGGCGCTGTTCGGGCGGGAGCGGCAGGAACACCTGCGCGACCATTCGGTCGAGATGATCCTGCGTTACGTGCGGGTCTGACCGGTAAGGCTTCGGCGGCGGACGGTCGCTCAGCTCGCGACGAAATGGCCATAGTCCGAATCGAGAAACACCCGCACCTCGGCGTCGGCCTCGGTGGTCACCCGGTCGATCTGGCCGATCAGCACCGTGTGGTCGCCCGCGTCGAGCCGGTCGCGGGTGGTGCATTCGAACCGGGCCGGGCAGCCGGCGATCAGCGGGACGCCGTGTTCCGACAGCTCCCAATCGCTGTGTTCGAAGGCTTCGGCGGTGTTGGCGAAGCCCCAGATCAGCGCGTCCTGCGCGGTGCCCATCACGTGGAGCGCGAAATGTTTGGCGGTGACGAAGGCGTCGTGGCGGCGCGAGAGCTTGGCCGGGCACCAGAGGAGCAGGGGCGGTTCGAGCGAGACCGAGGCGAAGCTGTTGGCGGTGATGCCGACCGGCCCGCGTTCGGAGGCGGCGGTGACCACGGTCACCCCGGTGGCGAAGCGGCCGAAGGCGGCCCGGAGGGCGCGGCTGTTGCCGGGGGTGGGGAGGAAGCTCTCTGCCATGGCCTGTCCTGACGCTGCCGGGCGAGCCTAAATCCTTTGCCGGCGAAGGGAAACCCGGCTTGGCGCCCGGCGCCGGCAAGAGGCGTCAGTCGCGCGTGGGCGGGACGGCCGGGGCGCGTCGTCGCGCCACCGTCAGTGGCGGTCAGTTCGCCGCGCGGTCGAGGTCGGGGACGGTGCAGAACATCTCGTAGATCACTTCGAGGATGCGCTTCGGGCGGTCATCGGCGAGCGAATAGTAGATCGCCTTGCCTTCGCGCCGGGGCGTGACCAGCCCTTCCATCCGCAGGCGCGCGAGCTGCTGCGACACGGCGGCCTGGCGGGCATGCAAAAGCTCCTCGAGCTCGGTCACCGATTTCTCGCCCGTCACCAGCGCGCAGAGGATCATCAGGCGGCCCTCATGGCTGATGGCCTTCAGCAGCGCCGAAGCGTCGCAGGCCGAGGCCATCATCTTGTCCATGTCTTCGTCCGAAAGATCTTCGGTGATCACGGGGTGGGCCATGCCGAGGGGCCTCCAAATTTATCAGGCTTCTTATTCACATAAGCGAATAGCGAGGGAGGATCAATTGAGTTGGTCCGGTCATTTTGCGCTTCCGCAGCATGCCGCCTTGCGATGGCGGATCAAGACCGGTCCAGACGTAACATTCATTAATCTGCATATGAACCCTTTACGCAGCCCGGCGTTGTTCCTAGATCAGACCCAAGCGCGCGGCGACCCTGTCGCGCATTTCAGCCTTTCGGCCCGTACCCGGGGCCGTTCCCGGAACAGCCGGCGCCCGCCCGAGCGCGCCGCAGCAAGGACAAGACTATGAAAGATTTCGCCGCTCATCTGCCCGTCGACACCTCGGTCAAGCCCGAGGTCAAGGCCTTCTTCGACGAGGCCACCAACACGATTTCCTACGTGGTCAAGGACCCGAGCTCGAATGCCTGCGCGGTCATCGACTCGGTGATGGATATCGACTATGCCGCCGGCCGGATCACCTATGACCATGCCGACGAGATCGTCGCCTATATCCGCGACAAGGGGCTCAAGCTCGAATGGCTGATCGAGACCCATGTCCATGCCGACCACCTCTCGGCCGCGCCCTATATCCAGGGCAAGCTCGGCGGCAAGATCGGCATCGGCGAGAACATCACCGTGGTGCAGGAAACCTTCGGCAAGGTGTTCAACGAG
>JAGRMO010000093.1:45731-56698 GCA_020441205.1 Maritimibacter sp.
CAGCGCGACGGCTCGCAGTTCGACGCGCTGTTCAAGGATGGCGACGCTTACCAGATCGGCAACATGACGGCTTACGCGATCCACACGCCGGGCCACACGCCGGCCTGCATGACCCATGTGGTGGGCGACGCGGGCTTCGTCGGCGACACTTTGTTCATGCCCGATGGCGGGTCGGCGCGGGCCGACTTCCCGGGCGGCGACGCGGCCACGCTCTACGATTCGATCCAGAAGGTGCTGAGCCTGCCCGACGAGACCCGGCTGTTCATGTGCCACGACTACGGCCCGAACGGCCGCGACATCCAGTGGGAGACCTCGGTGGCCGATGAGAAGGCGCACAACATCCATGTCGGCGCCGGCAAGACCAAGGACGAGTTCGTCAAGTTCCGCACCGAGCGCGACGCGCAGCTCGCCATGCCGCGCTTGATCATCCCCTCGCTGCAGGTCAACATGCGCGCGGGCGAGATGCCGCCGGCCGACGAAAAGGGCGACGTGTTCTTCAAAGTCCCGGTCAACAAGCTCTGAGGCCAAGGCGATGGCGACCAATCCGAACTGGAAAGAGCTCGACCAGCAGGTCACCGTCGCGGGCCAGATCCGGCCCGAGGACGTGCCGCATATCGCCGCCGCCGGCTACCGGGTGGTGATGTGCAACCGGCCTGACGGCGAGGAAGCGGGGCAGGCTGACTGGGCCGAGATCGCCGAGGCCTGCCGGCACAACGGCATCACGCCGAAATACGTGCCGCAATCGGACCGCACGCCGACCGATTATGCGGTACAGAGCTTCGGCCAGATCATGCGCGAGACCCAGGGCAAGGTCTTCGCCTATTGCCGCACCGGCACGCGCTGCGAAATCCTGTGGAACGCGGTGAAACAGCGCCAGCACGCCGGCGCCGCCTGATCGGTTCACCTTTGCGCGACATCTGACGCCCTCCGGTCACATCCGGGGGGCGTTTTTGTTGCGGCCGGTATCGCCGGCGGCGCGGCCTGTGGCAGGGTCGAGGGATGGGCCGCGTGATCCGATATCTGACCCATCCGCAGGTGGTGATCGACCCCGGGCGCGACGTGCGCCTCTGGGGGCTGAGCGCGGTTGGTTTGGCGCGGGTCGAAGCGTTCGCGGGCGCTGTGGCGCTCGAAGGTACTGCGCATTTGATTTCCAGTGCCGAGACCAAGGCGGTCGAGACGGCCGGGCCATTGGCGGCGGCCCTCGGCTGCGACGTGGTCGTGCGGCCTGCCATGCACGAGAACGACCGCTCGTCCACCGGCTTCCTGCCGCCGCACGAGTTCGAACGGGTGGCCGACACGTTCTTCGCCGCGCCCGACACCTCGGTGCGGGGCTGGGAGACGGCGCGTGCGGCGCAGGCGCGGATCGTCGCCGAGGTGACGGCCTGCATCGCCCTCTATCCGGAGGGCGATGTGCTGTTCGTCGGCCATGGCGCGGTGGGCACGCTGTTGTGGTGCCACCTTGCAGGCGTCGGAATCGACCGGCGGCATGACCAGCCTGCGGGCGGGGGCAACTGGTTTTCGTTCCGCGACGACGACAGGCGGCCCGACGCCGGTTGGCGACCGATGGAGGCTTTGCTGCCCTGACCGGGGCCTTGCGGGCACGGGCGCGTTTGCGACGCTGCACGGGTGCAGCGAAATCCTCTTCCCCCGAATCTGCGCGCCTGATACGGGAATGCAAAAATAGGTATGGGAGATAACAAATGCAGATTTCCTCCGCGACGCCCATAGTCGTCACCGGCGGCGCCTCCGGGCTCGGCGAGGCGGTTGCGCGCGCCTTCGCCGCCGCTGGCGCGCCGGTCGGCATTTTCGACATGAACGCGGACCGCGGCGAGGCGGTTGCGGCCGAGCTCGGCGGGGTCTTCGCCCTGGTCGACGTCGCCGATCCGCAGAGTGTGCGGGCGGGCTTCGCCAAGTCGCGCGCCGTCATCGGCCAGGAACGGGTGCTGATGAACTGCGCCGGTATCGGCCCGGTCGCCAAGACCATCTCGAAGGGCGTGGCGCATGATCCCGGGCTGTTTCTGAAGGCGATCACGGTCAACCTCGCGGGCAGCTTCAACTGCGCCTCGCAGGCCGCCGAGGGCATGGTCGCGGCCGATCCGGTGACCGAAGACGGCGAGCGCGGTGTGATCATCAATACCGCCTCGGTCGCGGCCTATGACGGCCAGGTAGGGCAGGTGGCCTATTCGGCGTCGAAGGGCGGCATCGTCGGGATGACCCTGCCGATGGCGCGCGACCTGTCGCGCGACGGGGTGCGGGTCAACACGATCGCGCCCGGCATCTTCCTCACCCCGCTCCTGCACTCGCTGCCCGAGGCCGCGCAGCAGAGCCTCGGTGCCCAGGTGCCGTTCCCGTCGCGGCTCGGACGGCCCGACGAGTTCGCCTCGCTGGCGCTGGAGATCGCGCGCAATTCGATGCTGAACGCCGAGGTGATCCGCCTCGACGGCGCGATCCGGATGGCTCCGCGGTAAGTCGCGCAGTGAAGAAGTCCGTGATTAAAACATAAGGAAGTCAGCGGATTGTACCGCTGACTTCATCTTGCATCTGGCTGGCTGGGCGGAGCCGAATCCACAAAGGCCGGGAGCGCATCGAGTGCCTCGTAGATCCGCGCGATGGTCGGGTAAGGCGCGAGATCGAATTCCACGAACCGGTTGCGCCAGATCTGCGCGTAGAGGCAGCAATCGGCGAAGCCCGGGGTCTCGCCATGGCAAAAAGTGCCGGTCTCGGGGCTCTCCGCCAACATCCGCTCGAGCGGGCCGAAGTTGGTCGCGACCCAATGGGTGAACCAACGTTTCTTCGCCGCCTCGTCGGCGCCGAATTCGTCGCCGAGGTAGCGCAGCACGCCAGAATTGTTGAGCGGATGGATGTCGACCGCGAGCATGTGGCCGAGCGCGCGCACCCGGGCGCGGCCATTGACGTCGGCGGGGAACAGGGGCGGCTCGGGGTGGGTCTCGTCGAGCCATTCCATGATCGCGAGCGACTGGACCAGTACGGTTCCGTCGTCCAGCACCAGTGCCGGCACCAGCCCGCGCGGGTTGATCGCGAGATAGTCGGCCGCGCGCTGGTGGCCAGCCACGAGATCGTGTGCCACATAATCGTAGCTCAGCCCCTTGAGGTTCAGCGCGGCGCGCAGCCGGGCGGAGGCGGAGGAACGGAAATAGCTGTGCAGCGTGAGTGTCATGGCGGTAAGTCCCTGTTTGGACCGAGACTGCCACGCCGGCCCGGGCGGCGATAGCCCCGCAACGTTACGCTCGGGGCACGAAAACGTGCCCGATCGGGATTTCACTTTCGCCCGCGCCATCGCCATCTTGGAGCCAGCGGAAGATGAGGGAGAGACGATGACATATGCCAAGACGCAGGACGCAGTGGCCCGGCTGACCGACGAGCAATATCGGGTGACCCAGGAGAACGGAACCGAACGCGCCTTCACCGGCGTCTACGACAAGCATTTCGAGCCGGGCATCTATGTGGACGTGGTCTCGGGCGAGCCATTGTTCGCTTCGTCGGCCAAGTACAATTCCGGCTGCGGCTGGCCCGCGTTCTCGAAGCCCATCGACGCGGCGATGGTCACCGAGCATTTCGACGCCTCGCACGGGATGCGGCGCACCGAGGTGCGCTCGGCGCATGGCGACAGCCATCTCGGCCATGTGTTCGAGGACGGTCCGAAGGAAATGGGCGGGCTTCGCTATTGCATAAACTCGGCCAGCCTGCGTTTCGTGCCGAGAGACGCGATGGCGGCCGAGGGCTACGGCGACTATCTCGATCAGGTGGAGGACAAGGAATGAGCGAACGTGCGGTTCTGGCTGGGGGCTGTTTCTGGGGGATGCAGGATCTGATCCGCAGACTTCCGGGCGTGGTGTCGACGCGGGTGGGCTATACCGGCGGCGATGTGCGAAACGCGACCTATCGCAACCACGGAAGCCATGCCGAAGGGATCGAGATCGAATTCGACCCGGCCAGGATAAGCTACCGGCGGTTGCTGGAATTCTTTTTCCAGATCCACGACCCGACCACGCCGAACCGGCAGGGCAACGACCGTGGCCCAAGCTACCGGTCGGCGATCTACTATGTGGACGCGGCGCAGAAGGCGGTGGCCGAGGACACGATTGCCGATGTGAACGCAAGCGGGCTCTGGCCGGGGAAGGTGGTGACCGAGCTGGAGCCGGTCGGCGATTTCTGGGAAGCCGAGCCCGAGCACCAGGACTACCTCGAGCGCTACCCGAACGGCTACACCTGCCATTTCGCCCGGCCGGGCTGGGTGTTGCCGAAACGGGCCGCGGCCGAGTAGCGGTGGCGCAGGACGCCCCGGACGATCCGGGGCGTCGGTCCGCGCGCAGAAGCGGAAGCGTGAAACGAATGGCGATGGCGGGTTTCGGCGGCGGGTGCCACTGGTGCACCGAGGCGGTGTTTCAGCCGCTGATCGGGGTGGCGGAGGTGCGCCAAGGCTTCGTCCGCTCCGACCCGCCCGACGCGAGCTGGTCGGAGGCGGTCGAAGTCGACTTCGATCCGGCCGTCATCGCGCTGCGCGATCTGGTCGAGGTCCATCTCGCCACCCACGCGAGCACCGCGGACCACAGCCTGCGCGACAAGTATCGCAGCGCGGTCTACCTCGCGGAGCCGTCGGAATGCGCCGCCTGCGCCGCCCTGATCGCCGAGATCGGCGCCGAGACCGGGGTGGCCTTCATCACCCGGGCGCTGATGCACCGCGGGTTCCGGGCATCGGACGCGCGGTTCCACGATTATTATCGGACCGATCCCGAGCGGCCGTTCTGTCAGGCCTATATCGCGCCGAAGCTTGCCGCACTCCGGGCCCGCCACGGCGCGCTTCTTCGGCCGGAGGGGGATGGCGGCTGACTGGTCCCGGCGCGTGGGGTGCAAACGCCAATCAATGCTGTTAGACACCCCTCGCAACCTGACCGGTTTCCTGCGAAACCGGACCCCGACCACCGGCTCCGGACCGACGCATGCACCTGACCCACGCCGCCACGCTCTCCGTCGCACCCATGATGGATTGGACCGACCGGCACTGCCGCTACTTCCACCGGCTGATGTCGGCGGAGGCGCTGCTCTACACCGAGATGGTCACGGCGCCGGCGCTGGTGCGGGGAGGGGCCGCGCATCTTCTCGATTTCTCGCCGGAAGAGCAGCCGGTGGCGGTGCAACTCGGCGGCTCCGACCCGGCCGAGCTGGCGGCGGCCACGGAGCTTTGTGTCGCCCGGGGCTACAGGGAGATCAATCTCAACGTCGGCTGCCCTTCCGACCGAGTGCAATCGGGCACTTTCGGTGCGGTCCTGATGAAGACGCCGGGGCTGGTCGCCGATTGTGTACGCGCGATGCAGGATGCGGCCGGGGGCGCCGAGGTGACGGTCAAGTGCCGGATCGGGGTCGACGATCAAGAGCCCGCCGAGGTGTTGCCGGAGTTTCTTGGGCGGATCGCCGCCGCCGGCGTGCGGCGCGCCACGATCCACGCCCGCAAGGCCTGGCTGCAGGGGCTGAGCCCCAAGCAGAACCGCGAAGTTCCGCCGCTGGACTATCCCCTGGTCCATGCGATGAAGCGGGCGTTTCCCGAGATGCATCTGTCGATCAACGGGGGCATCGCCACGCTCGACGAGGCGCGAGCGCAGCTCGCGGCCGGGATGAACGGGGTGATGATCGGGCGCGCCGCCTATCATAGCCCGGCCGAGGTGCTGCTCGGCGCCGATGCGGTGATCTTCGGCCGTGCGCCTTCGGGGCGCAGCGCGCATGACGTGGCGCGCGCAATGCTGCCCTATGTCGAGGCGCATCTCGCCAATGGCGGGAAGGTGCACGATGTCACGCGCCACATGCTCGGGCTGTTCGCGGGCCGCCCGGGTGCGCGCGCCTGGCGGCGGGTACTGTCGGAGGGCGCGAGCCGTCCCGGCGTCGGGCCGGAGCTTGTCGAACAGGCGCTCGCACAGGTGCCCGAGGCGCTGGCCGCGGAATAGAACCGTCCGCTTGCCGCGATCAGCCCTGCGGCAGACGCGGCAGGGTCAGGAGCGCGAGGGCAAAGGCAATCAGGGCGCAGGCGGCAATGGCGGCGATCATCGGCGTCGCGCTGCCGTCGAAGAACGGTCCCGCCGCCAGCACCACCGCGCCACCCGTCAGCATCTGCAAGGTGCCCCCGAGCGACGAGGCGAGGCCGGCGATCTCGCCGTGTTCTTCCAGCGCCATCACCATCGAGGTGGGGATGACGAGGCCGAGGAAGGCGTTGGCGGCGAACAGGCTCGCGACGATCACCACAAGCCCGGCCGCGCCGGCGAGCGCCAGCAGCAGCAGGAGCGTGGCAAACCCCGCGAAGCCCGCGGTGCCCGCGAGCATCACCCGGCGCGCGCCGTAGCGGATGCCGAGGGGCGCGGCCACCTGGCTCGCGCCGAAGAAGCCCACGGCGTTGATCGCGAAGAGGCCGGAGAAGCCGGTGGGGGTAAGGCCGAACTGGCCCTGGTAGACGAAGGGCGCGAACGAGATGAAGACGAAGAAGCTCGCCATGCCGAAGGCGCCGATGAAGGTGAGGCCGAGGAAGACCGGCGCGCGCGCCAGCGTCTTTGCGCCTTTCGCGAGGGCCGCCAGGTTGACCGGCACGCGGCGTTCGGGTGGCAGGGTCTCGGGCTGGACGAAGGCCGCGAGCGCGAGGCAGAGCCCGGCGACGGCGGCCATGACCGCGAAGACCCCGCGCCAGCCCGCGAGCGCGATCACGCCCGAGCCCGCCAGCGGCGCCAGCATCGGCGAGACCGAGATCACCAGCATGATGAACGACATCACCCGCGTCGCGTCGTGGCCGGTGTAGAGGTCGCGGATGATCGCGCGCGGCACCACCATCATCACTGCGCCGCCCGCGCCCTGGACGAAGCGGGCGGCGACGAGCGTCTCGATGGTGGGTGCGAAGAAGGCGGCGACCGAGCCGAGCGCAAAGATCGCGAGCCCGATGTAGATCGGCGGCTTGCGGCCCGACATGTCGGCCCAGGGGCCATAGATCAGCTGGGCCACGCCGAAGGCGAGGAAATAGAGCGTGATCGTGCCCTGCACCTGGGGTTCGGTGGCGCCGAGATCGCTGGCGATCTTCGGCATCGCGGGGAGGAACATGTCGATGGCGAAGGGGCCGACCATCGACATGAGGGCAAGGATCGCGGCCGTGCGGAACAGGCTGGGCGTCATGATGGTGCCTTTCGGGAGGGGCCGTGGTTCGCGCGCGGGCCCGTTCGCGCGAGGCTATCGAAGCGCGGCGGCGGGGACAAGCCATGCGCGGGCCGGGGGCGGGCTCGCGAGAACGCTTGACGTCGCCGCCCGGCACATGGAAGACGAGCGCAACCGGAGGCCTTCCATGCCCGATCTCGCAACGCTCCTGCCGCTCGTCCTCCTGCTCATGGCCATTGGTGCCTTTGCCGGCGTGCTCGCGGGGCTCCTCGGCGTCGGCGGCGGCATCGTGCTGGTGCCCGCGTTCTACTACACGTTCGCCGGGCTCGGCTACGAGAGCGGCGAGCTCATGCAGGTCTGTCTCGCCACCTCGCTCGCCACGATCATCGTCACCTCGGCCCGCTCGGTGATGTCGCATCACCGGAAGGGCGCGGTGCGCTGGGACATCCTCAAGACCTGGGCGCCCGGCATCGTCGTCGGCGCGGTGATTGGCGTGCTGGTCGCCTCCAGCCTGCGCTCGGCCACGCTGCAGGCGATCTTCGGCACGCTGGCCTTTTCCATCGGGCTCTACATGCTGTTCGGCAATGCGGCCTGGCGGCTCGACAACGACATGCCGAGGGGGCCGCTGCGCGCGGTGCTGTCGCCGCTGGTGGGGTTCCTGTCGGTGCTGATGGGCATCGGCGGGGGCTCGTTCGGGGTGCCGATCATGACCCTCCACGGCGTGCCGATCCACCGCGCGGTGGCGACCGCGGCGGGGTTCGGCTTCATCATCGCGCTGCCCTCGGTCATCGGCTTCTTCTTCGTCGACGTGGCGAACGCGCCGCCCGGATCGCTCGGAGCGGTGAATTTCCCGGCTTTCCTCGTCGTCATCGCGATGACGCTCATCACCGCGCCGCTCGGCGCCCGGCTTGCGCACGCGCTCGATCCGAAACCGCTGAAGCGCGTGTTCGGCGTGTTCCTCACGCTGGTCGCGCTCAACATGTTGAGGAAGGCGCTCGGGCCGTTCTGACCGTCTCGGCACCCGCTCCGGCCCGCCGGCGCCCTTTCATCTTGGGGCAAATACTCTCCGGGGGTCCGGGGGTGGAAAACCCCCGGCTCCGGTGCCTGCCCGGCGGGCAGGCACCGATCAGCCCGGCAGGTCGATCTCGACCCAAACCGGAAGGTGGTCGGAGGCCACCTTGGAGAGTTTGGTCTCGACCACGCCGCCGCCGTGAAAGCCTATCCCGGGACTGAGCCCGATCCGGTCGAGCGCCGCCACGGGCCGCGAGGCGTGGAACGACAGGCCGGGCGCATGCATGACGAAATCGCCGTGGAATTCCTCGAGCCCGGCGTGCGGGCTCCATTCGTTGAAATCGCCGAGCACCGCGGTCGGGTTCGGGCAATCGGCCAGCGCCGCGCGTACCGCGCGCAACTGCCCGTGGCGGTGGCGGCGCATCAACCCGAGGTGGACGCCCGCGACCCTCAGCCTGCCCTCGACCACAACCGAGACGGCGCCGCGGGGTTCGAGCCCGGGCAGCTCGATGCGCTGCGGGTCCGACACGTTCATCCCCTTCCGCACCAGGATCGCGTTGCCGTGCCAGCCGAGCGAGACGTCGTTGGCGGCGAGGTCGACGGGGGTGAAATCGGTGTGGTCTGCGATGAGTTGGCGGGGCAGTGCGGTGGGGCGGGGCCCGAGCCGCTTGTCGGCCTCCTGCAGCACCACGACATCGGCGCCGATATGGTTGATGACCTCGAGGATCCGCCCGGGATCGCGGCGGCGGTCGAGGCCCACGGCCTTGCGGATATTATAGCTTGCGAGTTTCACGGGGGGCAGTATGAGCCAAACGCGCCGACTTTCCAGCGTCAGGTGCCGCAGAAGGTCTGGCGCACGCGCTCCTCGGGCCGGGGGGGCTTCGCGAAGTCGGGCGTGTCGGGGCCGTCTTCGTAGGGTGTGGCCAAGACGGTGCTCAGTTTCCGGAACGGCACGTAGTCGCCGGCGACGGCGGCCTCGATCATCTCCTCGATCCGGTGGTTGCGCGGGATGACGGCCGGGCTGGCCGCGCGCATGATTGCGGTCGGATCACCGGCCTCGCGCGCGACGCGGGCCTTCCAGTCGGGTGCCCAGCTTTCCCACGCGCCGGCATCGGTCACCAGGTGGCCGGCGTATCCGGTGTTGGCGAGCGCACGGAACGTATTGGTGAAATCGGCGCGGCTCGACGACATCCGCGAGAGCAGCCCCACGATCAACGCTTCGTCGCCGGCCTCCTCGGTGACGAGACCGATCTTGGCGCGGAACCGCCGCAGCCATTCGGTGCGGAAATGGCTGCCGAAGGCGTTGAGCGCCTCGGTCGCGATGGCGACGCCCTCGTCCTCGTCGTCCGAGATCAGCGGCAACAGGGCCGAGCCGAGCTGGGCGAGGTTCCAGATGCCCATGTCGGGCTGGTTCTGGTAGGCGTAGCGGCCCATCCGGTCGATCGACGAGAACACGGTGCCGCCGTGGTATTCGTCCATGAAGGCGCAGGGACCATAGTCGATGGTCTCGCCCGAGATCGTCATGTTGTCGGTGTTCATCACGCCGTGGATGAAGCCCACCGACATCCAGCCGGCGATGAGCCGGGCCTGGGCGGCGACGACCCGGTCGAAGAAGTCGAGCGGGGTCTCGGCATCGGGGTAGTGGCGGGCGATGGCATGGGCAGTGAGCGTGCGGATCGCCGCGAGATCGCCGCGGGCCGCGAAGGCCTGGAAGGTGCCCACCCGGATATGGCTCGCGGCCACCCGAGCCAGCACGGCGCCCGGGCGGGGCGCCTCGCGCACCACGGTTTCGCCGGTGGTCGCGGCGGCCAGCGCCCGCGTGGTCGGCAGGCCGAGCGCGTGCATCGCTTCGCTCACCACATATTCGCGCAGCACCGGGCCGAGCCAGGCGCGGCCGTCGCCGCCGCGCGAAAAGGGGGTGCGGCCCGCGCCCTTGAGCTGGATGTCGCGCCGCTTGCCGGTCCGGTCGATCACCTCGCCCAGCAGCAGCGCGCGGCCGTCGCCGAGCTGCGGCACCCAGTTGCCGAACTGATGGCCGGCGTAGAGCTGGGCCAGCGGCTCGGCGCCCTCGGGCACCTCGTTGCCGGCGATGGCGGCGGCGGTGATCGAGGCCGGGTCGATGCCAAGCTCGTCGGCCAGCGCCTCGTTCACCGCGATCAGCGCCGGGTCGGCCACCGGCGACGGGGTCTGGCGGTGGTAGAAATGACCCGGCAGACGGGCGTAGGAATTGTCGAAGCTCGCGCGCATGAAGCCCATGTGGGGGCGCGGCGCGGGCTTGTCCAGTGTGCTTGCGTTCGGACCGGGGCGCGGGGCCAGGCGATTTCGAAATCGCTTGTCCCAAGGCGGTTCGAACGGCCTTGGCCCCCGCCTCAGGGCAGCCGCGCGAGCCGCTCCACAAGCAGCGCGAAGAAGCCGTCGGCGTCGATCTCGCGCATGAAGGTCACGTTGGGCGCGCGGTCGGTCACGCCCCACCAATCGGCCACGCTCATGCCGCGGGTGAGCTCGGAGCCGGTCTCGATCTCGACATTGACGAAGCGGCCGGCGAACAGCTCTGGGCGCAACAGGTAGGCGATGGTGGTCGGGTCATGCAGCGGCCCGCCCTCGGAGCCGTATTTGGCGATGTCGAAGCGCTCGAAGAAATCGAGCATTTCGGCGGTAAAAATGCCGGTGCGATTGCCGATGGCCTTGAATGTTTCGAGCCTTGGCCGGGTCACCAGCGCCTTGTGGGTCAGGTCGAGCGGCATCTGGGTGATCTTCACCCCGGAGCGGAACACGATCTCGGCGGCCTCGGGATCGACATAGATGTTGAA
>JAGRMO010000093.1:56706-62499 GCA_020441205.1 Maritimibacter sp.
GTGATGTTGCCGACCTCGAAATAGGCCCCGCCCATGAGCACGATCTCGGCGACGCGGGGCGCGATGTCGGGCGCCTTGGCGAAGGCGGTGCCGATGTTGGTGAGCGGGCCGAGGGGGGTGAGGGTAACCGAGCCGGCAGGTTCGCGGCGCAGGGTCTCGACGATGAAGTCCACCGCATGGGTCCCGGCGAGCGGGGTTGCGGGTTCCCAGAGCTCCGGCCCGTCGAGCCCGGTCTTGCCGTGGACGTGTTCGGCGGTCACCAGCGGGCGGGTCATTGGCCGGTCGCAGCCGGCATAGACGGCCATGTCGGTGCGCCCGGCGAGGTCGCAGGTGATGCGGGCGTTCTTCTGAGTGAGCGCGAGCGGCACGTTGCCGGCGACGGCGGTGATGCCCAGCACGTCGAGCTCGGGCGAAGCCAGCGCCAGAAGGATGGCCACGGCATCGTCCTGGCCGGGGTCAGTGTCGATGATGATCTTCTTTGGCATTCAATGACCTTACGCGGCGAGGCTCACCCAGATCGGCACGTGGTCCGAGGGTTTTTCTCGGGCCCGGATCTGCTTGTCGATCTGGCAATCTTCGAGCAGGTCGGCGCATTGCGGCGAGAGCAGGAAATGGTCGATCCTGATGCCGTCATTGCGTTGCCAGGCGCCACGCTGGAAATCCCAGAAAGTGTAGAGTTCGGGCGCCTGGGTCCGGGCGCGCAAGGCCTCGGTGAGGCCGAGGTTCACCAGCCTTCGGAAGGCGGCGCGGGTCTCGGGCAGGAACAGCGCGTCGGTGGTCCAGTCCTCGGGCCGCGCGGCGTCCTCGGCCTGGGGGATGACGTTGAAGTCGCCGGCCATCAGGAAGGGCTCTTCGGCGGCGAGCAGTTCGCGGGCGCGCGCCTCCAGCCGCGCGATCCACTTGAGCTTGTAGTCGTATTTCTCGCCCGGGGCCGGGTTGCCGTTGGGCAGGTAGAGGCCGCAGATCCGGACCGCGACATCGCCCACCACGGTGGCCTCGATATAACGCGCCTCCTCGTCGTCCACGCCTTCGCGGCCCGCGCCCTCGGCGCCGGGCAGGCAGCGGGTGACGTCTTCGAGCGGGTATTTCGACAGGAGCGCGACACCGTTGAAGCTTTTCTGCCCGTGGGTTTCGACGTTGTAGCCGAGCTCCTCGAAGACCTCGCGCGGGAAGCCTTCGTCCACCGTCTTGATCTCCTGCAGGATCGCCACGTCGGGCACGGCCTCCTCGAGCCACTCGCGCACCAGGGGCAGGCGAGCCTTGACGCCGTTGATGTTGAAACTGGCAATCTTCATCGGCGAGCTCCCTGTGCAGCGGTTACGTTCAGAGCTAGCGCGATTTGCCGGGTTTCACCAGCGCGAGGGTTGTAAGTTAATGTCGTTAACATATGTTGCCGGCAGAGACAGGAGGCAGTCATGATCCGCGTTCTTCCCTTGACCTTCGCCATTTTTGCCGCCGCGCCGGCCTTCGCCGATGAACGGGTGTTCGATGTTTCCGGTTTTTCCGGGGTCAGTGTCGGGGCAGGCCTGACGGTGGAGATTGCCGAGGGGGCGGCGTTCGCCGTCGTCGCCGAGGGCTCCGAACGGGCGCTCGGCCGGCTGCAGATCGAGGCCCGCGGCGAGACGCTGGTGATCGAGCAGAGCCCGCGCGGTTTCGAGCGGTTCTCGCCCCTGATGTGGGCGCTGGCCGATGAGGCGCAGGTGCGGGTGAGCTTGCCCGAGCTTGCCGCTGTCACCGCCAGCGCCGGCAGCGACGTGCGTGCCACGGGCAGCGCCGAAGAGGCGTTCTCGGCCGAAGCGTCGTCGGGCGCGGGGCTGAGCGTGGCGGGCGTTGCCGCCGAGGCCGTGCGCCTGTCGTCTTCGTCGGGTGCCCGGCTTGAGGTTGTGGGCAGCTGCGGCGCGCTCAACGCAGAGGCCAGCTCGGGCGCTGCGCTCGACGCGGGCGGGTTGACCTGCGACAGTGCGAGCGTGGAAGCCTCGTCGGGCGCGGATGTCGAGATTGCCGCCGTCGATGTGCGGGCCGAGGCCTCGTCGGGGGCCGATATCGAGGTCTGGGGGGCGTCGAAGGTCGAGGCCGACGAGAGTTCCGGCGGCGACGTGCGGGTGCACGACTGAAACCGGCGCGCGCCGCTCAGCGGCGAGCGGCGATGGCGCGGCCCGCGGCATGGGCCGAAGCCCAGGCCCATTGGAAATTGTAACCGCCGAGCCAGCCGGTCACGTCGACCGCCTCGCCGATGAAAAAGAGCCCCGGTCGGCGGGCCGATTCCATCGACTTCGACGACAGATCTTCGGTGGCGACGCCGCCGAGGGTGACCTCGGCGGTGCGCCAGCCTTCCGAGCCCGTGGGGGTGAGCCGCCAGCCGCCGAGCGCCGTAGCGATCTCGGCGAGCCGCGTGTCGCGCTGGTCGGCGAGGTTGCCCTTGAGGCCCAGTTCCGGCGCGAGATGGTCGATGAGGCGCGCGGGCAGAAAGTCGGCCAGTTCCGTCGTCAGCGCGCGCCGGCCTGCGCGCTGTTTGCGGGCGATCAGCGCGGCGGCGAGATCGGTGCCGGGCAGGAGGTTGATGTCGATCGGCTCGCCTTCGCGCCAGTAGGACGAGATCTGCAGGATCGCCGGGCCCGAGAGGCCGCGATGGGTGAACAGCAGGGCCTCGTCAAATGACGCACCGCCGGCGGTGGCGCGCACCGGCAGGGCGATGCCGGCCAGGGCCTCGAACCGGTCGCCGAAAGTCAGCGGCACGAGGCCCGGGCGCGGCTCGATCACGCGGTGGCCGTATTGGCGGGCGATGTCATAGGCGAAGCCCGTCGCCCCCATCTTCGGGATCGACTTGCCGCCGGTGGCGATCACCAGCGTGTCGCAGGTGAGGGGGCCGTTTGCGGTGTCGAGCCGGAAGCCCTGGCCACGATCCGTCACCGCGCGGATCTCGGTCGCGAGCCGCAGCGTGCCGCCCGCGGCCGCGAGCTCGGCCAGCAGCATGTCGACCACGGCGGTGGATTTCTGGTCGCAGAACAACTGGCCCAGGGTCTTCTCGTGCCAGCTCAGCCGGTGGCGTTCCATCAGCGCGACGAAATCCCAGGGGCTGTAGCGGGCGAGGGCGGATTTGGGGAAATGCGGGTTCTCGCCCAGGTAATTCGCGGCGCTCACGTCCATATTGGTGAAGTTGCAGCGCCCGCCGCCCGAGATGCGCACCTTCTCGGCCGGCTTGGCGGCATGGTCGAGCACCAGCACATCGCCGCCGGCCTGGGCGGCGGCGAACAGCCCGGCGGCGCCGGCGCCGATCACGATGGTGCGGTGATGCTCGTTCATGCGCGGTAGTCAGCACGGGCCGGGGCGGGCGGCAAGGCGAAATCGGGTCCGGCGCGCGGCGGGTGACCGGATCAGACCGAGCAGGCCGCGCCGCCGAGGACGCAGAACTTGGCGCAATGGGGATGGTTCAGCGCCACCGGCCGGTCGGCCTCGGCGAGCGTCGCGCCAAGCTCGAAGGCCTCGTCATAGGCGATGAGGGTGCAGGCGAGCACCGCCGCCGGGTAGCCCCGGCGCTTGACCACCATGCGCGACGAGGCGCACATCACGCTGTCGGGGCTCTTTCCCAGGATGTCCCAGCAGCCGGTGGTGATCTCGGGCACTTCGACGCCAAGGTCCATCTCGGGGAAGATCACGCAGGCCGAAGGATCGGCGGCGTCGATCGCGAGCCGGTGTTCGGCGAAGAACCCGGCGTAGCCCGCCCGCGCCGCCGCTTCGTCCACGCCCCAGAGCGCGCGGCCCGCGACCGCGAGCTTCAGGCCTTCGTCCCTGAGCCAGCGCAGGCCCGCCAGCGTCTCGTCATAACTGCCGGTGCCCCGGATCGCGTCATGGGGCGCGCGCTCCCAGTGGTCGAGCGAGACCCTGAGCACCAGCCGGTCGCCCCAGAGCGCCACCAGCCGTTTCAACCCCTGTTGCAGCCTCGGCCGCATCACCGGCTTCATCGCGTTGGTCAGTACCAGCACCCGGTAGCCGCGTTCGAGGCTCGCCTCGATCATCTTGATGATGGCCGGGTTCATGAACGGCTCGCCGCCGGTGAAGCCGATCTCTTCGACCGGCCAGCCGAGGGCGGCGAGCTCGTCGAGATAGCGGATCGCGTCCTTGAGCCCGAGGTATTCGAGCCGGTCGTTGGTCGGGCTCGATTCGATGTAGCAATTGGTGCATTCGATGTTGCAGAGCGTGCCGGTGTTGAACCACAGCGTCTTCGGGCGGGTGAGCGCGACGGTCGCGCGCGGGCTGCCGTCGGCGGTGACGGCGGGGTCGCGGAATTTGCCCGGGTTGGCGCTGTGCCCGCCGTTGTCGAATTCGCCGTCCATGCCGCACCCATTCACACGTCTGTCATCTCGCTTGGCTAACCGAAGGGGCGGCCGGGGAAAAGTCCGCAGGCTTTCGGGCCACGCGCTTGTGAAGCGATGCAGGGGTGCTAGACTTGCGCGGTCGGGCGGCGTATCAGGCGGGGACTTGTTTTTGTTAGCGCTAAACGTCCGCAACGGAGAAAGACAGATGGTTTCGCGTGTCATCCCGGTCGACCCGTTCGATCTCGTCATTTTCGGCGGAACCGGCGATCTCGCCCGCCGCAAGATCCTGCCCGGGCTCTACCGCCGCTTCGCCGACGAACAGATCCCGCCCAGGGCCCAGATCATCGGGGCCGCGCGCTCCGACATGACCGCGGACGGGTTCCGCAAGATGGTGGCCGAGGCGCTGGCGGAGTTCCTGCCGCCGGCGGCGCTCGACAAGAAGACCGTGGCCGGGTTTCTCGAGATCGTCGACTATGTCGCGATCGATGCGACCGGAACCGGCGGCTGGGCGGAACTCGGGGCCAAGATGCGGCCCGACCATACGCAGGCGTTCTATTTTTCGGTCGCTCCGGCGCTGTTCGGCGAGATCGCCAAGCGGCTGCACAAGCACAAGATCGCGGGCGCCCAAGCGCGGATCGTGGTCGAGAAACCGTTCGGCCGCGATCTGGCGTCGGCCAAGGCGCTGAACGCGACGCTGGCCAAGCATTTCGCCGAGACGCAGATCTACCGGATCGACCATTACCTCGGCAAGGAGACGGTGCAGAACCTGATGGCGGTGCGGTTCGGCAACATGCTGTTCGAGCCCCTGTGGAAGAACCAGTACATCGACCATGTGCAGATCACCGTGGCCGAGACGGTGGGGGTCGGCGGACGCGGCGCCTATTACGACAAGTCGGGGGCGATGCGCGACATGGTGCAGAACCACCTGATGCAGCTTCTGTGCCTCACCGCGATGGAGCCGCCGTCGCGGTTCGAGCCCGACGCGGTGCGCGACGAGAAGCTCAAGGTGATCCGCGCGCTCGAGCCGGTCGAGGCCGAAGACCTGGTGCGCGGCCAGTACCGGGGCGGGGCCGAGACCGCCTCGTATCTCGCCGATGCCGAGACCGACGAAAGCCTCACCGAGAGCTTCATCGCGATGAAGGTGCATATCGCCAACTGGCGCTGGAACGGTACGCCGTTCTATCTGCGCACCGGCAAGCGGATGAAGTCGCGGCTGTCGGAAATCGTCGTGCGGTTCAAGGAGCCGCCGCATTCGATCTTCGAGGAAGATACCGGGCAGAGCGCCAACGAGCTGCGTATCCGGCTCCAGCCCAACGAGGGGATGGACCTCACGGTGACGATCAAGGAGCCGGGACCGGGGGGTATGCGGCTTATGGACGTGCCGCTCGACATGACCTTCGCCGACGCGCTGGGCGAGGAGGCGACCAATGTGCCCGACGCCTACGAGCGGCTCATCATGGATGTGATCCGCGGCAAC
>JAGRMO010000015.1:0-15362 GCA_020441205.1 Maritimibacter sp.
GCTCATCTCGACCACGCCGCCGGGCGCGAAACTGATCACAAGCACATCGGTCGCGAGCCCGCCCGCCCGGTGGACGAGGAGCGACAGGCCGATCCCCAGCGCCATCATCGCCGAGACCGAGACCAGCGACAGCCCCATGCCGCGCAGGAACAGACGGAGCGTCATGCCGGTGAACCGCAGCCCGAGCCCGGTGCCGAGCACCACCTGCGCCACCGCCACCAACCAGCCCGGCGCGTGGATCTCGACGAGCCCGGTCACCGAAAGCGCGCCGGCCACAAGGAGCGGTCCGACCAGCTGCCCCGCCGGCAACCGGAGCCGCATGCCGACCCAGACCCCGGCGAGCGCCAGCGCCAGCACCACCGGCACATGCAGGAGTGCGGCCTCGCCGCCGGTGAGCGACAGCCCGGCGGCCGAGCCCACCGGGTGGCCCTCCCAGATCGACATGCCGATAGGCACCAGGGTGACGACGGCGATGATCCGCAGGAATTGCATCAAGGTGAGGAGCCGCACATCCGCCCCCGCCTCCTCGCCGAACAGGATCGACTCGAAGAGCCCCCCGGGCGAGCCCGCGTAATAGGCGGTGGGCCGGTCGTAGCCGCCGAGGCGGCGAAAGATCAGGTAGTTGAGCGCATGGGCGACGAGCACGAAGAGGACGACCGCCGGCAGCGAGACCAGCACCTTGGGCAGGAGCCCGGCCACGTCGGGCGTGAGCCGCGCCCCGATCATCGCCCCGATGACGCCGACGAAGACCATGCGGAACCTCATCGGAAAGCCGTAGCCCTCGGGGAACCGCCGCTGGAACAGCGCCACCGCGAGGGCCGAGGAAAACAGGCTGCCGAGCATGTAGGGCAAGGGCGTGCCGAACGCCTGGAACGCCGCGCCCGCCACGGCCCCGGCAGCGAGCAGGGCCGCCGTCAGCGCGATGTGGGAGGCGGGCGGCAGGGTCATCCCCGCCCCTTAGCGCGGCATCCGGCGGGCGGCAAGCCGCGCCCATATGTTACGAGACGGCGCGCAATCCGAAGATCCGGTAACGTTTCTCTTGTGGCGAATCGTCGCGCGCGGTATTGCTGACCATGCGGTCGGCTTTGTCGGGAGGACGCGCCGGCCATCACGGAGGAGAGCGCCGCCATGACCCCTGCCGGGATCACGCTACAGCCGCGCGCGGACCGGCCCACCCGCCTCGATGCGGCGGCGCGGACCGCACCGGCACGGCGGGGCGCCATACCCAGGCTCGAAAGGCACTGACATGTACGCACAGATGGTGAAATCGACCGGGCTTGGGGTGAAATCCCGCGACGAGATGAGCCCCGAGGAGGCCCGGTTCCAGGATCGGATCGACGCAGGCGACAAGATCGAGCCGAAGGACTGGATGCCCGAGGGCTACCGGGCCACGCTCATTCGCCAGATCGCCCAGCACGCGCATTCGGAAGTGGTCGGCCAGCTGCCCGAGGGCAACTGGATCACCCGCGCGCCGACGCTGGAAAGGAAGGCGATCCTGCTCGCCAAGGTGCAGGACGAGGCGGGCCACGGGCTCTACCTCTACTGCGCCGCCGAGACGCTCGGGGTGAGCCGCGACGAGCTGACCGAGGCGCTGCTGTCGGGCGAGATGAAGTACAGCTCGATTTTCAATTACCCGACGCTGAGCTGGGCCGATATCGGCGCGGTCGGCTGGCTGGTCGACGGCGCCGCGATCATGAACCAGGTGCCGCTGCAGCGCACCTCCTACGGGCCCTACAGCCGGGCGATGATCCGGATCTGCAAGGAAGAGAGCTTCCACCAGCGTCAGGGCTTCGACATCATGATGAAGATGGCGAACGGCACCGAGGCCCAGCGGCGCATGGCCCAGGATGCGGTCAACCGCTTCTGGTATCCTTCGCTGATGATGTTCGGCCCGTCCGACAAGGACAGCGTTCATTCCGCCCAGTCGATGGCCTGGAAGATCAAGATCAACACCAACGACGAGCTTCGGCAGAAATTCGTCGACCAGACCGTGCCGCAGGCCCATTACCTCGGCCTGACCATCCCCGACGAGGCCCTCGCCTTCAACGAGGACACCGGGCATTGGGACTACTCGGAGCCGGACTGGAGCGAGTTCTACGCCGTCTTGAAGGGCAACGGACCCTGCAATGACGAGCGCATGGCGGCGCGCAAAACCGCCTGGGACGACGGCCAATGGGTGCGCGACGGGCTTCTGGCGCATGCCGAGAAGCGCGCGCACCGCACCGCAGCGGAATAGGGAGAGAGACGATGTCGAAAGAATGGCCGCTGTGGGAGATCTTCATCCGCAGCCAGAACGGGATGAGCCACCGGCACATGGGCAGCCTGCACGCCCCCGATGCCGAGACCGCGATCCGGAACGCGCGCGACGTCTACACAAGACGCGCCGAGGGTGTGTCGATCTGGGTGGCGAAGGCGGCCGATATCACCGCCTCGTCGCCCTCGGACAAGGGACCGCTCTACGAGCCCTCGGAAAGCAAGGTCTACCGCCACCCGACCTTCTTCGACATCCCCGATGAAGTGGGCGCGATGTGATGGACCCGCTGTTCGAGTTCTGCTTGCGCATGGGCGACAACACCCTGGTGCTCGGCCACCGGGTCTCGCAATGGTGCGGCCACGCGCCGGTGGTCGAGGAGGACATCGCGCTCGCCAACACCGCGCTCGATCTCATCGGCCAGACCCAGCTGTGGCTCGGGCTCGCGGGCGAGGTCGAGGGCAAGGGCCGCGACGCCGATGCGCTGGCCTTCCGCCGCGACGCCTGGGATTTCCGCTCGGTGCTGTTGGTCGAACAGCCGAACGGCGATTTCGGCAATACGCTCCTGCGCCAGTACCTGTTCGATGAATGGCAGGCGCTGATGCTCGCAGCCCTCAAGCGCTCGACCGACACCCGCGTCGCGGCCATCGCGGCGAAAGCGGCGAAGGAGGTGGCCTATCACGTCGAACGCTCGCGCGGCACGGTCGTGGGCCTCGGCGACGGCACCGCAGAAAGCCATGCGAAGATGCAGGCGGCGCTCGACCGGCTCTACCCGTTCGTAGGCGAGCTTTTCGCCACCGACGCGACCGACGAGGCCGTGGCCGAGGCCGGTATCGCCCCCCTGCCCTCAGACCTGCGCGCGGCCTACGACGCCGCCCTCGCCGCCACCATGGCCGAGGCGACGCTGACCATCCCCGACAGCCGCTGGACCCATGCCGGCGGGCGCGACGGCAGCCGGCATTCCGAGCACCTCGGCCACCTCCTGACCGAGATGCAATGGCTCCAGCGCGCCTATCCGGACGCGACCTGGTGATGCAGCCCTCGGTGGCGGATATCTGGGCGGTGCTGGACGGGGTGCCCGACCCCGAGATCCCGGCGATCAGCCTGACCGATCTCGGCATCATCCGCGAGGTCGCCTGGGAGGGCGAGGTGCTGGAGGTGACCGTCACCCCCACCTATTCCGGCTGTCCCGCCACCAGCTTCATCAACCGCGCCATCGAGGAGGCGCTGCACGACGCGGGCATCGCCAAGGTCGCGCTCAAGCGCCAGCTCTCGCCCCCCTGGACCACCGACTGGCTCACCGAGGGCGGCAAGCGCAAGCTCGAGGCCTATGGCATCGCCCCGCCGACGAGCCCGAAGGGCCCCGAGCGCTGCCCGCATTGCGGCGGCGCCGATCTCGAGCGGATCAGCGCCTTTGGCTCCACCCCCTGCAAGGCGCAATGGCGCTGCAGGGACTGTCTCGAACCCTTCGACCACTTCAAGTGCATCTGAGGACGCCATGCATTTTCACGAACTGACCGTCACCGAAGTCGAAAACACCATCCGTGACGCCGTGGTGGTGACCCTGGCGCCGAAACCCGGCGAGGAAGACGCCTTCCGCTTCATGGCCGGCCAGCACCTCACCTTCCGGCGCGATTTCGACGGCGAGGAACTCCGCCGCAGCTACTCGCTCTGCGTCTCGCCCGGCGAGAACCGGCTGCGGGTGGGCATCAAACGCATCGAGGGCGGCGCCTTCTCGAACTGGGCGAACGACAACCTCAAAGCCGGCGTGGTGCTCGAAGCCCTGCCGCCCGCTGGGGTCTTCCACCTGCCCGAAACCCGCGCCACCAAGAGCTACCTCGGCTTCGCCGGCGGCTCCGGCATCACCCCGGTGCTCGCGATCCTGAAGACGGTGCTGGAAGAAGAGCCGGGCAGCGATTTCACCCTCGTCTACGCCAACCGCGGCGTTGGCACGATCATGTTCCGAGACGAGCTCGAAGACCTGAAGAACCGGTACATGGGCCGGCTCACGCTCATCCATGTGCTCGAGGAAGACACCCAGGAGATCGATCTCTTCACCGGCCGGATCGATGCGGACAAGGTCGCCGCCCTCGCCCGCCACTGGATCGACCTCTCTGCCGTTGACGCCGCCTATATCTGCGGCCCGGAGCCGATGATGCGGTCGATCGAGGCCGGGCTGACCGGGCTCGGCTTCCCGGCGGATGCGATCCATTACGAATTGTTCGTCTCGGCCCAGCCGGGCCGGCTCGCGAGCAAGGTCGCCGCCGCGAAACGCGCGGGCGGCGGCATCACCGCGAAGATCACCATCGACGGCGCCACCCGCACCGTGGAAATGGGCCGCGACAGCTCGATCCTCGAAGCCGCACTCGCCAACGACCTGCCCGCGCCCTATGCCTGCACCGCCGGCGTCTGCTCGACCTGCATGGCCAAGGTGACCTCGGGCAAGGTCGAGATGCGCGCGAACCATGCGCTGGAAGAGCACGAACTGGCGGCGGGCTACGTGCTCACCTGCCAATGCTACCCGACCACCGACGAGGTGGCAGTGGACTACGACGTCCACGGTTGAGATCTTGTGACACAGAAGACGCGAACAGGGAGAATGAGATGTTGAAACTGGCGAGCTTTGCGGCTGGCGAATGGGTCGGCCCCGGCTCGGGCGCGCGCCCGATATTTTCGGCCGTAAGCGGAAAAGTGATAGCCGAAGCCGGCGGAACGCCGCTCGATACCGGAAAAATGTTGGATTACGCCAAGACTGTCGGTGGCCCCGCCCTGCGTGCCATGGGGTTCCACGACCGCGCCGGCATGTTGAAGACGCTCGCCCTCTACCTCAACGAACGCCGCGAGGCGCTCTACGAACTCTCGTATGACACCGGCGCCACCGGCCGCGACCACATGGTCGATATCGACGGCGGCATCGGCACGACCTTCGTCTTCGCCTCGAAGGGCCGCAAGGAACTGCCGGACGGCGACATCTATATCGACGGCGGCCTCGAACAGCTCGGCAAGACCGGCACCTTCCTCGGCCAGCACGTGGCCGTGCCGCTGCAGGGCGTCGCGGTGCATATCAACGCCTTCAACTTCCCGCTCTGGGGGATGCTCGAAAAGCTCGCCCCCACCCTGCTCGCCGGTGTGCCCGCCATCGTCAAGCCCGCCACCGCCTCGTCCTACGTGACCGAGGCCGCGGTGCGCATGATCGTCGAAAGCGGCATCCTGCCCGAAGGCGCGATCCAGTTCATCGCGGGCTCCACCGGCGATCTGCTCGACAATCTCTCGGGCCAGGACGTGGTGAGCTTCACCGGCTCGGCCGCCACCGGCACAATGCTGCGCGCGACCCCCAACATCCTTGCGAGCGCCGTACGCTTCACCGCCGAACAGGACAGCCTGAACGCGACCATCCTTGGCCCCGACGTCGTGCCCGGCTCGCCCGCCTTCGACGTGTTCATCAAGGAAGTCCACCGCGAGATGACCACCAAGGCCGGGCAGAAATGTACCGCGATCCGCCGCATCATCGCCCCCGAGGCCCGGGTGCCAGCGGTGATCGAGGCGCTGTCGGGTCTTCTTGCCGCGACCCCGGTCGGCGACCCGCGCGACAAGGCCACGCGGATGGGTGCGCTGGTGTCGGCCGATCAGAAGGCCGAC
Organism: Maritimibacter sp.; assembly: GCA_020441205.1. GTDB lineage: Bacteria > Pseudomonadota > Alphaproteobacteria > Rhodobacterales > Rhodobacteraceae > Sinisalibacter. The sequence continues at coordinate 5,891 of JAGRMO010000015.1, forward strand.
GTGCTGGCGAAGGCGGCAATCATCGGCGAGGAGGCCGAGCGCGTGTTCGGCGACCCGGACCACTTCGTGCCCGCGGGCGACGTCGCCCCCGACGCCTTCGTGCCGCCGATGCTGTTCCACTGCGCCGATCCGGACGCGGCGACCAAGGTGCACGCGACCGAAGCCTTCGGCCCGGTCTCGACGGTGATGCCCTACCGCGACCTCGACCATGCGATCGCCATCGCCAACCGCGGCGAGGGCTCGCTGGTGGCCTCCTGCGTCACCGAGTCGGGCGACGTCGCCCGCGCCGTGGTGCGCGGCTCCGGCGCCTATCACGGCCGGCTCTATTTCAACAACCCGACCAGCGCCAAGGAAGCCACCGGCCACGGCTCGACCATGGCGCATATGGTGCACGGCGGACCGGGCCGCGCCGGCGGCGGCGAGGAGCTGGGCGGCATCCGCGCGGTGCTGCACTACATGCAGCGCGTCGCCGTCCAGGGTTCGCCCGACCTGCTGACCGCGGTCACCGACACCTGGGTGCCGGGCGCGGCCGAGATCGACACCGGCGTGCATCCCTTCACCCGGAGTTTCGGCGCGTTGCAGATCGGCGAGACGATCCACGCCGGCCCGCGCGAGATCACCCTCGAGGATATCGAGCATTTCGCCGCCTTCACCGGCGACACTTTCTATGCCCACATGGACGAGGAAGCCGCCGCCGCCAACCCGTTCTTCCCGGGCCGGGTGGCGCATGGCTATCTGCTGCTGTCCTTCGCCGCCGGGCTGTTCGTCCGGCCCGACCCGGGGCCGGTGCTGGCCAATACCGGGCTCGACGCCCTGCGTTTCGTCAAACCCGTGGTGCCCGGCGACACGCTCTCGGTGCGGCTCACGGTAAAGCAGAAGACCCGTCGCACGGAAGGCCATGGCGAGGTGCGCTGGCACGTCACCCTCACCAACCAGGACGCCGAGACCGTGGCCGAATACGAGCTCCTGACGATGAACGCGGTCTGATGCGCGCCGCAGAGGCCATCGACGCGCTGACCGAGGGAACCGAGCTGCGCACCTGGTCGCTGATCGTGACGATCTTCGGCGACATGGCGCGCGCGCCCGGGGCCGAACTGCCCGGGCCGGTGCTCTCGGCGCTGACCGCCCGCATCGGGGTCAGACCCGAAGCGGTGCGGGTGGCGCTGCACCGGCTGCGCAAGGACGGCTGGCTCGCCTCGCGGCGCGACGGCCGGCTGTCGCATTACCTGCTGACCGAGGCGGGGCGCGGCGCGTCCGAGCGGGCGACCGCGCGGATCTACGCCGCAGGCCCCACCGACCCCGGCCCCTGGCACGTGGTCGTCGCGGGACCGATGGACGCGGCCGCAAGGCTCGCCTGCGAGTCCGACCTGAGCGCCACCGGGTACATCGCGCTGGCGCCGGGGGCCTGGCTCGGCCCCGGCCCGCGGCCCGCACGCCCCGACCCGGGGCTGTTCTACCTCGAAGGCCGCGCGCCCGCCCTGCCCGACTGGCTGCGCGCGAGCCTGATGCCCGAGACCCTGGCCCGCGCCTATGCGGATTTCGACGCGAGCCTCGGCACGGTCGAGGCGGCGCTGGCGGGCCCGGGCCCGCTCGCCCCGCTCGACCGCGCCGCGATCCGCGCGCTGCTGGTGCACGGCTGGCGCCGGCTGGTGCTGCGCCACCCCGACCTGCCGGACGAATTCTTTCCCGCCCATTGGTCCGGTCCGCGCACCCGCGCCCGGGTTCAGGCCCTCTTGAAGGGTCTCGGCCAGCCGACGGCGAACGAGATCGCGGACGAGATCGACGCGTCGGTCTGACCCGGGCAAGCGCCTGGCGGGACTTGATCGAAACTAGATAATTCGAACTACTTCGGCGAGAGTAGGCATAACTTATCGCCAATGCTTGTCTTTTTCGAACAACGCGCCACTCACGCTCACACCCGCCGCGCGCGCATCCCCTGGATCTGCCGCAGCACGGTAAGGGGCGGGATGGTGCGCAGGATGTCGCGGATCATCGCCGCATCGGCCTTGAGCCCCGCGACCCACCCGCCGCGCTTTGCCGCCTTCATCGGGCTCGCCACCTCGGGCCAGTCCACCACCGCAATCTTAAGCCCCGCGTCGAGCCAAAGCCCGTTCATGAACACTTCGAGCCCGAAGCGCGGCAGCCGATCGAGCGCGTCGAGCCGGTCGGCGAGCAGCCGGCGCGCCATCACCCGCTCGCCCGAGATGTAGTCGAGTCCGATCAGCCGCCAGCTTCGGGGCGCATTGCCGCGCAGGCTGATCGACGCGCCGGCCCGGCCGTCCAGCACCGGCGCGGCCAGCCGCGACAGCGCCGCCGGGCTGAGCCCGACGAGATCGCTGTCGATCAGCATGAGATGCTCGCCTCTGGCGACGGCCACGCCGGAAGCGACCGCGCGGGTCTTGCCGCCGTTCTGCGCCTGGCGCAGCAGACGAAGACGCCCGCCGGCACCGACCGCCATCCCTTCGACAACCGAGGCCGTCGCATCGGTCGACCCGTCGTCGACGACGATCACCTCGCCGATTTCCGGCGTGGCCAGCACCGCCCGGATCACCGCGCCGATCCGCGGCGCCTCGTTATAGGCCGGGATGATGCAGGACAGGCGCGGGCCGGCGTCGTTCATTGATGCAGCTTTCGGTAGAGAAACCAGCTCACCCCGCCGGCGACGATCACCGCCAGCATCGCCAGCGACGCCCGACCGATCCAGTTGTCGATCTGCGAGAACGCCGCGCCGAAGGAATAGCCCAGCGCGACGAAGAACAGGCTCTTGGGCACGGTGCCGAGGAAGTTGAACCAGAGGAATTGGCCGAGCTTCATCCGCGCGGCCCCGGCGGCGGCCAGCACCGCGAAGCCGACAGAATGGGTGAGTTTGCCGAACAAGAGCGTCCGCCCGCCCTTGTGCGCAAAATGTCCGGACAGCGCCGCGAGACGCTCTTCGCCGAGCCCGAGCCTTCGCATGAACCGGGCGGGCAGATGCCCCCGCCCCCAGCGCCCGAGCGCATAAAGCCCGAGATCGCCCACCAGATCGGCGAGGATCACCACGAGCGCCACCGCCCAGAGCGGAAACACCCCCTTCGAGGCGAGCCAGGCGGCAATGACGGTGACGATCGGCCCTTCGAGCACCGCGATCGGCGCGACCACCGCCAGCCCATGCTTGGCAAGCAGCGCCGCGACCGTTTCAAGCCCGATCATCTGAGCCCGTATCCCTTCTGCGACACCTGTCCGCCGCCGCGCCGCCGCGCAGACCCTGACCCGAGCGATCAGGACGCCGCCGAGCGCATCTCGTTGCCGCGCCATTCGAAGCCGCGCCGGGCAAAGGTGGCGATCCACAGCGCAGGCTGCAAGGCATCGCGCACCAGCATCGCGAAAAGGTCGCGCGCGTGCAGCCGGAGACCGAGATGGGCCGCGACGGCGATCTCGGCCCCGTACCACAGCGCCAGATAGGCGACGGCGAGGCCGAGCGGCGCGAGCCCGGCGAGGCCGAGCGCGGCCAGGCTCAGCAGGCCGAGCGCCGGCCCCTGGGCGATCTCGGCCGCGAAAAGCGCCACGAAACCGTCGCGCCGCACCCGGCTCCAGCGCAATTGCCGCTGCCAGACATCGGCGAACCGCCGCCGCCCGACCGGCTGGAACGACAGCCGCGCTGGCAACCGCACCTTGAGCCCCTGCGCCCGCACGAGCTTGGTCGAGGCCACGTCTTCGGCCATGTTGCCGCCGAGCGCCGCAAGCCCGCCGCCGGTCTCGAGCACCTTTCGGTTCCAGAACAGCGTCTTGCCCTGGGCGAAGCCGATGCCCAGCGCGTCGGCCGCGAGCTGCCAGCGCGCCTGCGAGGTGTTGAGGAAGGCACATTCGACCGCGCCCCAGAAATTCCCGGCCCGGTCGCCCAGCGCGGGCGCCGAGACCAGTCCCACCCCCGGCGCCCAGGCGTCGGCGAGCCCGGCGAGGTAGCCCGGCGCCAGCATGAGGTTGGCATCCGTCATCACCAGCCAGTCGGACCGCGCCGCCGCCACGCCCTTGGCGAGGTTGTTGAGTTTGGGATTGGCGCTGATCGGGGCCTCGCCGATCAGGAGTTGCGCGGGCACCCGCGGATGCGCCGCGATCAGTGACCGGACCGCCGCGCAGGCTGGATCGTCGGCCGAGGCGGCGCAGAAGATCACCTCGTACTCGGGATAATCCTGCCGGAACGAGCTCGCCAGCGTCTCGCGGTCGTACGGGTCGAGCCCCTTGACCGGTCGGATCAGCGAGAGGAACGGGCGAAACGGTTTGGCCTGCGGGTCGCTGTCGCGGTGTCGCCGGCCGATCGCCAGACCGGCGCTGCCGAGATGCGCTCCGAGCGGGATCGCGGCTGCAAGCGAAAGGAGCGTGGTGAGCATGTCTCAGACCTCCTGCACGACGCCACCCTGCGGAAGCGCCGAAGGCGCCGGGGCCGGCGCCCATTCGACCAGCCGCAAGGCCCCGTCGTGATCTTCCGTAAGCGCGGTGAAACTGTCGACCCAGTCGCCGCAATTGGCATAGAGCGCGCCATCGACATCGCGCAGGCCAGGCCGGTGCGAATGGCCGCAGATTACCCCCTGCAGCCCCGCGGCCCGGGCGAGGCCGGCGAGCCGCGTCTCGTATTGCCCGGCCATAACGAACAAGGCGTTGAACCCGGCCAGCACCTGCTCGATCCGGCTCGGCCGGTGGGTCGGGCGTGGCCAGGTGCCCCGGCGACCGAGCCAGGCGTCGAAGGCGCGCAGCCCCGCATCGGCACGGCTGCCGATCCGGGTCATCACATGCAGCCGGAACAGCCTCGCATCGGCCTGATCGCCGTGCAGCACCAGATAGCGCTGGCCGTCGGCGGCGCGGTGCACCACCGCCTCGCGCAGGTCCCAGCCATCGGGCAGCCGGGCGACGCCCGGTTGGCGCAGCACCGCGTCGTGATTGCCGGCGAGGTAGATCACCCGCACGCCCGCCCGCGCCCGCGCTTCGAGCTCGGCCACCAGCGCGTCGGTCGCCTCCGACCAGTGCACCCGACCGCCGTGCCAGAGATCGAACACATCGCCGACGAGATAGATCGTCTCGGCCCGGTGGGCCGCGAGGAAGGCCAGCACCTCCGCCGGCCGGGCCGCGCGGGTGCCGAGATGGAGATCGGACAGAAACAGCGTGCGAAGCGGGTGACGGGGCATACCGGTCGGATTTGACGGCATAGCTGCGGCTCCAGAACGTCGATCACGGGCCTTCTGCCAAGGCTATGTAACGCAGGTATGAACGGCGACGGCAGTGTCACAGGGGGCGGCCCGCCGGCCAGGGACACGAAAGCGTGAAACCGGCGGAACGCCGCCTGGGTTGTGGCGCCGGGCCCGCGCCCAACCCAGACCCGGTGCATTTCCGACCATGGTCTGAACCCTCGCCCGACCATCGCCCCAAGCGCGGCCCGGTCCATTGGCGTTACAACGTAGGGGCTTAGGGCGGAAAAATGACCGGGCCTTGGCCGGTACCGAACCAAGGCGAACGGCGAGATGGTGGTGGCGTCGAAACATTCAACATGGAGAAAGCAATGTCCCCCCTTCGACTCCTCGGCTCCACCGCCATCGCCTTCGCGCTGTCGCTGCCGGCCCTGCCGGCCTTTTCGGCGATGCCCGCCCTGACCGGCGCTTCGCCCTTCACCCTCGGCGTCGACGCCGCCGACGCGCTGGTCGTCGAGGTCAAGCAGGGCCGTTCCGGCACCGGCGAGCGTGGCCGCGACCGCGATGACGACGATGACGACGACGACGATCACCGCAGCGGCGACGACAACGGCGGCGGCACCGTTTCCGGCTCGGGCCGCGACAAGCCGCGCATCCCCGGCGGCTCGGGCTGCGACAGCCCGCAGGATGTCGCCGAACATCCCGAGTGCCAGATCGGCGGCGGCGGCGGTCAACCCATTGGCGGCGATCTGTCCGGCTCCGGCCGCGACAAGCCGCGCATCCCCGGCGGATCGGGCTGCGATGACCCGCAGGACCTGATCGAACATCCGGAGTGCCGGCTCTGAGACGAATTGGCCTTCCGTCGTCTTCTTCACCCCGATGACGGACGGTTCCGGGGAAGCACGGGTCCCCGACCGTGCTTCCCCACCTTTTTTTGATTGGCTGGACCCCGACGGATCAACCAGAGTAGCGCCATGAGCGGAGACCCTTTTTCGGAACTGCTGGACCAGCCTGTCGCCCGGCGCCTCGCCCTGGCCCTGGGCCTCGCCGCCCTGGCCACCGCCGCCCCTCTGCACTTCGGCTTCGGACCCGATGGCCTGAACCTCGCCCCCGCCGCCGCGATGGCCGCGAGCGGCTCCGGCAAGGACGGCGACGGGCGCGATGACGACGATGATGACGACGACGATGATGATGACGACGACCGCGACGACGACGACGACAACAGCGGGCCGGGCGGCGGCAGCCGCGAAAGCGTCAGCAGCAGTGGCAGCAACAGCGGGTCGAGCAACAGCGGCAGCGGCAGCAGCCGCACCACCGGGGACGGCCGCCAGAGCGGCAAGGGCGGCAGCGGTTCAGGCCACGGGTCGAGCGAAACGCGCGCGACGGTGAGCCGGGTCGAGATCACGTCGGACGGGATCACGGTGGCCTATAGCGACGGCTCGAAGGAGATCGTCGAGAACGGGCGCTATCGCCACCTCGCCGCCAGCGGCCTCAGCCTCGAAAACCGCCCGGTGACCGGCGCCGACATGGTGCGGCTGCGCGCGCTCGCGGCCGGGAAGGCCACCACATCCTCGACGCAGAAATCGAACCGCGGCCCCGGCCGGCCCACCCGCATCCGCATTCGCGGCAACAGCATCGTGGTCGAATATTCGAACGGTTGGACCGAGTTCGTCGAAAGCGGACGCTACCGCCTGACCGACCGCTACGGCCATGTCGCGACCGACCGGGTCGCCACCGACGACGACCGCGCGCGGCTGATGGCCCTGGCCCAGCGCTGACACGGCAAATCCACGGCATGCAACGCGCGGTCGGCGCGGGAACGGCGCGGCCCGCATCTCACCCCGGATCGCCCGCTGACCGGGATCGGCCGCGTCACCCGGGCGGGCATCCGCGCCACCCGAGCGCGGCCCCCCGCCGCCGCCCGCCGCTAATCCTCGCGCCAGGCCTCGTGGGCGATGATCGCCGCCTCGACCCGGTTGCGGGCATGGAGCTTGCCGAGGATCTCGGTCATGTAATGCTTCACGGTCTTTTCCTGCAGCGACAGCTCGTCGGCGATCTCGCGGTTCGACAGCCCCCGCGTCACCCGGCGCAGGATGTCTTCCTCGCGCTTGGTCAGCGTGTCGATCGGCGCGGGCTCGGTGCGCCGCGGCGCCCGCATCAGGGTGAGCACCTGCGCCGCCAACGCTGGCGTGATATGCGCCTCGCCCCCCGCGATCCGCGCGAGCGCGCGGCGCAGTTCCTCCGCCGACACGCCCTTGAGGATGTAGCCGATCGCCCCCGCGCCGAGCGCTGCGGTCACGTCGCTGTCGTCTTCCGACACCGTGAGCATCGCCACCTGCCGGGCGGACCCCGCCTCGGTGATCCGCCGCGCCGCCGAGATCCCGCCCCCCGGCATCGACAGATCGAGCAGCGCCACGTCGGGCGCATGTTCGGCGGCGAGCCGCACCGCATCGTCGGCGCTCTCGCCGACCCCCACCACCTCGAATTCGCCGGTTTCCTCGATACTGTGCACCAGCCCGTCGCGAAAGATCGGGTGGTCGTCCGCAAGGATGATGCGGATACTCATTCTGCCGGCTCCTCTCTAGGTAGGGTCAGGGTGATGCGCGCGCCACCGCCCGGCGCGCTGTCGATGTCGATTGCGCCGCCGAAGCTCTCGGCCCGGTCGATGAGCCCGAGCAGACCCTGACCGCCGTCGCGCCGGACCCGGAGCGCCGCGGCGCGGTCGAACCCCCGACCCTCGTCGCAGACCGAGATCGCAACCGCTCCGGCGCCGAGCTTGACCCGGACGGTGGCCGTATCGAGGCCGGAATGCCGGCTCGCGTTCGACAGCGCCTCCTGCAGGAAGCGGTAGGCGCAGAGCTTGTGCGCATAGTCGAACTCGCCGGTCGGCGGCACGCCCTTGAGCGAGATGCCCATCCCGGTCTTGGACCGATGCTCCTGGATCGCCCGTTCGATCACCGTCGCCATGCCGATCGCGTCGAGATCGGGCAGCGCGAGACCGCGCGACAGCGCCCGGATCTCGGTCATCGCCTGGTCGAGCGCCGAGCGCACCGCCGTCGCGTCTTCGCTGCCCCGCGCATCCTCGGGCAGAAGCGCATCGAGCCTCAGCGCCGCGAGCGCGAGATGCTGCCCCGGCCCGTCATGCAGATCGGCCCCGAGCTGGCGTTGCGCCCGTTCGGTCTGGGCGGCGGCGCGCGACGAGGCGGCCACCACCCGGCGCTTGAGCTCGGCATTCTGCTGCGACATGGCCCGCGTCTCGACCAGCTGGTGTTCGAGCATCTTGCGTTGCCGGTCGATGGTGCGACCGCCGGCCTGCACGATGCCGAACAGGAGGATGCCGCTCGCGAGAAACGCGCCCCCCACCACCAGCCAGGTCTTGCGCCGCGTATCGGCCAGTTCGGCGGCGAGCACGGTGCCGTCCTGGTAGAACTCGACCACGGCGATCACCTCACCGGTGAAATAGGCGTTGAGCGGGCTGTAGACTTCGAGGAGCGGGATCCCGAGCGACGCTTCCTGTTCGTCCTCGACGTCTTCGAGATTCTCGTAGGACGCCGCCACTTTGCCGGTCCAGGCGCGCTTGAGGTCTTCGGCCGGCTCGAAGGTCTGGCCGATGATCTCGGGGTTCGAGGCCATCAGCACATGCCCGCCCGGCAGCCAGATCTTGTAGGATACCACCCGTTCGGCGACCGCCGGCGAGGCGAAGGTCTCTTCGAGCGCCCGGCGCGCCGGATCGCTGAGCGGCGGACCTTTGGCGAAATCCTCGGCGAGCGGCGCGATGAAGGCCTCGACGTAATCCGCCGCCGCCGCCGCCGAATTCTGCACCACGCCCTGTTCGATTCGCCCCGCAACCCAGATCTCGACCGCGAACATCGCCAGCGCCATGACCACCGCGCCCGCCAGCAGAAACTGCACGGGCAGCGGCCAGCGGCGCCAGCGCGCCTCGTTCTGCAGGGTCATCTCCATGGCGCGAGACTAGCATGTGCCGGCCCGGCGCACACCGACCTTGGTCGGAGGGAATTTCACTTTTCGTTCCATTCCCCAGGGCCAAGGCCGGCGATTGGTGCGGAAGGCGGACGAATGCGCCCGCCCCCCGTCAATTGGTGATGATCTCGGGACCCATGAGCAGTGTCGGCAGCCAGGTCGAGATCCAGGGCACATAGGTGACGAGGATGAGAAAGGCGAAGAGCACGCCGAGGAACGGCAGCGAGGCCTTCACCACCCGCATCATCGGCATCCCCGCGACACCGGAGGTCACGAAAAGGTTGAGCCCCACCGGCGGCGTGATCATCCCGATCTCCATGTTCACCACCATG
>JAGRMO010000015.1:15384-32184 GCA_020441205.1 Maritimibacter sp.
GATGCCGAGATGGATCGGGTCGACCCCGAGCTGGATCGCGATCGGGAACACCAGCGGCGCCACGATCACGATGAGCCCCGACGGCTCCATGAATTGCCCGCCGATCAGCAGGATCAGGTTGACCATCACCAGGAACATGATCTTGCCGAAGCCCGCCGACAGCATCGCCTCGGCGATCTGCTGCGGGATCTGCTCGTCGGTCAGCACGTGCTTCAGAATGAGCGCGTTGGCGATGATGAACATCAGCGTGATCGTGAGCTTGCCGGCCTCGAACAGTGTCGCGCGGGTATCGGCGTGCCACAGCGCGGTGACGAGCGCCCAGGGCTTGCGCATCAGCGACGACTTTCCCGCCCCGTCGCGCGCCGCCAGCGGCCCCATGTCGCGATAGACAAAGCTCGCGACGATGAAGGCATAGACCGAGGCCACGGCGGCCGCTTCGGTCGGCGTGAAGATCGCCCCGGTGATGCCCGGGATGCCGTAGATGCCGACCATGATGATGACTATCAGCATGAGCCCCCAGATCGCGTCGCGGAATGCCGCCCAGATCTCCCCCCAGCCGGCGAACTCGCCCTTCGGCATGTCGCGCAGCCGGGCGAAAACATAGATCGCGATCATCAGGAGCGCGCCCGCGATGAGCCCCGGGATCACGCCCGCCATGAACATCCGCCCGACCGAGACGTCGGTGGCGGAGGCATAGACCACCATCACGATCGACGGCGGAATGAGGATGCCCAAAGTCCCTGCGTTGGCGATCACGCCGGCGGCGAAATCCTTGGTGTAGCCCTGCTGGCGCATCGCCGCGATGACGATGGTACCGATGGCGACCACGGTGGCCGGCGACGAGCCCGAGAGGGCGGCGAACATCATGCAGGCGAAGACCCCCGCGATGGCGAGGCCGCCGCGGAAATGGCCGACGACCGAGACCGCGAAGCGGATGATCCGCTGCGCCACCCCGCCGGTCGACATGAACGACGAGGCGAGGATGAAGAACGGGATCGCGAGCAGCGTGTAATGCCCGGCCATCGCCTGGTAGAGGCTCTGCGCCACCGAGGCGAGCGAGGTATCGGACAGCACCAGCAGAAAGATGATCGAGCTGAGGCCCAGCGAGATCGCGATCGGCACGCCCGCAAGCAGGAGGCCGACGATCATGAGGAAAAGCAGGAAGACTTCCATGGCTCAGGCTTTCTTCTGGTGCAGAGCGTCGATTTCGTCTTCGACCTCGTGGCTGACGATCATCGTCTCCTGCCGCCCCGTGGCGATGCGCCAGGTGGCCTGGATCAGACGGAACAGGAACAGCCCGATGCCCACGGGCAGGATCAGGTAGGGCACCACCCGGGGCAGCTTGTCGTAGGGCTCGCCCTGGTTGATCCAGCCTTCGAGGAATCTCAGGACCCCGGGCATCGGCACCTGGTCGGTGACGTAGAACGCCCGATCCCGCGCGGTCTCGTCGAAGCCGAGCGGGAACCAGCGCCCCTCGGTCGGATAGAGCGCGGCATAGGGCGCCCAGTAATCCCACGCCCCCTTCATCAACAGGAAGGCGTAGACGAGGCAGACGGCGGCCGCGAACAGCGCCATGCCGCGCCGCCAGCCGCCGGACAACTGCCCGGTGACCGCGTCGACCCCGAGGTGGATCGTCGTCTTGACCGCGTAGCTGATGCCGAAGATGACCAGCCAGGCGAACAGGATCAGGGTGACCTCGAGCCCCCAGATCAGCGACGCGTTGAACACGTAACGCAGGATCACGTTGACGAACGTGACCACGACCATCAGGCCGAGTATCGCGGCAATCGCGTTTTCCTCGAACCCCTTCGCCCTCTTTGCGTGGCTCATCGGCCCCTCCCTGACGCAAGTGGACAGAGGCCCGGCGCGTTCGACGGCCGGGCCTCCGGATCGGATCACATCGAGGCGTTGATCTCCTGCGCCGCGGCGATGTTGTCGGCGCCCACGTCGGCTTCGAACTGCGCCCAGACCGGCTTCATCGCGTCGACCCAGGCCTGACGCTGTTCGTCGGTGAGCTCGCGGATCACGCCGCCGGCGTCGAGCACCGCCTGGCGGGCCTCGTCATCGACCTGCGCCACCGCGGCGTTGCGGTCGGTCGTCACCTCGTCGAGGATCGTCAGCATCTGGTCGCGCACCGCCGGGTCGAGGCTGTCGAGCCAGTCGACCGAGGCCACGACCATGTAGTCGAGCACGCCGTGGTTGGTCTCGGTGGCGCCGTCCTGCACTTCGAAGAACTTCTGGCCGAAGATGTTCGACCAGGTGTTCTCCTGACCGTCGACCACGCCGGTCTGCAGCGCGCCGTAGACCTCGGAAAAGGCCATCGGCTGCGGCGAGGCGTTAAGCGCTTCCATCTGGGCTACGAGCACGTCCGAGGGTTGGACCCGGAACTTGAGACCGGCGGCATCCTCGGGCATCAGCAAGGGCTTGTTGGCCGAGAACTGCTTGAGCCCGTTGTGCCAGAAGGCGAGGCCCTGGAGCCCGCGCCGCGCCATCGAATCCTTCATCGCCTGACCGGCCTCGGACTGCTGGAATGCCTCGACCGCGTCCATGTTCTTGAACATGAAGGGCAGATCGAAGATCCGGTAGACCTTGGTGAAGGTCTCGAACTTCGACAAGGACGGCGCGGCGAGCTGGACGTCGCCCTGCAGCATCGCCTCGAGCACCTGGTCGTCATTGTAGAGCGTCGAGTTCGGGTAGACCTCGACACAGGCCGTCCCTTCCATCTCGGCGTTGACCCGCTCCATGAACAGGTTGGCGGCGATGCCCTTGGGATGCTTGTCGGTGTTGGTGACGTGGCTGAACTTGACGACGATCTCGCCTTCGTCGCAGGCGGCCGGATCGGCCAGCGCAGAGCCCGCGAGGGCCACGGACAGGGTGAGCGCCGAAACGGCGGTGGTCAGGGTCTTCATGATGTCTCCTCCAGTTGCTCCCTTGGCCTCGAAAGGCTCGCAAACAGCAGTAGAGACCCGTCACAATCATGCAAGCGCGCCGTGATCCGGACCAAACATCGCCCGTTAGTGCATTGTTATCATGAATATTTTCCGGCGATCTCGGCCCGCAGCCCGGCCCCGGGGCGATCCGACTGTGCGGAAACCCACACAAGGCGCCGGCGCTAACAGTGCGGAAATCCGCACAGTCAGCCGCGATAGTCTTCCGCCCGAATCCCGTATTTCGCCAGCTTGTCGTAGAAGGTCTTGCGCGGCACCTTGAGCGCCCTGGCGGCCTCGGTCGCATGCCCGCCGTGGCGCTCCAGCGCGTCGATCAGGAGCGAGCGTTCGACCTGGGCGAGCTGGTCGGCGAGGCCGGGACCGCTGCCGTCGTCCTCGCCCCCCGGCGCCTCCATCCCCATCGCGAAGCGCATCGCCTCGTTCATCAATGCCCGCGCGTTGCCCGGCCAGTCGTTCTGCATCAGCCGCGCCAGATACTCGGGCGTGATCTCGGGCGGGGTCAGATCCGCCTGTTCGCTGGCGATCGCGACATAATGGCGAAACAGCACCGGGATATCCTCGCGCCGGTCGCGCAGGGGCGGGATGTGGATATGCGCGGCTTCCAGCAGGTAGTAGAGATCCGGATGGAACCGCCCCTCGCCCGCCAGCGCCGCGAGATCGCGGTACGAGCCCGCCAGCACCCGGGGCGCCTGCGGCGCTTCCAGCCCTTCGAGCAGAGCGAACTGGGCCTGGGCCGAGAGGTTGGCCACCTCGTCGATGAACACCGAGCCGCCCTCGGCGCTCGCGAAGGTCTCGGCCAAGGTCTCGGGCGTGGCGGCGGCCCCGGAAACCTTGACGAAGGGCGCGCGCGACACAGCCGAGAGCAGGTGCACCACTTCGGCCATCTTCGCCGTGCCCACCCCCGGCTCGCCGGTGATGAGCACATCGGCCATGGTTCGAGCCACCGCCCGCGCCTCGCGCCGCATCCGCTCCGACAGGGCCGAGTTACCGCGCAGGAGCCGCGCCGCCGCATCGCCGGTCTCGGCCTGCAGCCTGAGCCTGCGGTTTTCGAGAACCAGATCGCGGGTGCGCACCGCCTTCTCGACCACGGCGATGAGATCGGCCGCGGCACAGGGCTTTTCGAGGAAGTCGAAGGCCCCCGCCGTCATCCCGCGCACCGCGGTGGGAATGTCGCCTTCGCCCGTCAGCAGGATCACCGGCAGCTCGTCGTCGATGCCGCGGGCGTAATCGAGCAGCGCGAACCCGTCCTTGCCCGGCATGCGGATATCGCAGACCACAATCCCCGCGAAACCCGGCGCAATATGGTCCTTCGCCTCGATATAGCTGCCGCAGACCACCGGATCGTACCCGCCGAGCTCAAGCGTCTGGCCGAGCGCCTCGCGCACCGCCGCGTCGTCGTCGACCAGAAGCACCCGCCGGTTCATGCCGCCGCCTCCCGCACCGACCGCAGCTCGACCGTGAACAGCGCGCCGCCGCCCGGGTGGTTCGTGCCCTGGATCGTGCCGCCGAAGCTCTGGATCAGCCCGTAGGAGATCGACAGCCCGAGCCCCATCCCCTCGGAGGCGCCCACCTCCTTCGTGGTGTAGAACGGATCGAACACCCGCGCGGGCTCGGCCAGCCCCGGCCCGCTGTCGCGCACGGTGAGCGAGACCCGGTTGCCGAGATCGGCGGTGCCGATCTCGATCCGGGGCGCGGCGGTCTTTTCCGCCACCATCGCGTCGACCGCATTGGAGATGAGGTTGACCACAACCTGTTGCAGCCGCACCTCGCCGCCCAGCACCCGCACCGGGCGCAGCGGCCGCGCCCAGTCGACCGCGACGCCGCCCTTGGCGAGCTTCTCGGCCGTCACCTCGAGGCTCGCCTCGACCACCGCGCCGAGATCGACCTCGGTCACCGGCCCGCTCTCCTGCCGGGCGAAGGCGCGCAGGTTCTGGATGATCCGCCCCATCCGGCGGGCGAGCTCGGCGATCTTGCCGAGGTTTTCCCCCGCCCGCTCGGGCTTGCCGCGCTCGACGAACAGCGCGCCGTTCTCGGCGAAGCTGCGGATCGCCATCAGCGGCTGGTTGAGCTCGTGGCTGATGCCCGCCGACATCTGGCCCAGCGCCGACAACTTGCCGGCCTGCACCAGTTCGTCCTGCGCGCGTTTCAGCGCCGCCTCGGCCTCGCGCCGCTCGGCGATCTCGTGACGCAGCTCGTCGTTGGCGCTGGCAAGCTCGCGGGTGCGCTCGGCGACGCGGGCCTCGAGCTGCGCATTGGCGCGGGCCTCGAGCGCGAGCCGCACGGCAAGCGCGCGCCGGCGCACCAGCGCGACCAGGAGCATCGCGCCGAACACCAGCACCAGCGCCGCCGTCGCCGCGAAGGCCGCGAGCGCGCTGCGGACCGCGGGCGCGGTATCGAGCAGCGCGTTGGCGGTGAGCCCGAGGGTGGGCATCGCGCGTTCGACATGCAGCGCCCGTCGCGGAAGGTAGGGTCCGCCGTCGAGCGTCCAGACCGCATGCCCGCCAACGTTGCGCGCAGAATACGGAGGAAACGAGCCGCCCTCGCCCAGCCGCGCGAGCCTGAGATCGCTGCGGTTCGACACGAACACCACGCCGTTCGCATCGACGAAATAGGCCGCCGGCGTGTTCGCCGGCCAATTGTCCTCGATCCAGCGCACGTCCGCCGTCGCCACCACCGCGCCCGCCGGCGGCCCGGCCGGCCGGTAGACGGGAGCGGCGAAGGAAAACGCGCGGGTCTGGCGATCGTCCCAGCGCGGGATGATCGCCTGCGACGTGCCGATCGAGCCGCGCAGCGCCCGCGACAGCGGCAGCGCACCGGGGTCGAGCCGCTGCGGCGTCGGCGTCGAACTGGCCAGCACCTGCCCGTCGCGCCCGACCAGCACCACCGACAGCGCGCCGGTCTTGTCGGCCATCGACTGCACCAGCCGGTCGCCCGCCGCAGGATCGCCGTCGCCGCTGAGGAGCGCCTGCAGCGCCGGGTGGTCGGTGAGCACCACCGCGAGCTCGCGGTAGCGCAGGAGCTGCGCGGTCAGCCGGTCGGCGGCGAGTGAGATGTCGGCCCGGCCCTGCTCGGCCAGCCGGTCGAGCGCGATCCGATAGGACGACCAGGCCGCCGCGCCCCCGAGCAGCGCGGTGAGCGCGAGAAAGGCCAGAACCCAGGGTATGAGCGGCGCCCGTTTCATCGGCCCGACAGTAGAGCAATTGCGCGGGCGCGCAAATCCGGCGTCACCCCGCGCGCGGTCCGGGGTCGCGGATCAGGACACCACCGCCTGGCAGCGGTGCCAGACCACCGGCGCCGCCTCGCCGCGATAGACCTCGACGTCTTCCTCGCTGAGCTGGCGCATGTAGATCTTGGTCCCCGCTCCGTCGCTTTCCGCCGGCAACTCGTAGAGAAACTCGTGCCGACCGTAGGCACCGATGATCTCGCGCCCTGCGGCGACGGTGATCTTGTCGCCCTCGATGCTGACCCGCTCGATCCCGTCCGGCGCACACCAGTCGCCGTCGATCCGGTCGGCCAGCGCGGCGCCAGGAAGGATTAGCGCCGCGAGGAGGGCAAGAGTTCGGAAGGTCATGATGTCACCGCCGGGTCTGATGCATGCCGAAGGCTAGCACAGCTTCGCCCGCCCAGAAGCAAAACCGCGCGGCTTTCACCAAACTGTGTGCGCGGCCGGCGCGCGCCCGCCCGTCGCGTCCGACAGGAATAGCGTTGGCAATCAGGTGGCTGCAGGACATGCCGCAAAGCGTGCCCGGCGCAAGGTTCCGGATGAGACGGGCCGCAGCGTCGCCGCAGCGGCCCAAGTTCGGGTGTCCCGCGCGAACCTGTCAGCCGAGCCGCGACTTCAGCCCGCGTTTCATCGCCGCCAGGTCGATGTCGCGCGAGACGAAGGTGGCGCCGGCCTCGGTCACCTTGTCGACGAAACTCTCGTCGGCCGAGAGGAAGCCCGCAGGCTTGCCCGCCGCCACGATCCGCCGCACCGCGGACAAGGTGGCCTCGACCACTGCCGGGTGGCTGGGCTCGCCCGCGTAGCCAAGCGCGGCCGCGAGATCGGCCGGGCCGACGAAGATCCCGTCGACCCCCGGCACCGCCGCGATGGCCTCGATCTGTTCGACCGCCTCCATGGATTCGACCTGCACGAGAAGCGCGATCTCGTCGCGCGCCGCCTTGTGGTAGCCGGGGATCTCGGCGAATGCCGTCGCCCTTGTCAGCCCCGACACGCCGCGGATGCCGGCGGGCGGGTATTCGACCGCCGCCACCGCCGCCGCCGCCTCGCCCGCGTTCTGGACCATCGGGATCAGGAGGGTCTGCGCGCCGAGATCGAGCAGCTTCTTGATCTCGGGCGCGTTGAGCGACCCGGGCCGCACGATCGGCGACACCGGGTAGGGCGCCACCGCCTGCAGCAGGGGCAGCACGCTGAGCGGATCTAGCGCCGAATGCTCGGTGTCGAACAACATCCAGTCGTAGCCGAGGCCCGCGCACATCTCGGCCACCAGGCTGTCGTTGATCGTGCACCACAGCCCGCGCTGGAGACGGCCGTCCCGCAGCCCCGCCTTGAAGGCGTTCTTCCTGAGCCCGGCCATTATGCGAACTTCACCGCGACCGAGCCGAGCTCGCCGAAATCGGCCAGCAGCGTATCGCCCTTGTTGGCCCAGACCGGCCGGGTGAACGAGCCCGAGAGCACCAGATGCCCGGGCTCCATGCTCTGGCCATAGGCGCTGATCTTGTTGGCGAGCCAGGCGATGGCCTTGGCCGGATGGCCGAGCACGCCGACGGCGAGCCCGGTCTCCTCGATCTCGGAATTGCGGTAGAAGGCCGCGCCCACGCGGCGCAGATCGACCGCATCGGGCCGCACCGGACGCCCGCCCAGCACGATCCCCGCGCCCGCGCCATTGTCGGCCACGGTATCGAAGATCTTGCGCGGTTCGGTCACCCGCGCGTCGATGATCTCGATCGAGGGCACGACGTAATCGGTCGCGTTCAGCACGTCGACGATGCTGACATTCGGCCCCTTCAGCGGCGACTTCAGCACGAAGGTCAGCTCGGGCTCGACCCGCGGCACGCAGAAATCGCTGTGCTGCACGATGGCCCCGTCATTTAGCAGCATGTCGTCGAACAGATAGCCGTAATCCGGCTCGTCGATCTTCGACGAGGCCTGCATCGCCTTCGAGGTCAGTCCCACCTTGTGGCCGATGATCCGCGAGCCTCGCTTCTGCATTTCTTCGGCCACCATCGCCGAGATTGCGTAGCTGTCCTCGATCTCGATCTCGGGGAACATCGCCGACGGGCGTTCGCCCTGCACCTTGGTGCGGTGGCTTTCGAGCAGCGAGGCGACCGCCTGTTTGCGTTGTGCATCTGTCAACATGTCGTCTGTCCTTGGTCCTCTGGAAGTCGCGTCAGTCTTTTCTGGCCGGCGGCGTGATGTCGAGTACGAAGCCTACGGGCAGGATCGAGAGCCCGTAGCGGGTTCTGAGAGCGCCCCATATCCCACGCTTGTCGACCAGCATGACGGCAATCGCAATGGCTCCCATCATGATGAGATACCAGGTGCCCCAATCGGCGGCGATCTCGCGCAGCGCAAAGAACACGATCACCCCCACGATCGGCCCCTCGATGGTGCCGAGCCCGCCGATCACCACGATGAAGATCACGAAGGCCGTCCAGTCGTTGACCGAGAAGGCCGCATCGGGCGTGATCCTGAGCTTTTGCAGGAAGATGAACGCCCCGGTGAGCCCGGTGAACATCGCGGTGACGATATAGATCAGGAACTTGACCCGACGCGTGGCCACCCCCACGGCCTCGGCCGCTGGCTCGCTGTCGCGGATCGCGGTGAGCGCGAGCCCCCATTTCGAGCGCAAGAGCCCCCAGACCATCGCCACCGAGGCGATGCCGATGACGAAGGCGAGGTAATACATCACGGTCTCGCGGCCGTCGCGCGATTCGGCGATCGACTGGGCCAGCGCCACCGGCAGCGAGATGCCCGAGCCACCGCCGAGCGCGCCGACCTGCGCCGCGGTCAGCCGGAACACCTCGGCGATCACCCAGGTGCCGATGGCGAAATAGGCGCCCTGCAGCCGGAACGCGACCCAGCCCGACGGCAGCGCGATGAGCGCGGTCACCACCGCCGCCAGCGGCAGCGCCGCCAGCACCGGGACGCCGGCGAACATTGCCAGCGCGAAGAACAGATAGCCCCCGAGCCCGACATAGGCCTGCTGGCCCACCGAGATCAGGCCGGAATAGCCGGCAAGCAGGTTCCACATCTGGGCGAGCGCGAGGTAGCTCAAGACCTCCATCATCAGCCGGAGCTCGGCCCGGCCGGCCCACATGGGTGCCACCGCGAGGGCCAGCACCGCGAGCCCGAGAGCGAGGCGCAGGACGAAGTTGATCGGCTTTGCGTTCCGGGCGGAAGAAGCGGTCAGCGTGGTCATTTTGCGCCTCACATCTTGGGCAGCAGGCCGCGCGGACGCGCGACGAGGATGGCGAGGAAGACGAGATGTCCGGCGAGAATCTGGTAGCCCGCGTCAATCTGCGCGCCGAGCGTCTGCGCCACCCCGAGGATAACGCCGCCGATGAGCGTGCCCCAGAGGCTGCCGAGCCCGCCGATGATGACGGCTTCGAAGGCGAACAGGAGCCGTGCCGGGCCGGCGGCGGGATCGAAATTGGTCTTCACCGCGAGGAAGATCCCGGCGATGCCGACCACCACCGAGGCGAGCAGCGTGGCGATGGCGAAGACATGGCCGTTATTGCCGCCCATCAGCGGCACCATCGCCGGATCGTCGGAGGTGGCGCGCAGCATCCGGCCGAGCGCGGTCTTGTAGAAGATGAACTGCAGCCCGCCGATCACCGCGACGGCGGCGAGGAACATCATCAGAGGCAGCGCGCCGATGGCGATGCCGCCGCCGAGCTGGAACGAGGCGGTGTCGAGCCAGCCGGCGTTGAGCCGCTGACTGTCGGCCGAGAACACCTCGAGCAGCGCGTTCTGGATGATGATCGAGAGCCCGAAGGTCACCAGCACCGGCGGCAGCAGATCGCCGCCCAGCACCCGGTTGAGCAGGATCCGCTGGTTGAAATAGCCCGCCGCCCCGAGCACCGCCGGAACCAGGAGGATGGCGAAGGCCCAGTGGACGTTGAGCATTCCGACCAGCGCCAGCATCAGATAGGCGGCGGTGACGATGAAATCGCCATGTGCGAGGTTGACGAAGCGCATCACCCCGAACATCAGGCTGAGGCCGGCGGCGAACAGCGCGTAGAGCCCGCCGAGCAGCATCCCCTGGACGATAGCGTTGACCCAGACCATCACGCGGCCTCCTCTGTCTTGGCGCCGAAATACGCTTGTGCGATCTGGGCGCGGGTGAGCTCGGCCGGCGTACCGGTCAGCGTCACCCGCCCCTCCATGAAGCAATAGACCCGGTCGGCCACGGCGAGCGCCTGGCCCACGTCCTGTTCGACCACCAGGATCGCCGTGCCGCCCTCGCGGATCTGCGGCACCGCGCGGTAGATGTCCTTGATGACCTTCGGCGCGAGGCCGAGGCTGATCTCGTCGCAGAGCAACAGCCGCGGGTTCGACATCAGCGCCCGGCCGATGGCGACCATCTGCTGCTGGCCGCCCGAAAGCGCCGTGCCCGGGTTGGTCTTCTTCGCCACGAGATCGGGAAACAACGCGTAGACCGCGGCCAGATCCCACGGCCCCTTGCGTCCGCCCGACGCGCCGATCAGCAGGTTTTCCTCGACCGTGAGCGAGGGAAACAGCCGCCGCCCCTCGGGCACCATGGCGATGCCGGCCTTGTGAATCCGGTCGGCCGCCCATCCGGCGACCGTCTGGCCACCGAAAGAGATCTGCTGGCCAGCCGCCGGCAGCATCCCGGTGATCGCCCTGAGGAAAGTGGATTTCCCCGCCCCGTTGGCGCCGATCAGCGCCACCGTCTCGCCGTCTGCGACGGTCACGTCGATCCCGAACAGCGCCTGAAAGTCGCCGTAGAAGGCCTTGAGATCGCGGGTTTCAAGCAGCGTCGTCATCGACTTCGATCCCCATGTAGATTTCCTGGACCAGCGGGTCCTTCATCACCGTCGCGGGCGCGCCTTCGGCGACGATCTTGCCGAAATCGATCACGATCAGCCGCTCGACCACCGCCGTCAGCGCATGCACGATGTGCTCGATCCAGATGATCGACACGCCGCCCGCCTTGATCGCGTTGATCGTGCCGACAAGGTCGTGGCACTCGGCCTCGGTGAGCCCGCCCGCGATCTCGTCGAGCAGGAGCAGCTTCGGCCCGGAGGCGAGCGCGCGCGCCAGTTCGAGCCGCTTGCGCTGCAACAGCGTGAGGCTGCCCGCGGGCCGGTTGGCGAGCGGCAGAAGCCCGGTACGGTCGAGAATGTCGCGGCACTCGGCGCGCGCGTCGTGATGGCCGGAATTGCCGAACGACGAGGCGACGAGCAGGTTCTCGTAGACGCTCATGCCGACGAAGGGATGGGGGATCTGGAAGCTGCGGCTGATCCCGCGCCGGCAGCGCTCCGACGCGCTGAGCCCGGTCACGTCGGCGCCGTCGAACACCACCGTGCCGGACGATACCGGCAGCGTGCCGCCGATCAGGTTGAACAGCGTCGACTTGCCCGCGCCATTCGGACCGATGATGCCGAGCGCCTGTCCGGCGGGCATCTCGAAAGTCACGTCATCCGCGACCTTGAGCGCGCCGAAGCTCTTGTTGACGCCCGTGAGTGTCAGGATTGCCGTCATGGTTCCTCCCCCGATGTCGCAGGCAGGAGGCGGACGCGCCGCCTCCCGCGCTGGGTCTTACCCGATCGCCTTCATCTCGCCGGTGAGCGGGATCTCCGGGTGATCGCCGTTCTCGACGATCTTCAACACCGGCTTGCCGTCCTCGATCTGCCACTGGCCGCCGACCAGCGGCGTCTT
The DNA here is from genome assembly GCA_020441205.1 of Maritimibacter sp. Classification (GTDB taxonomy): domain Bacteria; phylum Pseudomonadota; class Alphaproteobacteria; order Rhodobacterales; family Rhodobacteraceae; genus Sinisalibacter. The sequence goes on from JAGRMO010000015.1 coordinate 27,238, forward strand.
GGCGATGTTCGGCACCGGACCGGCCGAGAAATTGATGTTGCCGACCACGGTATCGAGGTTGGTCGCCGCGATGGCGGCCGCGATGCTGTCGGGATCGGTCGGATCCTCGGTGCGGGTGAGCGCGTCCACCGCCACTTCGAACAGCGAGTGTTTGAAGCCGAGCGGCATCGTCCAGGGATTGCCGGTGGCCGCCTCGTAGGCCGCGGCCAGCTCGGCCGACGACTGGCCCGAGAACGACGACGAGAACGGGTGATGCGGCGACCACCAGACCTCGACCGAGAGCCCCTCGGCGCGCTCGCCGAGCGGCGCCACCGCCTGCGGGAACTCGGTCGCCTTCGCCGCCTGCATCACCTTGGGCGCGAAGCCCTGCTGCGCCGCCTGCGACCAGAAGGTGGTGAAATCGGGCGGCAACTGCACGCCGGTCACGATCTCGACCCCGGCTTCCTTGAACGCCGAGATCTGTGCCGAGAAATCGTCCGACATGTTCTGGTAGCGGCCCGGATCGACCAGCGTGTAGCCGCGCTCGGCCATCACCGGCGGGAAGCCGAGCTTCGAATCCGACCAGCCGTTGCCGTCGGGATCGTTCGGCCAGAGCGCGCCGACCACCTTGTTGGTCTCGACCTTGTCCCACATACCGATGAAGCTCGAGATGATGTCCTCGAGGCCCCAGAAGAAGTGGTATGTGTAGTTGAAGCCGACCGCCGGATCGCCCTGGCGGCCGAAGAAATGCGGCTGCCACGGGGTGTCGTTGGTGATGCAGGGCACGCCGTTGAGCTCGGCCTGATCGGCCACCGGGTTGGTGGTGTCGGGGGTCGACGTCGCGGTGATCAGGTCGACCTCGTCGTCGAAGATCAGCTCCTGCGCCACGGTCGAGGCCCGGTTCGAGCTCGACTGGCTGTCCTTGACGATGAACTCGACCGGGTACTTCGTCCCGTTGATCATGATGCCGTCGCCGATCTGCTTCTTGAACAGATCGAGCGTGAAGGCATCGGGCTCGGCGAAGATCGCGAGCGGCCCGGTCTGCGGCGTCACGAAGCCGATCTTGATGGTCTTGCCCTGGGCCAGCGCCGGGCTGGCGAGCCCGCCGGCGGCGGCGGCGAAACCGGTGGCGCCGGTGGCTTTCAGAAAGCCGCGACGGGTGAATCTGGATCTGGTCATTGGGATTATCCTCCTGTGCTCCCAGTTGGTTTGCCGAGGCCGCGGCAAATCTCTCCCGTGGCCCGCAGGCACGCCTGCGAAGCTGTCGTTCGACCTCGGTTTTCAGGTGAATGCGCGCCGGCCCGGTGCCGGCGCGCGGCGTATCAGGTTTCCCCCCCTTGCGTCCCGGAGTTGCCGGCCCCCCGTTCGGGATGCTTGGTCATCGTGTTCTCGATCGCCCGGATCATGTTGTTGGCATCGGCCCAGAGATTGGGACCGCTCTGCACCGCCACCGACCCGATCGCGTTGTCCTGCCGGATCCAGATCTGCGCGGGCTCCCAGTGCAGCGCGGGCGCGCCCGCCTCGGAGCTGTCGCGCGTCGTGTAGAGCCGCCAGGCCTTGGCCACCGCCGCCACATCGGCGGAATGGCCGATCGGCAGACGGATCAGCTGGAGCTCGTCGGCGAACCGCGCCGCCGCCGCGCCGTCGTCACCCGACACGCAGACGATGCGCACGCCGCGCACCGCGAAATCGCCGATCCGGTCGTCGAATTCCTGCAGCGCCTTGCGCATCCACTTGCAGTGCCATCCGCGATGGAAACTCACCAGCGTGCCGCCGAGCGGCGCGCCTTCGGCGAGATCGAAGACGCCGTGGCGAACCGTCTCGAACCGAAGCTCTGGCGCCTGTGTCCCCGGAACCAGCATTGCCGCCTCCTACACCGCGTACCGCAGATCGGCGACCCCGGCCTCCAGCGAGACGATCGAATTGCGGATATGCGCCTCCGACGTCCGCGCCGCCGCCTCGACATCGCGCGCCATCGCCGCCTCGAAGATCGCCTGGTGCTCGGCCCGCACGTCGCGCGGAATGGTCTTTTCCTTGAGCGAGATCCGCCGGTAGCGGAACGAATGCGCGAAGACGGTGGAGCGGAACCTGAGCAGCCAGCTGTTGTCGCAGGCCGCCACCAGCGCGTTGTGGAACTCGCGGTTGCGCTCTTCCCAGGCCATCGCCCAGGTGGGATCGGAGCCCTTCTCCTTGATCTGGGCCTCGATCTTGTTGAGCTGGTGCGCCGCGGCGACCAGGCGGTCTTCCCAGGCGTCGTCGCCGTTGCGCACCGATTCCCGCACCGCCTGCGTTTCGAGCAGGATGCGCACTTCGGTGATCTCGCGGAAATCCTCGAGCGACACCGGCGCGACCTGGAAGCCGCGCTGTTCCTTCGAGACCACGAGCTTGTCGACCAGGAGCCGCGACAGCGCTTCGCGGATCGTCGACGAGCCGACGCTGAAATGTTGGCGCAATTCCTCGATGCGAAGCTTGCATTCCGGCTCGAGCGTGCCCTCGAGAATCGCTTCGCGCAGGGTCGAATAGATCGCCTCGATCGCGGTCTTTCCGGCCGATTCGCCCTCGATCACCTTGAGATCTTTGATGTTTCGCACGGCTCCCCCCGCTCTTCGATAGCCCAACTATACGCGCAAGTCCGGGATTGAAACAACGACAAATTATAAAAATGTCGTTTTTCTGTTTGACAGACGACAATGCGTCGGACAATGATCCTTCAAGTCGACGCAACCAGGGGGGAGGCCATGGCCGACGTGGACGCGATCAACGTTTTCAACATCACCGTTCGGGGGTCTGACGTCGTTGCGCCCTGCCCCGAAACTGAGCGGGTGTTGATCGCGCTCGAACAGGCGGCGCCGTTCCCGAAGCCGAAGCCGGTCAACGTCGGCTGCCGCAAGGGCGGCTGCGGCGCTTGCCGGATCCGGGTGCTCTCGGGCGACTACACCACTATCAAGATGAGCCGGGCGCATGTGACCGAGGCCGAGGAAGCCGACGGCTATGTGCTCGCCTGCCGGGTGTTCCCGGCCAGCGACATGGAAATCGAACCTGCGTTTCTGACTCCGCACGAGCGGATGGAGATGCGCAAGGCGGAACGTGACTGAGATCAATTAGAGGAGGAAATCGCATGTCTCAGGAAGGACTTTTGCGGCCGGGTATCGCCCAGCTTCGCGTGCTCGACATGGAGGAATCGGTCAGGCACTACGTCGAATACATCGGCCTCGAACTGGTCGGCACCGGCGACGACGGCCGGGTCTATCTGCGCGGCTACGACGAGTTCCACCGCCATTCGGTGGTGCTGCGCGAGGCCGACGAGGCCGGCATCGACTTCTTCGCCTTCAAGGCCGACAACCAGAAGAGCGTCGACCGGTTCCGCAAGAACCTCGAGGCTTATGGCCTCGAAGTGCGCGACATCCCGGCCGGCGAGCAGCCCGGCGTCGGCGCCCGGATCAGCTTCACCGTGCCGACCGGCCACGACATCCAGATCTTCGCCGAGATGGAGCTGTCGGATTCGCCGAACGCGCCGGAAACCAAGAACCCCTACATCTGGAACGTCGAGCCCAAGGGCATGCGCGCCCAGCGCATGGACCATTGCCTGCTGTACGGGCCGGACATCAACGAGGTCGAGAAGATCTTCACCGAATGCCTCGACTTCCAGACCCCGGAACGGGTCGAGACCCCGGACGGCACCCTCGGCATCTGGATGACCGTATCGAACAAGGCGCATGACATCGCCTTCGTGAACCATCCCGAGCCGGGCAAACTGCACCACCTCGCCTTCTTCCTCGAGAACTGGTCCGATGTCGGCCACGCCGCCGACATCATGACCCGCTACGACATCTCGCGCGACGTGGGCCCCACCCGGCACGGCATCACCCGCGGCCAGACGATCTACTTCTTCGACCCGTCCGGCAACCGCAACGAGGTCTTCGCCGGCGGCTACACCTACTACAAGGACCAACCGCCGCGGGTCTGGGATCACAACAACGTCGGCCGCGGCATCTTCTACTACGAGCGCCAGCTCAACGAAGCCTTCCTGTCGGTCGTAACCTGAGGCGAGAAACCATGGAAACGTCCCGTCCCACCCGCCGGATCACCGCCGAGGCCGCCCATGCCGGCGTCGCCGCGGCCTGCGACACGGCGCGCGCCCTGGGTGTCGCGGTCAATGCCAGCGTCGTCGATGCCGGCGGACACCAGATCGCCTTCCTGCGCGGCGACGGGGCGTTTCTGCACTCGGGCAAGATCGCCCGCGACAAGGCGGCGACGGCCGCTGGCTTCGGGGCGCCCACCGGCGCCCTCTACCACGCGCTTTCGGGCGAGCCGGCAGTGCTCACGGGCATCGCCGGCCAGCCCGGGGTGGCGCTGTTCCAGGGCGGTCTGCCGATCGCCGTGGACGGCGAGGTGATCGGCGGCATCGGCGTCTCGGGCGCCTCCGCCGAACAGGACGAAATCTGTGCCGCAGCGGGGCTTCGGGCCATGGGGCTGGCAGAGGGCTGAGGAAAGAACAATGAAAGACGGCTTCACCGCGGCGCGCGACGCGCTGCACTTCATCAATGGCGCCTTCACCGAGGGAACCTCGGGCCGGACCTTCGACAATATCTCGCCCGCCACCGGCAAGAAGATCGGCGTGGTCCACGAGGGCCTGGCGCCGGAGATCGACGCCGCCGTCACCGCCGCCCGCGCCGCCCTTCGCGGCCCCTGGGGTTACATGACCCAGGCCGAGCGCTCCGACATGCTCTATGCCGTCGCCGACGGCATCAACGCCCGCTTCGACGACTTTCTCGACGCCGAGACCCTCGACACCGGCAAGCCCCGCTCGCTCGCCAAGCATGTCGACATCCCGCGCGGCGCCGCCAATTTCAAGGTCTTCGCCGATCTGGTGAAGAACGTGCCGACCGAGAGCTTCATGCTCGACACGCCGGACGGCAAGGGCGCGCTGAACTACGGCGTGCGCAAGCCCAAGGGCGTGATCGCGGT
>JAGRMO010000015.1:32247-33008 GCA_020441205.1 Maritimibacter sp.
GGCAACACCGTGGTGGTCAAGCCCTCGGAGGAGACCCCGCTCACCACCACGCTCCTGGGCGAGGTGATGAACGCGGTCGGCGTGCCCCCGGGCGTGTTCAACGTGGTCCACGGCTTCGGCCCCAACAGCGCCGGCGCTTTCCTCACCGCCCACAAGGGGGTCGACGCCATCACCTTCACCGGCGAGACCCGCACCGGCGAGATCATCATGCAATCGGGTGCCATCGGGTTGCGCCAGGTGTCGATGGAATGCGGCGGAAAGAACGCCGCCATCGTCTTTGCCGACGCCGACATGGACAAGGCGATCGAGGGCACGATGCGCTCGGTCTTCGCCAATTGCGGCCAGGTCTGCCTCGGCACCGAGCGGGTCTATGTCGAGCGCCCGGTCTACGACACTTTCGTCGCGCGGCTGAAGGCGGAGGCCGAGAACATGCATCTCGGCGCTTCCGACGACCCCAACACCACGATGGGCCCGCTGATCAGCCAGGAACACCGCGCGAAGGTGATGTCCTACTACAAGCTGGCGGTCGAGGAGGGCGCCGAGGTGATCACCGGCGGCGGCATCCCGACGATGCCCGACGCGCTCGCCGGCGGTGCCTGGATTGAACCTACGATCTTCGCCGGGCTCGACGACAACGCCCGCTGCGTCAAGGAAGAGATCTTCGGCCCCGTCTGCACCGTGCTGCCCTTCGACGACGAGGACGAGGTGATCCGCCGCGCCAACGACAACGACTATGGCCTCGCCACCGCGATCTGGACCGA
>JAGRMO010000094.1 GCA_020441205.1 Maritimibacter sp.
GTGGTCATCCGGTTGCCGTCGATCACATAGACCGAGCGGGCGAGGTCGACCTCGGGGAAATCCTCGGAGAAGCCGTCGTAATTCTCCCAGTGGATGGTGGCCCGCTTGCCGTCGAGCAGTCCGGCCTCGGCCAGCGCGTGGGCGCCGGTACAGAACGCCCCCATCGCCACGCCGCGCCGGGCTTCGCGCCGGAGCCACGAGATCAGCGGCTTGGTTGTATGGGACTGGACGTCTTCGCCGCCGCAGACGATCACCGTGTCGGAATGCTTGAGCTCGCCCAGACCGCCGTCGAGGATGATCTCGGTGCCGGCCGAGCAGGTCGCGCGGGTGCCGCTCTCGCCGATGACGATCCAGGTGCAGGCCTTGCGGCCGAGCTGGCGGTTGGCGAGCCTGAGCGCGTCCACGGCGCCGGCGAAACTCAAGAGGGTGAAATCGTCGAGCAGGACGAAGACGTAACGTCGGGTAAGCGAAGTGTCGTCAGGGTTCGGACGCGTGTTTTGCGGCGCGCGGGGCATGGTCCACCGAAAGCTGGAATGTGGACGAACCAGACCAGTTTTGCGCGGCTTTCGCAAGGTGGGCCGACACGCGGCAGGGGATTGCGGGGATTTTGTTTTGCACCTGCCGCAATCGGCCTCTATATGAGCCCGATCTTTGGCTGGCCCCGGGGGTGGGCGGCCCGACAGGAGACAACGGCGATGACCAACTGGACCAAATCCTCGTGGCGCACGAAACCGCGGGTGCAGATGCCGGATTATCCCGATACCGCGGCGCTGAACGCGGTCGAGGCGCAACTGGCGAAATATCCGCCGCTGGTGTTCGCGGGCGAGGCGCGCCGGCTCAAGGCCGAGCTCGGCAAGGTGGCGGCCGGCAACGGGTTCCTCCTGCAGGGCGGCGATTGCGCCGAGAGCTTCGCCGAGTTCGGCGCCGACACGATCCGCGACACGTTCAAGGTGATGCTGCAGATGGCCATGGTGCTCACCTACGGCGCCAAGGTGCCGGTGGTGAAGGTGGGGCGGATGGCCGGCCAGTTCGCCAAGCCGCGCTCGGCGCCGACCGAGATGATCGGCGGGCTCGAACTGCCGTCGTACCGGGGTGATATCATCAACGATATCGCGCCGACCGCGGACGCGCGCCGGCCGGACCCACTGAAGATGCTGCAGGCCTACACCCAATCTGCGGCCTCGCTGAACCTGCTGCGCGCCTTCTCGACCGGCGGCTACGCCGATGTCGACCGGGTGCACGGCTGGACGCTGGGTTTCACCGAGACCGACGAGGCCGAGCGCTACCGCGAGATGTCGGAGCGGATCTCGGATTCGCTCGCTTTCATGCGGGCCGCGGGCGTTACCGGCGAAACCAGCCATGCGCTGCGCACGGTCGATTTCTACGTCAGCCACGAAAGCCTGCTGCTCGAATACGAAGAGGCGCTGACGCGGGTCGATTCCACCACCGGCCAGGTGGTGGCGGGCTCGGGCCACATGCTGTGGATCGGCGACNNGGCGACCGCACCCGCCAGCCCGACGGGGCGCATGTCGAATTCGCGCGCGGCGTTATCAACCCGATCGGGCTCAAGACCGGGCCGTCGACCTCCGAGGACGACCTCAAGGTGCTGATCGACCGGCTCAACCCCGAAAACGAACCGGGCCGGCTCACGCTGATCGCACGGTTCGGCGCGGGCGAGGTCGAGAAGCACCTGCCGCGGCTCATCAAGGTGGTGCGCGACATGGGCGCCAATGTGGTCTGGTCCTGCGATCCGATGCACGGCAACACGATCAAGTCGGCCTCGGGGTTCAAGACCCGTCCGTTCGATCGGGTGCTGAAGGAAGTGCAGGAGTTCTTCGCCGTCCACCGGGCCATGGGCACCCATCCGGGCGGGGTGCATTTCGAGATGACCGGCAAAGACGTGACCGAATGCACCGGCGGCGTCGTCGCGGTCACCGACGAGGACCTGTCGGACCGCTACCACACGGCCTGCGACCCCCGGCTCAACGCCACCCAGGCGCTGGAACTGGCCTTCCTGGTGGCCGAGGAGCTCGCGGGCGGCGACAAGCCGCTGGCGCGTCAGGTGGCCAACGGCTGAGCCTTCCGGCCGGTCTGCGAAAACCAGAAAACCCGGGCTTCGCGCCCGGGTTTTTCGTTTCTCCCTGTCGCGGGGTCAGACGCGGTCGGCGTCGAACACCAGCCGCAGGTGGCCGTGGCCGGCATCGGCCGGGGCCGCCGGTGCGTCGCTGACCGGCCGGACCGGGCGGGGCGCTTTCTGACGCTCGGCGATCCGGCGGGCAAGCTCCATGGTCCGGGGCGCGAAACCGTCGAGGCTCCGATCCGCTCCGATCGGGCGGAGCGCCGGGCGCGGCTCGGCCGGTTCGGCATAGGCCGAAAGATCGGGCCGCTTGCGGGTCAGCTTGTCGTCGCCGAGCGCCTTGGTCTCGATGTCGCGGATCAGGAAGCGGCGCGGGCCGCGGCCGATGGGTCCGCGGGCCTGCAATGCGCCGAGAATTCGGGTGACGCGGCCTTCGGCGTCGCGCAGGGGCAGAAGCATCATCTGCGCTTGGAGCGGCGGGCGCGCGAAGCCCTTGTCGGATTCGAGCACCAGCCGGACGGCGGCGGGGCTTTCGAGCACGTTTTCGATCACGCGTTGCAGCTCGCGGCGGGCCTCGGGCAGGAACATCGCGGTGATCGGCATCCCGCGCACTTCCATCGCCATCAGCTCGTTGAGATGCATGCCGGCAAGGCGGATGCGGGCGAGGCCGGGTGCCACCTTCTCCAGCACGAAGGCGAATTCAAGCACATCGGCGATGCCGCGCGGGTCGATCTCGGCCCGGGTCGGCATGGCGCGGCCGTCGCGCAGGGCCTCCCAGTAGCTCTCGATGCGGCTCAGCGCCGGAAACAGCGTGCGTGCGCGCACGGGCGCAATGGATACCACGTTGTCGCCGACAACATACTCGTTCTTCATGTTACACCCCCGGGCCCCCCGGCCCCTAGACGCCCCCCCGGGCGTGTTGCTCCCACAAGTGGCGTCTGTTAACGAATTGGCGGCGGTCATTGCCGTGGCCCAATTCTGCCACAATGCGGACATGATTGGGGCGAAATCTTAAAAAAGGGTTAATCCGCGCCATGATCCATTCGATGACCGGCTTTTCCGCGCTCAAAGGCCAGCTTGGGGCCTGGAGCTGGACCTGGGACATCCGTTCCGTCAATGGCCGCGGCCTCGATCTGCGCCTCAAACTCCCCGATTGGCTCGACGGGCTCGAAGCCGAGACCCGCAAGCGCGCCGCCGCGGCGGTGAGTCGCGGCAATGTCACCCTGGGGCTCCGGCTCGGGCGCGACACGGCCGAGGGGGCGGTGGCACTGAACCCGGCCGCGCTCGATGCGGCGCTCGCGGTGCTGGCCGAGATCGACCATGCCGCGAAGGCCCGCGGGCTCGACCTCGCGCGACCGAGCCCGGTCGAGGTGGCGGCGATGCGCGGCGTGCTCGAGGCGGGTTCGGTCGAGGAGGATACCGCGCCGCTGGTGTCCGCGCTGCTCGCCGGGCTGCCGGAATTGCTCGCCGCCTTCAACGCGATGCGCGCGCATGAGGGCCGGGCGCTGGCCACGGTGCTGGAAGATCAGCTCGCCACCGTCGAGGCGCTGGTGGCGGATGCCGTCGTCGCCGTCGAGGATCGGCGCGCGGCGCAGAAGGAGGCGCTGGGAACCGCGCTGGCCCGCGTCCTCGACAATACCGAGGGCGCCGACCCCGACCGGGTGGCGCAGGAGCTCGCGATGATCGCGGTCAAATCCGATGTGCGCGAAGAGATCGACCGGCTCGGCGCCCATGTCGCCCAGGCCCGCTCGCTGCTGAAGGTCGGCGGCCCCTGCGGGCGCAAGCTCGATTTCCTCATGCAGGAGTTCAACCGCGAGGCCAACACGCTTTGCGCAAAGTCGCAATTCCAGGACCTGACCCGGATCGGGCTCGACATCAAGGCGGTGGTCGACCAGATGCGCGAGCAGGTCCAGAACGTGGAGTAAGCCCATGCAACTCGCGTCCCGCCGCGGCCTGCTGATCATCCTGTCGTCGCCCTCGGGGGCGGGCAAGACCACGCTCGCGCGCAAACTCATGGGCTGGGACGAGACGCTGAGCTTCTCGGTCTCGGCCACGACCCGGCCCCCCCGGCCCGGCGAGGAAGACGGG
>JAGRMO010000095.1 GCA_020441205.1 Maritimibacter sp.
GGCACGCTGGCGCGCATGCTGGCGGCGCATTACGGCTTGCATCACCTCGATACCGGCCTGACCTACCGGGCCGTCGCAAAGGCCCTGATCGATGCCGGCGAACCGCTCACCGACGAGGCCGAGGCCGAGGCCGCCGCGCGGGCGCTCGCAACCGGGTCCGGCCCGACCGACGCGCCGGCGAAAGGCCCCGCGCGCGGCTGAAACACGCTTGCATCCGTCGCCATTCGCTCCCATGCCCGGATTGTGCAAGGATCGAGGCCATGAACCCGAAACTCGGTATCGCCCTCAAGCTCGGCGCGGTCGTCGCCTTCATCGCGATGCAGTCGCTCATCAAGTCGACCGGCGGGCGGGTGCCGGCCGGCGAGATCGTGTTCTTCCGCTCGTTCTTCGCCTTTCCCGTCATCCTTGCCTGGCTCGCGTGGACGCATGAGCTCCATGTGGGCTGGCGCACGGCCAACCCGATGAGCCATGTGTGGCGGGGGGTGGTCGGCACCTCTTCGATGGGGCTCGGCTTTGCCGGGCTCATGCTGTTGCCGCTGCCGGAGGTTACGGCGCTGTCCTATGCCGCGCCGATCCTCACGGTGATCTTCGCGGCGATGTTCCTCGGCGAGGAGGTGCGCGTGGTGCGGATCTTCGCGGTAGCGCTCGGGATGACCGGGGTGGTGATCGTGCTGGCGCCGCAGCTCACCGCGTTTTCCGAGGGCCATCTCGGCGCAACACGGGCGCTGGGCGCGGTCCTGGTGCTGTTGTCGGCCACGTTCGCGGCGCTGGCGCAGATCTTCCTGCGCAAGATGGTGGCGCATGAGCGCGCGGCGACGGTGGTGTTCTATTTCACCGTGTCCTCGACGCTGTTCAGCCTGTTCACCATCCCGTTCGGCTGGGTGCTGCCGTCCGGGCGCGACGCGCTGGTGCTGATCCTGGCCGGGCTTGCGGGCGGGGTGGGGCAGGGGCTGCTCACCTCGTCCTACCGCTTTGCCCATGCCTCGCTGGTGGCGCCGTTCGATTACGCCTCGATGCTGCTCGCCATCGCCATCGGCTATGTCGTCTTCGCCGAAGTGCCGACCGGCCAGACGCTCGCCGGGGCCACGCTGGTGGTGGCCGCGGGCATTCTCATCATCTGGCGCGAGACGCGGCTCGGGCTCGACCGCGACAAGCCACGGGGCGCGGGTGCCGCGCCGCAGGGGTAGCGGCGCGGACCGGTCTCGGCCGGCAGGTGCCGACTTGGGCAATCAAAACTGGCGCCCGGCGCGGCGATCGGCTAGTTTGTGGGCAACCCGGGGGCAACGCCCGGGCAAGACGGCAGTAACAGGCACAGACCCAGGCAGGTTCCATGACCGAGATGGTGTATGGCGCAGCCCCGCGGCAGGACGGCGATCCGATCCTGCCCCGCTGGTGGCGCACGATCGACAAATGGTCGGTCTCCGCAATTCTCCTGCTGTTCGGGATCGGCATCCTGCTCGGTCTCGCCGCCAGCCCGCCGCTGGCCGAACGCAACGGGCTTGCGCCGTTCTATTATGTCGAACGGCAGATCGTGTTCGGCGCGCTCGCCTTCGCGGTGATGTTCGTCACCACGATGATGCAGCCCACGCTGGTGCGCCGCCTCGGCGTGATCGGCTTTCTCGCGGCCTTCGTCGCGCTGGTGCTGCTGCCGGTGCTGGGCACCGATTTCGGCAAGGGGGCGGTGCGGTGGTATTCGCTGGGCTTCGCGAGTTTCCAGCCGTCGGAGTTTCTCAAGCCGGTCTATGTCATCACCATGGCCTGGCTCATCGCCGCGAGCCAGGAGATCGGCGGGCCGCCGGGCAAGAGCATGTCGCTCGGGCTCACCGTCGTGGTGGTGCTGTTCCTCGCGATGCAGCCCGATTTCGGCCAGGCGGCGCTGGTGCTGTTCGGCTGGGTGGTGATGTATTTCGTCGCCGGCGCGCCGATCCTCCTGATCGTCGGCGTCGCCGGTCTGGCGGTCGCGGGCGGCAGCTTCGCCTATGAGCATTCGGCGCATTTCGCCCGGCGGATCGACGGGTTCCTCAACCCCGATCTCGATCCGACGACCCAGCTCGGCTACGCCACCAACGCGATCCGCGAGGGCGGGGTGTTCGGCGTCGGTGTCGGCGAGGGGGTGGTCAAGTGGTCGCTGCCGGATGCGCATACCGATTTCATCATCGCGGTGGCGGCGGAGGAATACGGGCTCATCCTCGTGCTCATCATCATCGCGCTCTACGCGCTCGTGGTGGTGCGCAGCTTCCTTCGGCTGATCCGCGAGCGCGATACGTTCACCCGGCTCGCCGGCACCGGTCTGGTGGCGATGTTCGGGGTGCAGGCGCTGATCAACATGGGGGTCGCGGTGCGGCTCCTGCCGGCCAAGGGGATGACGCTGCCCTTCGTGAGCTACGGCGGCTCGTCGCTGGTGGCGACCGGGCTCGCGCTCGGCATGCTGCTTGCCTTCACCCGGGCGCGGCCGCAGGGGCGGATCAACGATATCCTGGGGCACGGGAGGGGCCGGTGAACAAGGACGCACCGCTTCTCGTGATCGCCGCCGGCGGGACCGGCGGGCATATGTTCCCCGCCCAGGCGCTGGCCGAGGCGATGCTCGCGCGCGGCTGGTGGGTCGAGCTGTCGACCGACGCGCGGGGCGCGCGCTATACCCAGGGCTTTCCCGAGGATGTCGAGATCGTCGAGGTGGCCTCGGCCACCTTCGCGCGCGGCGGGCGGCTCGCCAAGCTCGCGGCTCCGTTCCGGATCGGCGCGGGCATCCTCGCGACGCTGGCCAAATATGTCGCGGACCGCCCGGCGGCGGTAGTGGGGTTCGGCGGCTACCCGTCGATCCCGGCGCTCGCGGCCGCCTGGCTGTTGCGGATCCCCCGGATGGTGCATGAGCAGAACGGCGTGCTCGGGCAGGTCAACCAGCTGTTCGCGCGCCGGGTCGATCTCGTCGCCTGCGGCACCTGGCCCACAGATCTGCCGCGCGGCGTCAGCGCCGAGCACGCCGGCAACCCGGTGCGCGGTTCGGTGGCCGAGCGCGCGGGCGCGGCCTACGCTCCGCCCGGCGATCATCCGATGACCATTCTGGTCATGGGCGGCAGCCAGGGCGCGCGGATCCTGTCCGACGTCGTGCCCGCCGCCATCGCCGCCCTGCCGCCGGCGCTGCGGCAGCACCTCACCGTGAGCCATCAGGCCCGGATCGAAGACCACGGCCGGGTCACTGCCTTCTATGCCGACAACGGCATCAGCGCCGAGGTGAAGCCGTTCTTCGACGACGTGCCGCGGCGGATGGCCGAGGCGCAGCTCGTCATCAGCCGCGCCGGCGCCTCGTCGGTGGCCGATATCTCGGTGATCGGCCGGCCTGCGATCCTCATCCCCTTCGCCGCCGCCACCGGCGACCACCAGAGCGCCAACGCGCGCGGGCTGGTCGATGCGGGCGCGGCGATCATGATCCGCGAGGACGCGCTCGACGCGCCCACGCTGGCGGGCGAGATCGTCGCGGTGCTCGGCGACCCCGCCTGGGCCGAGGAGATGGCCCGGGCCGCGCGCGCCTCGGCCAAGCCCCGCGCCGCCGAGGCGCTGGCCGATCTCGTCGAACGGCTCGCCGATCACAGCCCGAAAGGAGCGCGCCCATGAGCGCCGCCGCCACCAAGCTCCCCACCGTGATGGGGCCGATCCATTTCGTCGGCATCGGCGGCATCGGCATGTCGGGGATCGCCGAGGTGCTCTTGAACCACGGCTACACCGTCCAGGGCTCCGATCTGAAGGCCAGCCCGATCACCGAACGACTGGCCCAGAAGGGCGCGACGATCTTCGAAGGCCAGCGGCCCGAAAACCTCGAGGGCGCCGAGGTGGTGGTGATCTCGTCGGCGATCAAGCCCGGCAACCCCGAGCTCGACACCGCGCGGGCGCGCGGCCTGCCCGTGGTGCGCCGGNNCGGGCCGAGATGCTGGCCGAACTCATGCGGCTCAAGTCGAACGTCGCCATTGCCGGCACCCATGGCAAGACCACGACGACCACGCTGGTGGCCGAGCTTCTGGTCAAGGGCGGCATGGACCCGACCGTCATCAACGGCGGCATCATCCATGCCTATGGCTCCAACGCGCGGATGGGGCAGGGCGAATGGATGGTGGTCGAGGCCGACGAGTCGGACGGCACGTTCAACCGGCTGCCCGCCACCATCGCGGTGGTGACCAATATCGACCCCGAGCACATGGACCATTGGGGCACGATCGAGAACCTGCGCCAGGGGTTCTACGAGTTCGTCTCCGGCATCCCGTTCTACGGGCTCGCGGTCTGTTGCACCGACCATCCGGAGGTGCAGGCGCTGGTGGGCCGGATCACCGACCGCCGCGTCGTGACCTTCGGGTTCAACGCCCAGGCCGACGTGCGCGCCGTGGGTCTCACCTACAAGGCGGGCGTCGCCTATTTCGATATCGAGCTCAACGCCGAAGGGATGCGGATCGAAGGCTGCTCGCTGCCGATGCCGGGCGATCACAACGTGTCGAACGCGCTGGCCGCCGTCGCTGTGGCGCGGCATCTGGGCATGAAACGCGAAGAGATCCGCGCGGCGCTCGCGGCCTTCGGCGGGGTCAACCGGCGGTTCACCCGGGTGGGGACATGGCACGGCGTGCCGATCATCGACGATTACGGCCACCACCCGGTCGAGATCGCCGCGGTCTTGAAGGCCGCCCGCCAGGCGGTGGGCGATACGCCGGGCGCGCGGGTGATCGCGGTACACCAGCCGCACCGCTACACGCGGCTCGCCTCGCTGTTCGAGGATTTCTGCACCTGTTTCAACGACGCCGACGTGGTCGGCATCGCCGAGGTCTACGCCGCCGGCGAGGCTCCCATCGCGGGCGCGTCGCGCGACGATCTGGTCGCAGGGCTGGTGGGCCACGGCCACCGTCACGCGCTGGCCGTGGAGAGCGAGGACGCCCTCGTCGCGCTGGTGCGGGCCGAGGCGAAGCCCGGCGACATCGTCGTCTGCCTCGGCGCGGGCACGATCTCGGGCTGGGCCCGGGCGCTCGAAGGTCGGCTCGGCGGGTGAACGGCGCCTCGCTTGATACGCTTCCCCAGCTCGGCGGTCCCTGGACGCCCTGGATGTTCGCCCTGGTCGGGCTGATCGTCGGCACGTTGCCGAGGCCGTTGCTTCGCCTCGTGCGCATCTTGAGCAAGATCCTTTCCCTCCCTGCCTTTTTCTTCATTCCGATCTGGATCGGATCAAATCACGTGAGCTTCCTGCTCTATGTGATTGGCTACATGCCATTTTATGGCGTTGCCGCCTTTTCGGTGCTGCTGTTTCGACGGTTCATCCTGCTATGGGAGATATGACGCACATGCTCGCCACCGCGTCCGGTCTCGGGTTCCTGTTCGGCCTCGCCCTCGTGCTGCGCCCCTGGCTGCTGATCGGCGCGATCATCTTTCGGCCGGCGCTGTTGGCTGTGGTCGGCCTCGCCGGCACGGGGGCTTTCGTGGTGCTCCGAGGCGCGCTGGAGGCTCCGTCGCCCGAACTCACCGCCGGCCTCGGCGCCCTGGCCCTCGGCGCGCTCGCCGGACTTCTCCTGCGCAGCCTGTTTCACGGGTAGGGCGGGGCGGGCCCGAGAAGAACGCCCCGTAGGCTGGGCTTCAGCCAGGAATACCGCGTGCCATAGGGTGCGCATTCATGCGCACCACCCCGCCGACCCGAGCCGTCCCGCCGAACCTGGTTCGAGTGCGTGTTCACACGCACCATCGCCCCGCGCCCCGTATGTTGGGTGCTTGCGCCCACTGGCCTCGCGCCCCCTTGTTCCCGAAGCGGCCCTCCGCAGGGTGGGTTTCACCACACTTTGTCCTTCGCCGCCGCCTACCCACCGCTGGACATGCCGCTGAAACCGCCTAGGTTTTGCGCATGGTGAACGCTGCCAACATATTCGACGAAGAAAGCCTGCGCGCCTGGCTTAAGGAGCAGGTGAACTTCATTTCGCTGCAAGTTGCTTCCCGGTCCATGTTGCGTCTTCTTCCAATCTGGACGGCATACACTGCGACCGAGGATGCACGAAATCGGGGCGTGGAGTCATTGCCGGTGCTTCGCGCTTTTCTGGCGACTCAAATCGTGCCTGCATACACGAGCGTCCATTCCGCGACTTTGCTCGCGGCCGTGGCTCCGAATGTCAGACGGATAACCGCTAACTTAGACAACATATTTTCAGTCAAGAATATCGCCGCGATGGAGAACCTTTATGGTCCCGGTGATCATCTTGAAACAGTCGCGTCCGTATCCATTGTCGTACTGTCAGCCTACGCCGTTGGCGGCCGCGAGCGGGAAGAAATCCTCGCAAAGGAAATGGCACGAGCAAGCATTGCGTTCATGGTTTCTGCAGGATTGCTGCCGAACCGCGGAGTCGTGGATGTGGTGTTCGACGAAGATCCAAATGACTACTGGGCCGCCGTCCTGTCGGATGTTGAAACCGGGGAAAAGCACCAAGAGCCAGATCTTTTTCACGCCAAGCTCTGGCCCGAAACCAACCCATTTCAGGACAGATGGGACGCCACCCGCGCCCGCTGGACCCCCGACTCCCCCTACGACTTCTGGCGCCGCTGGTACGAGAGCCTCCTCGCCGGCCAGCCGATGGCCCCCGATCTCCTCTACAGGGTCGCAACAGAAATTCCCAACGACACCTGGGACGCCGGCCCCGAGGCCGTCGCCGAAGCGATCCGTGCGATCGAGGCGGAGTTTTTTGCGGCCCAAGTCGCCTACGCCGAAGACTTGGTATATGACGCGCAGGCCAATCAGTACCGGTCAACGCCGCGCTCTGACCTTCCTGCTTCGCGATTGGACGATGCAGTGGAACGTCTGGAGGATTTGGTCGCGGACTTGCGGCGCACCATCGAGGGCGACGGCGGCAACCAATATCGCGCGCTTGTTTCGGTCGCAGACGATCTGGAACGTGTTCTTCAGAAACGTCGTGGTCGGGCAATCCGCATCCACGATGGCTGCCTTGACGCGTTGAACGATGTGATCGTCCTTCAAACCGACGGGTCACTCCCCGGGGCCGGCAAGGACAAGTTCGTTGATCGCGTGTCCAGCCAACTGACCCGGACTTCGGACGACATTTACAGTTTCGACCCGGAGGTAAGGGAAACCGTCGATGCACGGGCAGCCCGGAATTATGACCGCCTTAACGACGACCAAAGGGTCCGGATTGCAGGGTTTGCCGAAGCCGTCGCCGAGCGTTCCGAACCGGAAATGGCCGAAGAAATTCGCGAGGATGCAGAGCATTTGCGCGATCCGGAAGTTCGAGATCAGCGGCCAAGAACATGGCGTCACCGGCTCGGTGGCCGCCTCGTAAAAGTTGTTGCGATCGGCGGTCCAGGACTGGCGTTGGTACTCGACAAGATCGCCTATGCCGAGCAGGCTTGGGGCTACTTTCAAATGGCATGGCAAGCAATCAAGGCGCTTGTTGGCCTTTGACGGTCTTTGAGCCAATCGGCGCTGGTTGCGTGCCCGAGCGTATCTAAGCCGAACTTGTTTTGCAGACCCCCCTTCTTTGGTCCCCAAATATCCCGGGGGAGTGCGAGGGGGCTGGCCCCCTCGCTCCCGCCCGCGCCACATATCCATACCCGTCGCCGCAAGGCGCTACCCGGGCCACACTGGCGCAAGCGCAACCCCAAAGCCACAGGTCAAGCCGAATCTCTCGGCCTCCCGCCCGGGCTTCGCCCGCCTTCGCGCGCGAAATTTGAGTTAGCGCTACCATAAGCAAAATCAACACCTTGACACCCTGTCCGAGTTCGCCCACCCCCCGGACAGATCGGCAAAGACTTGCCAACGCCCCCTCGGAGGGGCCATAAAACCAAAAAAGGCCCGAGCAGAATGACCCAGATTTCACACACCCGCCGCCGTCCGGCCGTGCGTCCGGAGGGGCGGCCATGACCCTCTCCCTCGTCGCCGCCTGCCTGTGGGTGATCCTCGGCGCGGTCACCGCCGCGCTGCCGATGAAATATCAGATCTATCCGGGCTCGATCCTGCTTCTCTCGGCGATCCCGATCATGATCTGGATCGGCGCCGAGAACGGCTGGCCCTGGAGCCTGGTCGCGCTCCTCGCCTTCGGCTCGATGTTCCGCCGTCCGCTCGGCTATCTCCTGGCCCGCGCCCGGGGCGAGCGGCCCGAAATCCCGCCGGAGATGCGGTCATGACGCCCGCGCTCATCGCCGCCGCCTGCTGGGGCCTCGCGGCCAATCTCGTCGCCATGGTCCCGTCGCGCCGGGGCCACTGGCCGGCAGCCTGGGTGCTGATCGCGGTCGGCATCCCGATCGTCGGCTGGGTCACGCTGCAGAACGGCCCCCTTGTCGCGCTCCTCGTGATCGCGGCGGGCGTCTCGGTCCTGCGCTGGCCCGCGCTCTACTTCTGGCGCTGGGTCCGGCGCGGCGTGGCGCCCAAGACCTGACCCCATCCAGGAGCAAATCCCCGTTGACCTTAGCGGCGCGGCTTGGCTTCGGTCAGGATTGGAGGGCTGGACGCCGGAAGATCCGCGAGGCGCAACGTGGGCCTGCGACCCCGACGCGCGCAGGCGGCGCCGCGCGCTCGACTTCTCAGACCGTGGATGGGTTTTGGTGGAGCCGAGGGGGATCGAACCCCTGACCTCGTCATTGCGAACGACGCGCTCTCCCAACTGAGCTACGGCCCCAACGTGGGGTGCTATCTGGCCTTTCCCGGGCGGGCTGTCAAGCCGGAAAGCGGGGTGACATCGAGCGGCGGCGGTGCGGGCGTCGGATCGCCTCGTGCGGCCTCGGGCGCTCGCGAAAGCGCGTGGCGAGGCGGCGCGAAACGCTCTCGCCCAGCCCCGCCGTCGCGCCCTCGATCAGACGATCACGTTGGCCCTCGTGCGGACGAACTGCTCGATCGCGCTCGCCGGCACGGCGCCCGACTGGCGCGCGGCCTCGCGGCCGTTCTGATAGAGGATCATCGTCGGAATGCCGCGGATGTTGTTCTTCATCGACACCTTGGGGTGATCCTCGGTGTTGATCTTGGCGAGCCGCGCGCCGGAGCCGAGCGCCGTGGCGGCCTTGGCGAATTCGGGCGCCATCATCCGGCAGGGGCCGCACCAGGGCGCCCAGAAATCGACGAGGAGCGGCATCGTGTCGTTCTTGGACGCTTTCGCCAGGATCACCGCGTCGACTTCGCGGACCTTGCCGTCGTTGAGCTTGTTGCCGCAGGTGCCGCATTTCGGACCCGAGCCGAGCTTGTCTTCCGGCACGCGGTTCACCGCGCCGCAATCGAGGCAGGTCAGTTTGTGCGAAGCCGCCATGTCGGTCTCCCATATTCAGGTTGGCGCATATGTGCGCTTGCAGCATGCGGGTTTCAACCCCATCCTATATCGCAGAACGGAGGTGCGACATGAAGGCCTGGAAAGAGCTCGATGCGGAGGCGCAGTTGAAGCTGCGGCTCGACTACCAGGCGCATCTCGACCGGCAGCCCAAGACCTGTTCACTCGACGACAAGGTGGCAGCTTTCGCCGAGTGGCTGGCGGCGCGTGATGTTGCCTTTTCACGCGAGGATGTTTCGCGTAAGTAGCCCCCGACGAGGCCGAGGCGCGAGGACCGGAACCGTGAGATCCTATGATGTGGTTGTCGTGGGCGCAGGGCCTGCGGGCTCGGCGGTGGCACGGCGGGCGCGGGCGCTGGGGCTCACGGTCGCGATCCTCGACAAGGCGGTGTTCCCGCGCCACAAGCTCTGCGGCGCGCTTCTGTCGGGCCGGGGCCAGAAGGCGATGAAGGCGGTGTTTGGCCTGGAGGCGGACAGCGAGCATTTCCTCTATTCCAAGGAGGTGGCGTTCAAGTGGGATGGCGAGAAACTCGCCGAATTCACAGCGCCTTACGAGTTGACCTACACCTACCGGATCGAACTCGACCACCGGCTGCTCAACGAAGCGATCGCCGCCGGCGCCGAGGATTTCCAGGGCGTGCGGGTAACCGAGATTGACGAGAAGGCCGGGCGGCTCACGCTCGATACCGGCGACGTGCTCGGCTTCGGCGTGCTGATCGGCGCGGACGGGGCGGCGAGCCCGGTGGCGCGGCACCTGTTCGGTCGGGCCTTCGATCCCGACAAGATCGGTTTCGCCTTCGAGGCCGAGGTGCCCGATCCCTGCGCCGACCAGGCGCTGATGTCGATCGACTTCCGGATCGTCGACTGGGGCTACGGCTGGAACTTTCCCAAGAAGGACACGCGCACCATCGGGCTCGGCTCGATCAAGTCGCTCGACCAGGACCTCATGGGCAAGATGAAGCGCTACCTCGAGCTCGAGGGCGTGGCCGACCCCGACGCGGTCAAGATCAAGGGCGCGCATATTCCGCTCGGCGACTACACCAAGGTGCCGGGGCGGGGCAACGTGCTGCTCGCGGGCGACGCGGCCGGGCTGGTCGACGGGATCACCGGCGAAGGGCTGGCCTACGCGATGGAGAGCGGGGCGGAGGCGGCCGAGGCGGCGGCGGCGGCGCTGAAGGCGGGCAAGCCCGCGAATGCGCTCGGACTTTACCAGAAGCGGATCAAGTATATCCACGCCGAGCTCGACAAGGCCAACAAGCTCCGGCACTTCGAGTATTCCAAGACCTTCTCGGGCATGTTCAAGGAAAAGCTCGCCAGTTCGACGACGATGCGGCAATCGTTCTTCGATCTGCTCGCGGGCGAGAAGACCTATGCCGATATCGAAAAGCGGATGTCGAAGCAGGTGCTCGCGACCATCGGCGGCAAGATGACCGGCTGGCCGTCGCGGCTGGCGGAAAAGCTGCGGGGCTGAGGCGGCCGCGCGGCATCAGCCGCGGAAGCTGCGCAGGATGCCGACGAGGGCGTCCGACAGGTCCATGATCCGGGCGATGTAGAGATCGTAAGTGCGGAAGCCGGCGGCGTCGCGGTCGGTGAAGCCGGCTTCGAGCCCGTCGATGAGTTTGCGAAGCCTGTGTTCGTGCATCCCGGTGGCCTTCAGGACCGGGTCGGTCACCACGCCGGCGAAGGTGGTGGCGATGGCGGCGAGGCCGAGGAGGCCGGCGGTCGCGCCGGCGACGAGCAGGGGCGAGGTGGCGGCGGGGAAGAAGCCGTACCAGATCGCGCCTGCGCCGGCCCCGAGCGGGAAGCTCGCGATCGCGAGTTGCTGGGCAAAGGCGGCGGCCACGAGGGGGCCGAGGGCGATGGCGCCGGGCGTCGCCTGCTTGAACGCGACCGCGCCCGCACCGAGGGCGATGAGGGCGGTGGCGATGTCGGAAGCGGCGGCGCGGGTGCCGGCATATTCGCAAAGCGTGGCTTCAAGCCGGGTACGGAAGGTTGGATCGTTCTGATGCCGGCCGGCGAGGTCGGCGGCCTCGTGGATCAATCGGGCGATCTTCGGGTGGGCGAGGATCTCATCGGCGAGGGCGTCCCTGCGGCTTTCGCGCGCGCCCAGCGTCAGCGGTTGTTCCAGAAGCTCGGTGACGATACGCCAGCGCAGCTCGCGCATCACGGCGGTTTCGATGAACAGGTTGTGAGCGGCGAGCTTGTCCGCCGCCTGCCGCCGCCCGAGGCCGCGGGCCGCAAACGCGCCGAGCTTGAGGCCGATCTGCGGTACCGAGAGCAGCACGTTGGCGGGCGCGCGCAGAAGGTCGAGCCCGAGCGCCTGGCGGTGCAGGGCGAGCGTGCCCCTGAGCGAGAAGGTGCGGGCGACAAAAGGGCGAACCCTTGCGCGGCAGGCTTCGAAATAGGCAGCCGCCGCCTCGCGCAGGATCGCGTCGGCCTCGGCCCGGGCGAGGGCGTGGCCGGCAGTCGGGTCGTCGCCGTCGTGGCGGACAGGGGGGGCATCGTCGCGCATCATGGATCCCATATGTGGGTGCGGTGGCGCGGGGTCCAGACGGCCGGGGGTCTGGGGGGGGGGGGGGGCCGGGGGCGCTGCCCCCCGGCCCCCCCGGGATATTTTTGGACCAAAGAAACCGGGCGGCGGGCTTCGGTCGGCGCGGTCGGGGCGCGCGCGCGGGGGCTCAGCTTTCGCCGGGCTCGGGGGAGACGTAATCCTCGAGCGGCGGGCAGGTGCAGACCAGGTGCCGGTCGCCGTAGACGTTGTCGACCCGGTTGACCGGCGGCCAGTATTTGTCGACCCGGAAGGCGCCGGGCGGGAAGCAGCCCTGTTCGCGCGAATAGGGCCTGTCCCACACGCCCACGAGGTCTTCGGTGGTGTGGGGGGCGTGTTTCAGCGGGTTGTTGTCGCGGTCGATCCGGCCCTCCTCGACGTCGCGGATCTCTTCGCGGATCGCCAGCATCGCGTCGCAGAAGCGGTCAAGCTCGGCCTTGGTCTCGCTTTCGGTGGGCTCGATCATCAAGGTGCCGGCCACTGGCCAGGACATGGTGGGGGCGTGGAAGCCCGCGTCCATCAGCCGCTTGGCGATGTCCTCGACGGTGATCCCGGCGCTGTCGGCGAAGGGGCGGGTGTCGATGATGCATTCATGCGCGACCCGTCCCTTGGGGCCCTTGTAGAGCACGTCATAGGCGCCCTTGAGGCGGGCGGCGATGTAATTGGCGTTGAGGATGGCGACGCGGGTGGCCTGGGTGAGGCCGGCGCCGCCCATCATCCGCACATAGGCCCAGGAGATCGGCAGGATCGAGGCCGAGCCGTAGGGGGCGGAAGAAACCGCACCCTCCTTGCCCGAGAACGGGTTCGACGGCAAGTGCGGGGCGAGATGCGCCTTGACCCCGATCGGCCCCATGCCGGGGCCGCCGCCGCCATGGGGGATGGCGAAGGTCTTGTGGAGGTTGAGGTGGCTCACGTCGCCGCCAAGCTCGCCGAGCTTGGCGAGGCCGACGAGGGCGTTGAGGTTGGCGCCGTCGATATAGACCTGGCCGCCGTGTTCGTGGGTGATCGCGCAGACCTCGCGCACGGTTTCCTCGAAGACGCCGTGGGTGGACGGGTAGGTGATCATCGAGGCGGCGAGGGCTGCGCCCGCCTTCTCGGCCTTGGCGCGGAAATCGGCGACGTCGATGTCGCCGTTGGGAGCGGTCTTGACCGTGACCACCTTCATGCCCGCCATCGAGGCCGAGGCCGGGTTGGTGCCATGGGCCGACATCGGAATGAGGCAGATATCGCGCCCGGTATCGCCGCCCGCGCGGTGATAGGCGCGGATCGTCATGAGGCCCGCGTATTCGCCCTGGGCGCCCGAATTGGGCTGCATGCTCATCGCGTCGTAGCCGGTGATGGTGCAGAGCTTCTGGGCGAGGTCGTCGATCAGCTCCTTGTAGCCCTCGGCCTGATCGGGCGGGCAGAGCGGGTGCAGCATCGAGAATTCGCGCCAACTCACCGGCATCATCTCGGCCGCCGCATTGAGCTTCATCGTGCAGGAGCCGAGCGGGATCATCGCCCGGTCGAGCGCGAGGTCGCGGTCGGAGAGGCGGCGCATGTAGCGCATCATCTCGGTCTCGGCCCGGTTCATGTGGAACACGGGGTGGGTGAGATAGGCGCTCTCGCGGGCGAGCGGCACCGGCAGGCGGTGGTAGTCGGGGGTGAAGTTCTTGTCTTGCGCGACCACGCCGAAGGCGCGCCAGACCGCCTCGATGGTGGCCGAGCGAGTGGGTTCGTCAAGCGTGATGCCGATCTTGGTCTTGCCGACCGGGCGCAGGTTCACGCCTTCCTTGGTGGCGGCGAGCAGGATACCGCGCTGGAGGTGGCCAACTTCGACGGTGAAGGTGTCGAAGAATTCGCCGGGGTCGATCTCGTAGCCCACTTCTTCGAGCTTGCCGGCGAGCCGGGCCGCCTTGCGGTGGATGCGCTGGGCGATGGCCTTGAGCCCCTCGGGGCCGTGGAACACGGCGTAGAAGCTCGCCATTACCGCCAGCAGCGCCTGGGCGGTGCAGACGTTGGAGGTGGCCTTCTCGCGGCGGATGTGCTGTTCGCGGGTCTGCAGGCTGAGGCGGTAGGCCTTGTTGCCGCGCGCGTCGATCGAGACGCCGACGAGCCGACCGGGCATCGCGCGGCGGTGGTCTTCGTGGCAGGCGAGATAGGCGGCGTGGGGGCCGCCATAGGCCATGGGGACGCCGAAACGCTGGGTCGAGCCCACGGCGATGTCGGCGCCCATCGCGCCCGGCTCCTTCAGGAGCGTGAGCGCGAGCGGGTCGGCGGCGACGATGGCGATGGCGTTGGCGGCGTGCAGCCTGTCGATCTCGGGGGTGAAATCGTGCAGGTGCCCGTAGGTGCCCGGGTACTGGAACAGCGCGCCGAACACCGCCTCGGGGTCGAGATCGGCCGGGTCGCCCACGATCACCTCGATGCCGAGCGGCGCGGCGCGGGTCTTGATGACCGCGATGTTCTGCGGATGGGCGTGATGATCGACGAAGAAGGCGCTGGCTTTCGACTTCGCGACGCGCTTGGCCATGGTCATTGCCTCGGCGCAGGCGGTGGCCTCGTCGAGCAACGAGGCGCCGGCGACTTCGAGGCCGGTCAGATCCGAGATCATCGTCTGGTAATTGAGCAGCGCCTCCAACCGGCCCTGGCTGATCTCGGGCTGGTAAGGGGTGTAGGCGGTATACCAGGCGGGGTTTTCGAGAATGTTGCGCTGGATCGCCGGCGGGGTGACGGTGCCGTGGTAGCCCTGGCCGAGCAACGAGCGGAACACCTTGTTCTTGTCGGCGATGACCCGCAGTTCGTAGAGCACTTCGCGCTCCGACCGGGGCTTGCCGAAATCGAGCGGCTCGGTCTGGCGGATCGATTTCGGCACCGTCTCGTCGATCAGCGCGTCGAGGCTCTCGACCCCGAGCGTGCGAAACATCTCGGCCATCTCGGCGGGCGAGGGGCCGATATGGCGGCGGTTGGCGAAATCGTAGGGCAGGTAATCGGTCGGCGTGAAGGGCATGGGATGTCTCGGTCAGGGTTGTTCGGCGTACCGGGCGAGGTTGGCGAGCGACGAGGCGAGGGCGGGTTCGTGTTCCTCGGCCGTGATGCCGATGGGCACGTTCTCGGCCACCACCTCGACCAGGGTGCCGCGCGCGGCGGGCGTGAAGTGCCAGCTCATCCGCATGGTGCCGGCGAAGGCGGGGTCGTCCGAGACGAAATCGCTTTCGGTCTGGACGAGTTCATCGGGCGTCAGGGTGACGAAACGACCCTCCACGACGTCGGTCCTGTCGCCGCTCTTGCCCCGGTAGCTGTCGAAGCGGAGGACGAAGCGGTAGGCGCCACCGGGCTGGGCGTCGAGGTGCTGCACGCTGAGCCGCGCCCCTTCGGGCGCAAGCCAGTGTTCCAGCGGCTCCGGCTCGACAAGCGCCCGGTAGAGCGCTTCGGCGGAGGCCGCGATGGTCCGCCGCGCGCGATGGGTCTGGGGTTCGGTCATGGTCAGCCGATGAAGTCCTTGTAACCGGCCTCGTCCATGTAATCGTCCATCTGGCTGAGGTCGGCGGCCTTGATCTTGAAGAACCAGGCGTCGCCCTCGGGGTCTTCGTTCACCTTCGCGGGCTCGTTCACGATGGCTTCGTTCACCTCGACGATCTCGCCGTCGATCGGGGCGAGGATGTCGGAGGCGGCCTTGACGCTTTCGATCACCACGATCTCGTCGTCCTTCGAGACTTCCGTGCCCACCTCGGGCAGCTCGACGAAGACGATGTCGCCCAGCTCTTCGGCGGCATGGGCGGTGATGCCGACAGTGACGATGCCGCCGGCTTCTTCGAGCCATTCGTGTTCTTCGGTGTATTTCATCTGGGGTGGGCTCCTAGCGTTTGTAGCTGTGGGGGTGGAAAGGAAGCTTGGTGACGGTCACGGGCAGGCGCTTGCCGCGCACTTCGCCGAAGATCTTGGTGCCGAGACCGGAAAGGCGCGCGGGCAGGTAGCCCATCGCCACCGGGGCGGCGAGGCTCGGGCCGAACGTGCCCGAGGTGATCTCGCCCACCGGCTCGCCGCCGGTTTCGTGCTCGAAAAGGAGGGTGTGGGCGCGCATCGGGGCGCGGCCCTCGGGGCGCAGGCCCGCGAGCTTCGGGGTCTTGCCGATCTGGCCTTCGCCCAGGATCACCTCGGCGCCGGGGAAGCCGCCGGCGCGCGGGCCTTCGCGCCGGGCCTTGCCGATGGCCCAGCCGAGCCCCGCCTGCAGCGGCGTGGTCTCGGGGGTGATATCGTTGCCGTGCAGCGGTAGTCCGGCCTCGAGGCGCAGCGAGTCGCGGGCGCCAAGGCCGATGGGGGCGACCTCTTCCATCGCCAGAAGGGCTTCGGCGAGGCCGCGGGCGCCCGGTGCGGGCACCGAGACCTCGAACCCGTCCTCGCCGGTATA
>JAGRMO010000096.1:0-2282 GCA_020441205.1 Maritimibacter sp.
CCAAAGAAGGGACACGCACGAAGGGCGGGCGAACTCGGACATGGGGCCAAGGGATTGATTTCATTTATGGTAGCGCTACCTTTACCGCGCGCGAACCATGTCCCGAACCCGGGCGAAACCTTCGACACGACCCCGCGAACCTCGACCGGCGCGCCAGATCCGCGCGACGCCCAGCGCGCCCGGACCCGGACCGGGACCCGGCGCGCTACCCGGCCCGCCGCCGGAGCGCGATCACCGCCGGGACGATCAGCGCTACCACCAGGGCGACGGCGGCGAAGGAGACCCGGAGGCTCCAGATCTGGGCGAGCCCGCCCATCATCGACGGACCGAGGAAGAAGCCGAGCAGTCCCACGAGCCACGACCGCGAGATCGCCAGTGGGCGGGCGGCATCGGACACGGCGCGGCCGACGATCGAATTGGTCGCCGGCACGATCACCGCCATGCCGATGGCGAGCACCGCGATGCCGGCGATCACCACCGCCTTGGTCGGCGCCGCCGCGATGATCACCGCCCCGATGGCGCCGAGCACGGCGGAGACCAGGATGAGCCGCACCTCGCCCACCTTCGAGGCCACCACCTGACCGCCGAGCCGGCCTGCGAACATCACGAAGCCGAGCGTCGCCGGCCCGAAACTGCCCTCGCCCGCCGGCGCCCCGAGCGTGCGCTCGATATGCAGCGCCGACCAGGCCTCGGTCGCGTTCTCGCCGATGAAGCCGGCGAACAGGATGAGCCCCGCGAGCAGCACGATGCCCCAGGGCGGCGTTGCGCCCCGCGCGGCGTCGTCCGGATCGTCATGCGCCGGGAGCGCCCGCCGGTCCCATCCGGCGAGCACCAGGGCGAGCGCCACCAGCGCCAGCACCGGCAGCACCTCACCCGGCCCGTAGCCCGCCTGCCGGGCGAAGGCGGTGGCGAGCGCGGTGAGGCCGAAGCTCAGCGAGAACACCGCGTGATTGACGCTTTGCAGATGCATCCCCGCCCGCGCCTCGAGCTGAGCGATGCGGACGTTCGCGGTCATGTCGGCGAGCGCCACCGTGCCCCCGGTGACGAACAGCGCCATCGCGAGAGTCAGCGCCGAGACCGGCAAGAGCGGCAGCAATACCGCGAGCGCGATGCCTAGACCCGAGAGCGGCAACGCCAGTGTGCCGGCGATCTGCCCGAACCGGGGCGCAAGTGCCAACGCGATCATCGAGCCGACCGCGGGCGCGATCAACGCGGCCCCGAGCGCACCGTCGGAGGCGGCGACAGCCGTCTTGATGTCGGGCATGAGCCCGGCGAGACCGCCCCAGTTGACGCCCACGGCCGCGAGCGTGAGCATCGGCGCGCGGGTGAGTTTTGCGGCCCTGAGGATCGACATGTTTTCGGCTTTCGGATGTGGAACGGGAACGGCGGGCAGCGCCGCCATTTGGGCCGGACGCTACGCCCGGGGAAGGCGCGGCGCAAGGGAAGGCGCGGAACCCGGCGCGGCGTACTGGGGGCGGAGCGGTCCGGAATGTTCCGGAACGCCGGTGCGCTCGGGGACCGCCCGGAGCATCACGATTTCCTGGGAAATGAACGCTTCGTTATCGGGTCAGCGGGCCTGAACCGTTGCAAGTGCGGGAGGTTCCCGGACGTCGTGGAACGCGGTTTCCCTGGAAAACCGCGCTCTTTGGCGGGCGGCATTGGGCACGGTGCCCGAAGCATCCGCCCTTATGTCAAAGGATCGGGTCGTGTGTAGATAGATCGGACCGGCCATCGAACGACCGGACCGGGGATCGAAGGATCCGTCCGGGCACGGATAGGCGGGGCGGAAGACGGGACGCGGGCGGAGCATCACGCGATCGAGCCGGGGCTTGCCGCGGGATTGACCGCCCGCGCGGCGCAGGGATTACCACGGGACCCGTCGGAACCAAGGGGAGCGTGCGACCATGGCCGGGACCGAATGGCGCGCCACACGGCTGGCCTTGATTGCTCTGCAGTGGCTGCTCGTATTCTGGGGCCTTGCCCTCATCGCACTGGCGCTCAATACCTATGCCTACGAGACGGCCTATTTCGCCACGCTCCCGGCCGCCGCGCCGGGCGCGGACAACTACCGGCCGCCCGTGCGTCAGCGGATGATGACCGGGGTCGGCACCGGCCTTGCCACCGCCGGCATCGGCGCGGCCCTCATCTACCTGCGGCGCGTCTTTCTGCGCAACGCCGCCTAGACCTCCCCTCGCCCGCGTTCGCCCCCCGGCACCACACAGATTCTGCTTTCCCTCACGCCGATTCCGGCCTATAGCCCCCGTCTCAGCGGGAGGCGCACC
>JAGRMO010000096.1:2413-11508 GCA_020441205.1 Maritimibacter sp.
ACCTGGCATCGTATACGGTGGCGACAAAGAACCGCTGCCGATCAACATGAACTTCAACGTTCTGTTGAAGACCCTGCGCGAAGGCCGCTTCCTGTCGAAGCTGTTCAACCTCAAGGTCGAAGGCCATGACGACGTGCGCGTCATCTGCCGCGGCGTCGAGCGCGACAAGGTCAAAGACCTGCCGACCCATGTCGATTTCCTGCGTCTGCACCGCAACACCCGGATCAACATCTTCATCCACGTCGAGTTCATCAACGAGGACAAGGCGCCGGGCATCAAGAAGGGCGGCGTGCTCGTCGTCACCCGTCCCGAGGTGGAGCTGAACGTCGTCGCCGGCGACATTCCGGAGAAGATTGTCGTCGACCTCGCCGGCAAGGGCGTGGGCGATGTCATCCACATCTCCGACGTGACCCTGCCGGAAGGCACCAAGCCGACCATCGAGCGCGACTTCATCATCGCCTCGATTTCGGCGCCGTCGGGCCTGCGCGGCTCGGATGACGAGAGCGACGCCACGCCGGAGACCGAAGTGATCGGCGAGGCCAAGGGCGACGCCTGATCCGCGGTCACCCGCTGGACACGTGACGGAACGGGGCCTTCGGGCCCCGTTTTGCATCGATGCGGGGGCACCTTGGCATTCCCGGGACACTCGCTTACCCTGTCCGCACCCGCAGGCCCGAGGGGGCGGGGGCGAAGCGTGCAGCCGGAGGTGGCATGAAACTCTTTGTCGGTCTCGGTAACCCCGGCGCGAAATATGCGCGCAACCGGCACAATATCGGGTACATGGCCGTCGAGCGGATCGCCGAAGACCACGGCTTCGCCCCGTGGCGGGCGAAATTCCAGGGCCTCGTGAGCGAAGGACGCCTGGGCGACGAGAAGCTGGTGCTGTTGAAGCCCGAGACCTTCATGAACCTCTCGGGCCAGTCGGTGGGCGAGGCGATGCGGTTCTTCAAGCTCGTGCCCGGCGACATCACCGTGTTTCACGACGAGCTCGACCTCGCCCCGGGAAAAGTGAAGCTGAAGACCGGCGGCGGCCATGCCGGCCACAACGGCCTGCGCTCGCTCCACGCCCATATCGGCGACAGCTACCACAGGGTGCGGCTCGGCATCGGCCATCCCGGCCACAAGGACCGGGTCGCGCCATATGTGCTGTCGGACTTCGCCAAGGCCGACGAGGGCTGGCTCGACGACCTCCTGCGCGGCATCTCGGACGGCGCGCCGCATCTCGCCGCCGGCCAGGGCGCCAAATTCACCAACGCGGTCGGGCTGCGGATGGCCCCGCCGGCGCCGAAACCGAAGCCGAAGCCCGCCGCGCCCGAGGCGGAGCCCTCCGTTGCCGGGGTCGCGGTGGCCGGAGCCGGGGCAGCTTCGCCCGAGGAGCCCAGATCGCCGTTGCAGAAACTCGTGGATAAATTCCGGTGAAGCTCGAAGACGCCTTCATCGACCAGGCGCGCTCGAACCGCGGCCTCGGCTCGCCCTTCACCGCCAAGGTGCTGACGGTGATGGCGCGCAAGCTCACCCCCGGCACCCCGGTGGTCGACCGGATGCTGGCCTGGCGCGGCGATATCTCGAACCGGGGCGCCTCGTTGCCGCTGCGGCTCCTGGGCGGGCTGCACGCGCTGGTTCTGACCGGCGAATGCCCGACGCTCGCCGCCTGCTACCCGCCCAACGCCTGCCCCTCGGAAGAGGTGCTGGGCCGCGCGCTCGACACCGCGATGGAGCGCCACGCCGACACGCTGATGCGCTGGCTCGACACCGCGCCCCAGACCAACGAAGTGCGCCGCTCGGCGGTGCTGATCGCGGGCGCCCACTGGCTCGCGGCCAAGTTCGGCCTTGCCGATTTCGTCGTCTCCGAACTGGGCGCGGCGGCCGGGCTCAATCTGATGTGGGACCGCTTCCGGCTCGACCTCGCCTGGGG
This sequence comes from Maritimibacter sp., assembly GCA_020441205.1. GTDB lineage: Bacteria > Pseudomonadota > Alphaproteobacteria > Rhodobacterales > Rhodobacteraceae > Sinisalibacter. The sequence continues at coordinate 4,329 of JAGRMO010000096.1, forward strand.
CGTGCTCGGCCCGCGCGGCGCCACCGTGCGGCTCGACCCCGAATGGATCGGCCCGGCGCCGCCCGAAGGCCCGAACGGCAAGCCGGTGCGCATCGTCGATGCCCGCGGCGTCGACGTGGCCCCGCTCGACCCGCACGACCCGGCCGACGCGCTCCGCCTCACCTCCTACATCTGGCCGGACCAGCCCTGGCGGATCGAGCGCGCCCGCGCCGCGATCGACATGTGCGACGTCACCGTCGACAAGGCCGACGCCGGCGAATGGCTCGAACGCCGCCTCGCCACGCCCCGGCCCGGCGCGATCCACCTCGTCACCCACACCGTGGCCTGGCAGTATTTTCCCGAGGAAACCCGTGCCCGTTGCCTTCGCGCGATGGAACGCGCCGGCGCCCGCGCCACCGCCGAGGCGCCGCTGGCCCGCCTTTCGATGGAAGGCGACGAGCGCAAGGGCGAAGGCGCCCCGATCGAGCTGACCATCTGGCCCGGCAACCACCACCTAAACCTCGGACGTGCCGATTTCCACGGCCGATGGGTCGACTGGGACGCCCCTTCCGAACACAGCCCCCGAAAGAAAAAGGAAAAACCATGAGTGACGAACCGATCATCGCCCAGAAAGGACCCTACCCGGTCGAAGTCGAAGCCGGCAAAAACTACTTCTGGTGCCAGTGCGGCCGGTCGAAGAACCAGCCGTTCTGCGACGGTTCGCACAAGGAAACCGATATCACCCCGATGAAATACACCGCCGAAGAGACCAAGAAGATCTTCTTCTGCGGCTGCAAGCAATCGGCCAACAAACCGTTCTGCGACGGCACGCACAACAAGCTCTGATGCGCCGACGCATCCTCGTCGCCGTGCCGGTCGCCCTCGCGCTCGGGCTGGGCCTTGCCGCCTACGCCCGACGCGACGATCTGGCCCGAATCCGAGCGGTCCTTTCGCTATTCGACGAGAACAGGATCGTCTGGAACTTCTCTCATATGGCCGAGATTTTCCCCAGTGTGTCGATGCACGCGCCGATCCACGCACCGAGTCCGCTGCCCCGCGCCCCGGTCGGCGCCACCATGCCAGAGGGCTTCGCCACCTGGGTCGCGGAGCGGCGGGTAACCTCTGCCTTGGTGATGCGGGACGGCGAGGTGGCCTTCGAGGAATATTACCTCGGCACCGGTCCGGACGACCTGCGCATCAGTTGGTCGCTTGCGAAAGGCTTTCTTGGCACGCTCACCGGTCTGTCGTTGGAGAATGGCGAGATCGCCTCGATCGACGACGCGGTGACCAAATACGCCCCCGAGCTGATCGGCACGGCCTATGACGGCGCGACGATCCGCAATGTCCTCAACCTCGCCACCGGGGTCGAGTTCGACGAGGATTACGGCAGGTTCTGGTCGGACATCAACCGGCTGGGGCGCCTGCTCGCGCTCGGCGGCTCGCTCGACGAGTTTGTCGCCGGGTTCGACACCCGGTGGGCCGACCCGGGCTTCGCCTATCATTATGTCTCGATCGACACCCATGTTCTCGGAATGGTGCTGCGCGGGGCAACCGGACGGCGGATTCCGGAGCTGATGAACGAACGGCTGTTCACCCCGTTGAAGCTGGATGCAGACCCGGTCTTCCTCACCGACACCACCGGCAACGCCTTCGTACTCGGCGGCCTCAACCTCACCACCCGCGACTATGCCCGCTTCGCCCAGATGCTGCTCGAAAATGGGCGGGCCGGCGGCGAACAGGTCGTCCCCGCGACCTGGATCGAGCAGATGCAAAGGCCGAGCGCCCCCTACGGCCCGGGTCGGGAAAACGGCGGCGGTTACGGCTACAATTGGCGCATACCGCCCGATCCGAAGCCGGGCGAGTTCTTTGCCCTAGGGGTGTTCGGCCAGTATCTTTGGATCGACCAGGGCGCCGGTGTCGTCGTCGTGATCACATCCGTCGACCCGGACTCTGAAAGCGGAGACAACAAGGAGTCAAGCATCGCCATGCTGCGCGCCATCGTCGAGGAGGTGAGATGAAACCCGTACCCGACCGCCCGATCAACGTGCTGGGCGGCGAGCTGCTGAGCTGCTCGGACGAGCCCAAGACCGGCTTTTTCCGCGACGGCCACTGCAACACGAACGACGCCGACATCGGCCGGCACACGATCTGCGCGGTGATGACTGCGGAGTTTCTCGCCTATTCGAAATATGTCGGCAACGACCTGTCCACCCCGCGCCCCGAATGGAGCTTCCCTGGTCTCAAGCCCGGCGACCACTGGTGCGTCGTCGCCGCGCGTTTTCTGCAGGCCCATGACGAAGGCTGCGCGCCCAATGTTCGCCTCGAAGCGACGCATATTCGGGCGCTCGAGGTGGTCTCGCTGCAAATCCTTCAAAAATATGCGGTTTGATACCGGTGGAACGTTCACAAGCGAGGGCCTCTCCCGTAATTGGTGAGGTCAGGATCACTCTGAGGAGAGCGGCATGGAGCCAGACGCGCTGAACGCCCTGTGTTGGGCGGCGGGGATCACGACGGCCTATGGCGACCGCGAAGTCCCCGAGGAGACCAAGCGCGCCCTGCTCGCGGCCCTCGGCGTGAGCGTCGACACGCCGCCGGAAAAGGCGGGCTTGCCGCGCTACGACACCGACCCCTCCGCCGCGCCCGCCTGCCCCCTGCCGGACTGGCTGAGCGCCGCGCCGACCTGGGGGCTGTTCTGCCAGCTCTACGAGCTGCGCTCGGACCGTTCCTGGGGGATCGGCGATTTCGCCGATCTCGCGCGGCTCGCGGTGATCGCGGGCGAAGCCGGGGCCGATTTCATCGGCATCAACCCGGTGCACGCGCTGTTTCTCGCGAGCCCCGGCCGGACCAGCCCCTTCACCCCCTCGAACCGCCGGTTTCTGAACCCGCTCTACATCGCGATGGACGAGCTGCCGGCAGCGGCGACACCCGACGCGGCGACCCGGGCCCGGGTCGAGGCGATGGAGCTCATCGACTACGAGGCGGTGGCGGAGCTGAAGCTGAAGGGGCTGCGGGCTGTCTTTGCCGAGCGGCCCTTCGATGGCAACCGCTGGGCCGAAAGCGACTTCGCCGCCTTCCGCGAGGCGGGCGGCGTCGCGCTCGAGCGCCATGCGCTGTTCGAAGCGCTGAGCGAGGCGATGGTGGCCAAGGGCCACCCGGCCGGCTGGACCGACTGGCCCGAGGACTACCGCGACCCCGACAGCGCGGCAGTGACGCGCTTCGCGAAGACCGAAGCCGACCGGGTGCGCTTTCACGCCTGGCTGCAATGGATCGCGGCCCGCCAGCTTGCCGCCGCCTGCGAGGCCGCGCGCGACGCCGGCATGCGCATCGGCCTCTACCTCGATCTCGCGGTCGGCGAAGCGCCCGACGGCTCGGCCACATGGTCGGACAAGGATTTCACCCTGAAGGGCGTCACCGTCGGCGCGCCGCCCGACGTCTTTTCGCAGGACGGCCAGAACTGGGCGCTCTCGGCGCTTTCGCCCACCGCGCTCGCGCGCGCGGGCTACGCCCCGTTCCGCGAGCTGATCGCGGCGCAGATGAAATACGCGGGCGCCCTCAGGATCGACCACGTGATGGCGCTGCGCCAGCTCTTTCTGATCCCCGACCACCAGCCCGCCTCCGCCGGCACCCATGTGGCCTACCCGCTCGCCGAGATGCTCGGCGTGGTCGGCGAGGAGGCGGAGAAGCACGGCGCGGTGGTGATCGGCGAAGACCTGGGCTGGGTGCCCGACGGATTTCGCGACATCCTGCAGGCGGCCAACATCATGGCCTATCGCATCCTCTATTTCGAACAGGACTGGGGTCTGTTCACCCGGCCCTCGACCTATCCGGCCAAGGCGCTCGCCTGCGTCTCGACCCACGACCTGCCGACGCTCGCAGGCTGGTGGGCAGGCGAGGACATCAGGCTGCGCCGCGATTTCGGGCTGATCGACGCCGCCACCGCCGAGGCGCATCGGGCCCGCCGCCACGACGAGAAGGTGGCGCTGGTCAACGCCTTCATCGACGCGGGCGAATTGCCGGGCGGCGCGGCCGACGGCGAGGCCGTCGCGCTGCCGCCGAGGGTGCTGACCGCCGCCTACCGCTTCCTCGCCGCGACCCCATCGGTGCTGGTCGGCGTACGCCTCGCCGATCTGGTCGGACCCGAAGCGCAAACCAACGTGCCCGGGACGGTCGACGAGCACCCCAACTGGCGCCGCCGCTCCGCCATGACGGTGGAGGCGATCGCCGCCGCCCCGGCCTTCGCCGCGGTGACGGCGGCGATGCGGGACAAACGGCCGCGCCCGCAGGCGCTGGACTGAGGCGGATCGCGCGCCGCGACGGATCCCGCGGCGTCAGGAGGCCTTGTCGAGCAGCTTGCCCGGGCCGGCCTCGGTCGACTGCGCGGCCTCCGACGTCGCGCGTGCAAGCTCGGTCCCGTCAATGAGCACGTCGATGAACAGGCTCAGGAGCTGGCCACGCCCGCTCACCCCCGCCTTGCGGTAGATCGCGTTGGTCTGCGCCTTGACCGTACCCTCCGAGGTCTGGCGGACCTCGGCGATCTCCTGGGTCGACAGCCCCTTGATCGCGAACAGCGCCACGTCGCGCTCGGCCGGCGTCAGCCCCCAGTCGGTGAAGCTTTCCTCGATCACGTCCATGAACGCCGCCGACGCCCGGCGCAGCCCGTCTTCGGCCCGCCGCTGCCGGTCGCGCGAGCGTTTCAGCGAATAGGCCCCCATCACGAAGCCGATCAGGAGCCCGAGCGCCGCGCCGATCTCGATCAGCTCGCGGTAGCGCCAGGGCAAGGGCGTGGTGCGGAAACCGATGTAGGACGACAGGATGTCGGAAATGAAGAACCCGGCGCAGAGCGCCTGGATCGCCAGCGCGATCTGGATGACGTGGCGGTCACGCATAGGGCGCGGCTCCGGCTCCATCGACGCGGGCGGTCTGCGGAGTGGCCGTGGCGCGCCGCATCAATCGTCGTCCTCGTCTTTGTCGTCGTCGCTGTCGTCCTCGTCGTCGTCCTTGTCGTCGTCGCTGTCGTCGTCCTTGTCGTCATCGCTATCGTCATCGCTGTCGTCGTCGCGATCGTCCGGACCGCTGCGGTCGTCCGAACTGTCGCCGCCGCCGGACGACGAGCCGCTGCTGCCGGACGCGGTGCCGAAGAGATCGTCATCGTCGTCATCCTCGTCGTCCCAGTAGTCGCGCAGGATCTCACCCGTCCGCGGGTTGAAGATGATCTCGCGGCTCTTGCCCGGCGAGGTCGCGTAGATCCGCACCCGCCCGAGCATCGTGTTGCTCACCCGGACCCGGGTGAACCCCTGCTGGGTCAGCTGGCCGATCAGCGCGTCCTGCAGCTTCTGGCCGGCGTCCTGCGCCGCCACCGGACCGGCGAGCCCCGCGAAGAGCCCGAAGCTGGCGGCGAGAAGAATGTGTTTCATGGCGTGGTTCCGATGTTTCGCCAAAAGTGGCGCTTTGCGGCCCGGTATTCAACCATTGCGTCGGGGTCGCCCGGGGATCGCCCGTACGGGCATGACCCCGGAGCGCGCGCGCCCCGGGGTCTGACAGGCCGGCACCAGGCCGGCCGGCCCAATATCAGGCTCAGTCGTCGTCGCCTTCGTCATCGTCGTCGCTGTCGTCGCCGTCATCGCTGTCGTCGTCGTCACCGTCGTCGCTGTCGTCGCTGTCGTCGTCCTCATCGTCGTCGTTGTCGTCGTCGTCGGAGGAATCGTCGTCGTCGCCGTCGTCCCAGCCGTCATCGTCCGACTCGTCTTCGTCGTCGGACTCGTCGTCATCCGACCAGTCGTCGCCGGTCTCTTCCTTGATCAGCTTGCCTTCGGCGTCGAAGAACTGCTCGATCTTGCCGTTCGGGCCGGTGGCTTCGACCTTCACGCCGCCGGGGCCCACCTTCACGTGGATGCTCGTGTAGCCGGCTTCGGCGAGCGGGCCGGTAATCTCGTCGATCATCGACTGATCATAGGCCGAGGCGGCGCCGGCGAGGCCGAAGCTGCAGACGCTGGCGAGGAGGAGGGTCTTGAGTTTCATCTGTATGATCCTGACTGCTGTTGGGTCAGGCCCCGTTCCGCCGGGGCCTCGCCTCATCTGCGGCCAAGACCGCCGCCGCATCCATTGCAGGGAAGTTTATTTTCGCTCGCTAAACCTTGAGAAAACGCCCCTATACCTGGGGTTTATGGGGGATTTCGCCGGGTGCGGCCGCATTCGCGGAACAATCTCGCCCCGGTCACGACGATTGCACGCCATTCGGCAACCACCGGCCCGGACCGCAGACCCGGCCCGCGGAACCGGGCGCCCGCCACCGCCGCGAATCCCCCTCCGGCGCTGGCCCGGGACCGCATGCGCAGTCCCCAAGGACCTGCGGCCGTCAGACGGAATTCCGGGTCCGGGACTGTGCTACAAGCCGGTCGATGCGGCCGGCCGATGTTCGGGCCCGCCCCTTTCGCCGGCTCAAGACCCGATATCCGCCCGCCATCCCGCGATCCGGCATCCGGTGCGGCCCTCGGTGCGCCGCCGAGCGGCCCGGTCAGCCCTTGAACTCGCGGCCCTCGACGAGGCCCGACATGTCGGTGCCCAGCGCCTTGGCCACGGTGAAGATGTCCTTGTCGCCCCGGCCGCAGAGGTTCATCACGATGATGTGGTCCTTCGGCAGATCGGGCGCGATCTTCATCACATGGGCGAGCGCATGGCTGGGCTCGAGCGCCGGGATGATCCCCTCGGTCTGGCACAGGAGCTGGAACGCCCCGAGCGCTTCCTTGTCGGTGATCGCCACGTATTCGGCGCGGCCGACATCGTGCAGCCAGCTGTGCTCAGGCCCGATGCCGGGATAATCGAGCCCGGCCGAGATCGAGTAGCCCTCGAGGATCTGGCCGTCCTCGTCCTGCAGAAGATAGGTGCGGTTGCCGTGCAGCACCCCGGGCCGCCCGCCGGTGAGCGAGGCGCAATGTTCCATCTTCTCGTTCACCCCGTGACCGCCGGCCTCGACGCCGATGATCGCGACGTCCTTGTCGTCGAGGAACGGGTAGAACAGCCCCATCGCGTTGGAGCCGCCGCCGATCGCGGCGATGATCGTGTCGGGCAGCCTGCCCTCGGCCTTGAGGATCTGCTCCTTGGCCTCCTTGCCGATGATCGATTGGAAATCCCGCACCATTGCCGGATAGGGATGCGGCCCCGCCACCGTGCCGATACAGTAGAACGTGTCGCGCACGTTGGT
>JAGRMO010000096.1:11532-17599 GCA_020441205.1 Maritimibacter sp.
TCGTTCATCGCGTCCTTGAGCGTACCGCGGCCCGAAGTGACCGGGATCACCTCGGCTCCGAGGAGCTTCATCCGGAACACGTTGGGCGCCTGACGCTCGACATCGTGCTTGCCCATGTAGACGACGCAATCGAGCCCGAACTTGGCGCAGACCGTCGCCGTCGCCACCCCGTGCTGGCCGGCGCCGGTCTCGGCGATGATCCGCGTCTTGCCCATCCGGCGGGCGAGGATGATCTGACCGAGCACGTTGTTGATCTTGTGCGCGCCCGTATGGTTTAGCTCGTCGCGCTTGAGATAGATCTTGGCGCCGCCGAGCTCTTCGGTGAGCCGTTCGGCATAGTAGAGCGGCGAGGGCCGGCCAACGTAATGGGTCCAGAGGTCTTCCATCTCGGCCCAGAAGCTCGCGTCGGTCTTGGCCTTCTCGTACTCCGCCTCGAGATCGAGGATGAGCGGCATCAGCGTCTCGGACACGAAACGCCCGCCGAACGTGCCGAACCGGCCCTTTTCGTCCGGACCCTTCATGAAGGAATTGAACAGATCGTCGGCCATGGCACGTGCTCCCGTTTGACCTGGAAAGTCCTAATCGCAAGGGGCGGGCGGGGCAAGACGAAGGCGTTTCGAAACGCCTTCGAGACGCGGTTTCGAAACCGCGTGGGAAGCCGCTTCGAAGCGGCTTGCAGAAAGCGCGTTCGAACGCGCTTTCAGGTGTCCCGATCGAACGATGGTGCCGGGTGACCGACGCGGCGGATCGGATGCGCGTTGCAGAAGACCACGAAATGCCTGCCGTTCTCGACCGCCTGATATCCCCGATCGGCGACTGCACGCGCAAAGGCCGCTCGGCCAACGAGGCGCTCGACGTCGCGCACCTGCCGTTTGACCACGCCACCGCCCCGCGCCTCGGCGGAAGAGAATAGCTGCGCGAGCCAGGATTCCGGGGTGAGGTAGTCGGGAAGTTGCGCCATACGCCCAGCCTGCCCCGCTTCTGGTTAACCCCTGGTTAACGCTGCTCGGCCCCGAGGACTTTCTTGAACCCGACATGGCTCGCGGCAAACCCCTGGGCCTCGTAGAACCGGCGCGCGTCGGCCCGCGCTGCATTGCTGGTGAGCTGGACGAGGCTGCAGCCCACCGCTCGCGCCCGCGCCTCGGCATCCGCGATCAGCGCGGCACCGATCCCCTGCCCGCGCCGGTCGGCGCGCACCCGGACCCCTTCGATCTGCGCCCGCCGCGCGGCCGCAAGCGAGAGGCCCGAGATGAAGGTGATCTGATAGCAGGCGACGACCGCGCCATCCGCGTCTTCGCCCACGATCAGGTGGTTGCCCGCCTCGGCCGTCATCGCGTCGAACCCAGCCTCATAGGCGACAAGATCCGCCGCTTCCCGGCCCCGGCCCAGGGCATCGTCGGCCAGCATCGCGACCACGGCGGCCACATCGCCGCGCCGGCCGTCGCGCCAGCGGATCACGCCACCGCCGCCATGAAGGCGCGGATCAGCGCTTCGTCCTTCACCCCGGGCGCGCTCTCGACCCCGGACGAGACATCGACCTGCCGCGCCCCGGTGAGCCGTGCCGCCAGCGCCACGTTCCGCGGGGTGAGCCCGCCCGCGAGCATCCAGGGCCGCGAGAAATGGTAGCCCGTGAGCAGTGTCCAGTCGAACGGCACGCCCATGCCGCCGGGCACCTCGGCCCCCTTCGGCGGCTTCGCGTCGACCAGGATCTGGTCGGCCACCGCGCTGTAGACGTCGAGCCGGGCGATGTCCTCCGGCCCGGAGATGCCCACCGCCTTCATCACCGGGAGCCCGCTCCGCGTCCGGATCTCGGCCACCCTTTCCGGGCTTTCGGCACCGTGGAGCTGCAGCATGTCGACCGGCACCTCGGTAAGGATCGCGTCGAGCGTCGCGTCGTCGGCATCGACCACCAGCGCCACCTTGGCGACGCCGGGCGGCACTTCGACGGCAAGCGCCCGCGCGGTGGCGAGGCTTACGTTGCGCGGGCTCTTGGCGAAGAACACGAGGCCGACATAGCCCGCCCCCGCCTCGACCGCCCAGCGCATCTGCTCGGGCGTCGACAGCCCGCAGATCTTGACCTGAATGTCGGGCATCGGATCAGCGCGGCGTATCGAGCAGGGCCAGCACGTCGTCGCCGGGCTTCGCCTGTTTCGCCTTGAGCGATTTCACCTCCTGCGACAGCGCCACGGCGGCCTTCTCGGCCCGTTTCGCCTTCGAGCGGTGCTTCGCCTCGCGCATCCATTCCCAGAAGAACCCGATCAGGATGCCGGCGACGATACCGAGGAAGATGACCACGTAGAGCGGCAGCGTGATCGGCACGCTGATGCCGATGAAGTTGCGCATTTCCTCGGGCAGGACATGCAACGTCACCAATTCGCGGTTGGCGAAGGCGACGACGGCGAGCACAACCGCGAGCGCGGCCAGGAAAGCATAACGGATGTAACGCATCTGGGACCTCAGTTGCCGTTCAGGCGGTCGCGCAGGAACTTGCCGGTCTTGAAGAAGGGCACGTGTTTCTCTTCGACGTCGACCGCTTCGCCGGTGCGCGGATTGCGCCCGGTGCGGGCGTCGCGCTGCTTGACCGAGAAGGCGCCGAAGCCGCGAAGCTCGACCCGGTCGCCCCGCGCCATCGCCTCGATGATCTCTTCGAAGATGGTGTTGACGATACGCTCGACGTCGCGCTGGTAGAGATGCGGGTTCTCGTCCGCGATCTTCTGGATCAATTCCGACCGGATCATCCCAATCCCCGTGACTTCAGGCCGGTACCCGGAGGGCAGCGGGCCGCTTTTGATCGACTATAGGCTCAAACCTTCGACCGGGGAACCTCGTCTGGCAAGTCTTGTTCAGGTTTTAGGCACCATTCCGCCGGATTTTTCATGCTTTTCCCGACCGTTAGTGAAGCGCATTCGAAACCGGCCGGGGCTGTCCGCCGTGGCGCCCCTCCGAGGCGGGTCTGATTCGCCCGGTTCACGCCCCGTGCCGCGCCACCGCAGGGATGCCCGCCCCCCTTCGGCACCCGCCGGAAAGCCAGCGCCCGTTAGGGCGGACACGACCCGGACCACTCCGGCCCACCCGCACCGCCCGGGCAATCGCAAGTGCGCAAACACCCCGTGCGCGGTGGCGGGCGTTCCACACGCGCGGCCGTGATTCCATACGGCATCGACGCGCCCCATACGGCAACGTCCGGTTCGCCTCGGCTCCCCCCTTCCCGGCGCTGGCCCTGCCCGACGTCCGTGCCCCCTGCCCGACACTCCGTCCCGAACCCGCCCCTAGTCCTCCGGCAACCCCGCCGCGCGGAAGCCCTCGGCGAAAGCTGCGCGGTAGGAGGGGTCCTGGATCGACGCCGTGTCGAGCAGGTCTTTCACCGTCGCCGAGCGCCCGAGCGCCTCGTATTCCATCGCCGTCCACTCCGCCTGGTCGAGATCGCCGAGCCGGCCGTAGGTGGCGATCAGAAACCGGTAGGGAAACGGCGCCGTCGGGTTCTGGTCGCGCGCGCGCACCAGCGCCGCTTCGGCCGCCGGGTAATCGCCGAGGAAATACTGCGCCATCCCCTCGGCGAGGTGGTACCAGTAGGGCGGGATCGGGTTGCGCTCGAACCCTTGCGCGATCATCGGCACGGCCCGCTCGGCCTCGCCGTTGAAGATGAACACGTTGGCGAGAAACATGTAGGCGTCATCATAATTCGGGTCGAGCGCGAGCGCGGCTTCGTAATGCGCGATGGCCTTCTCGGCATCGGCGCCGAACGAACGCGTATAGAGCCGCCCGAGCGCGAAATGCGCAAACGGCAAACCGGGGTCGAGCGCCACCGCCGCCTCGGCTTCGCGGAAGGCGGCCGCGATATCGGCCGCCTCCGTCCGGGTCCAGCGGTTCTCGACCCGGAACGAATAGACCTGCGACAGATGCGCATGCGCCAGCGCGAAGCCGGGATCGTGACGCAACGCCTCGGAGAGCGCCGCCTCGGCGGCGAGGTTGGTCTCGTTCGTGTAGAGATTCTCGAGCTCGCGGCCCCTGAGATAGGCGTCATGCGCCGCGATGGAGGTTGTGCCGCGAATGCCGAGCCGCTCGCGCTCGGCCCGCGACAGCCGCACCGAGAGCACCCGGACCAGCTCGCCCAGCACCTCGTCCTGGAACCGGAACATGTCCTCGGCCGAGCCCTCGTAGCGCTCGGCCCAGAGATTGGCCCCGGTCTTGCCGTCGACCAGCGAGGCCGAAACCCGGAGCGCGTCGTCAAGCCGCCGCACGCTGCCGTCGAGCAGAACATCGGCGCGCAGGGTCTTGGCCACCTCGCGCATGTCGCGCCCCTCGGTCTCGACCGCGAAGGACGTGCCGCGCGACACCACCTGCAGATCGGAGAGCTGCGAGAGGCTGACGATCAGGTCTTCCGCCACCCCGTTCGACAGATAGCTCTGGTCGGGATCGGGGCTCATGTTGCGAAACGGCAGGACGGCGACCCGGATCGGGCTCTCGGGCGCGGCGGGGCGCGAGGCCCAGGTGCCGGCGGCAATGGCGACGAGGCCCGCGACCACCAGCAGAGCGGCGAACAGCGCCCGGCGCTTGCGGACCGGTCGGGCCGTCGCGGCGCTGTCGGCCGAGGAGCCGTCGAGCCGGTAGCCCGTCTTCGGGATCGTCTTGAGCCGCTTGCCCTCGACCGGCCCCAGCGCCTTGCGGATCTCGGAAATGCATTGCACCAGGCTGTCGTCGGTCACATGGGTGCCCTGCCAGACCGCTTCCATCAGCGCATCCTTGGTGACCACCTCGCCGGCATGGGCGGCCAGATGCGCCAGCACCTTCGCGGTCTGCGGCCGCAGCATCTGCGCCTGGCCATCGGCGGCACGGAGCTCGCCCGCGGCCGGGTCGAAGATCACGGCCCCGATCTGAACGGCTGCGTGCGAATTCGCCATTTCTTCGTCTCGGTTTCGGGACTTTCGCCGGGGAACTGGCGTGCAGTCTAGGCACCGCGCACCGCATCGCAAAACGCTGATCGGCGCCGCGGGCCAAAAAACCGGCCCCGACGGGCCCTAACCCCGGGAGAGAGACCCCATGAAAACCATCCTGACCTTCGCCGCCGCCCTCGCCCTGTCGGCCCCCGCCTTGGCCGGCGAGGCGGTGAGCTACGAGGCCGCCGGCACCAGCTTCGACGCCTATTGGGAGGCCCCCGTAGGCGCCCGCGGCACAGTGGTGATCCTTCCCACCTGGAACGGGCTGTCGGATTACGAGATGGACCGCGCGAAGATGCTGGCCGAGGCCGGCTACAACGCCCTCGCCGTCGATCTCTACGGCGGCAGCGCCCGGCCGCAATCGCCCGAGGACAAGGAGGCGGCGTTGAACGCGGTCTTCGCCGATGGCGACAGGCTGCGCGCGATCCTCGCCGCCACAGTCGGCAAGGCCGAAAGCCTCGCGGGCGGCGGCAACGTGGTGATGCTGGGCTATTCGATGGGCGGCGGCGCGGCGATGGAGCTGGTGCGCTCGGGCCTCGGCGCGGAGCTGGGCGTCGACGGCTACGCGGTGTTCTCGGGCCGCGTCTCGGACCCGGGAGGCCGGATGATCCCCGACGGCACCGCGCCGATTTTCGTCGCCCACGGCACCGAGGATGGCCGCGTACCGGTCTCGGGTCTCGTCAATTTCGCCGATGACCTCGACCTCGCCGGCGTCGAGCACCGGATCGAGATCTACGAGGGCGCGGGGCATCTGTTCTCGGCCTTCGGCTTTCCGAACTACGACCCCGAGCTCGACGCGGCGAGTTGGGAGGCCCTCGGCGCCTTCCTCGAAAGCCTGACGGAAGCCGGCGGCGCGAGCTGAAGGTGCCGTCGCCCCTGGCCCCGTTCGGGGCCGGGCGCGCCTAGAGCTCTTCCTCGACGAAGGCCGCCACGCTCACCCGCGTGGCGGTCTTCGTCCCCGGCACCCGGTTCATCACGAACGGCCCACCGAGCGGGCCCTGCGGCGCCCGGATCACCCAGCGGCCCTCGACCCGGTTGCCGCCCGCGGTGACATGCCCGGCATATTCGACCGGATACTCGCCGCCTGCCGGCGCGCCGACATAGACCTTGCGAAACCGCACTTCCTTGCC
>JAGRMO010000096.1:17645-18288 GCA_020441205.1 Maritimibacter sp.
AAGCTGTTGGGCTCGCGCGAGGTGCCCCAGACGGCACCGGCGATATCGAATAGCGCCGCGGTGAACGGCACCGCATCGCGCGCATCGTCGTCGTAATCGTAGACCCCGGTCCAATGCCCGCCGAGCGTGGTGCCGCGTTGCTGCATCTGTGCCCCCGAAATCTCAGCCCCTGAAACGAAAAACGGCCCCGGAAACCCGGGGCCGCCAATGTGTGTCACCTGCCCATCGGCAGCGCTTACCGGTCGCCCTTGAGCGCGGCGCCGAGGATATCGCCGAGCGAGGCGCCCGAGTCGGACGAGCCGTACTGTTCGACGGCCTCCTTCTCTTCGGCAATCTCGCGCGCCTTGATCGACAGGCCCAGACGGCGCGACTTCGAATCCACGTTGGTGACGCGGACATCGATATGGTCGCCGATCTGGAACCGCTCGGGGCGCTGCTCGGCGCGGTCGCGCGACAGGTCCGAACGGCGGATGAACGACTTCATCCCCTCGTATTCGACCTCGATGCCACCGTCCTCGATCGCCGTCACGGTCACGGTGATGACGTCGCCGCGCTTCACGCCGCCCACGGCTTCCGCGAACGGATCGCCGCCGAGCGCCTTGATCGAGAGCGAGATGCGCTCCTTCTCGGTGTCCACCTCGGA
>JAGRMO010000097.1 GCA_020441205.1 Maritimibacter sp.
CAGAGACGATGCGCGCACCCGATGTCGAGCTGGCGCAGAAGCCCGGCTTCTTTGGCCGGATGTTTGCGCGGAAGGAAAAGCGCACGGTGGTGCGCCGGGTGCTCGACGACGCCATGCTCGAAAGCCTCGAAGAGTTGATGATCGCCTCCGACATGGGTGTGGATACCGCGCTGCGGGTCACGGCCAACATCGCCGAGGGGCGGCTTGGCAAGCGGCTCTCGGTGGACGAGATCAAGGATCTGCTCGCCGGCGAGATCGCCCGGATCATGGACCCGGTGGCCAAGCCCTTGCCGCTCTACGCCAAGAAGCCGCAGGTGGTGCTGGTGGTGGGGGTCAACGGCTCGGGCAAGACCACGACGATCGGCAAGCTCGCGAGCCAGTTCAACGCCGCCGGCAAATCGGTGATCATTGCCGCCGGCGACACGTTCCGCGCCGCTGCCGTCGAACAGCTCCAGGTCTGGGGCGAGCGTGCGGGCGTGCCGGTGATGACCGCGCCGGAGGGTTCGGACCCGGCCTCGCTCGCCTTCGACGCGATGGCGCGGGCCGAAGCGGAGGGGGCCGATCTGCTGATGATCGACACCGCGGGCCGCCTGCAGAACCGTCAGGATCTGATGGAAGAGCTCGCCAAGATCGTGCGGGTGATCCGCAAGCGCGATCCGGATGCGCCGCACAACACCCTGCTGGTGCTCGACGCGACCACGGGGCAGAACGCGCTGTCTCAGGTCGAGACCTTCCAGAAGATGGCGGATGTGTCGGGGCTGGTGATGACCAAGCTCGACGGCACGGCCAAGGGCGGCGTGCTGGTGGCGCTGGCCGACAAGTTCGGCCTGCCGATCCACGCCATCGGCGTGGGCGAGCAGATCGACGATCTGGCGCCGTTCGACCCCGCCGATTTCGCCCGCGCGCTGACCGGAGCTGGTGTCGGGGCCGGTGTCGGGGAATGACCACAGTTTCGCCTCTCTATTTTAACGAATCTGTGCCAGACTCGCGCGCAGCAAGGGAAAAGCAGGCGGGGCGGCGGGCAGCCGGCCCCTATCGGACAAAATGAAAGCGCCACGCAAACAGGCCGATCTTCTTCTCAAGGGCACACGCACGGCGATGTCCTTCGTCGCCGAGGCGCGGCGGCTGGCGATCTCCGATCCCTATCCGCAGACCGGACAGCCGGGCTATTCGACCATGGCCGACGTGCTCGCGCGCTGCGTGCTGTTCGCCAACTGGGAAGTCGTGGGCGCGGCTGCTCTGGTACGGGCGGGCTCGGTGACGCGGGTCGTCGAGATGGGTCTGCTCGACCCGTACCGGACCGATGAATTCATGCGCCGGCTCACCTGGCGGATGCTGGCCGATGCCTCGCACGATCTGGTCGAGACCAGCGTCATCGAGGACGCCTATCGCCAGCCGATGGATATCTCAGAATTCGTCGCGCGGCGACGGGCCACCCGGCGGTTCGATCAGCAGACCATGCCGACGCCGATCGGGCGGCTTCAGATTCCGCTGCCGGGCGGGCGCGGGCGCAGTGCGGGCCTGCCGCAGCGCGAGCTTGAGGGCATTCCCCGGGCACCGCGCGGTTTCGCGATCTGAGCGCCGCGTCGGCGGCCATTCGCTCCGTCCTTCTCTGAGATCGAAGCCGGCGCTTCGCCATAAGCGGCGCGGCGCGAAGGCTTTCCCCGCCTCCGAACCCGTGATAGCCGGGTCGGCAGCGGCTTGGCGTGCGGGCCTGTCAGGCCGCTGTTTCCCCAACGGGTGACATGATCAGGGGCCGGGCCCGGGCGGCCATGGCTGGGGGCCGGGTAACGGAGGGCGAAGCCGCGTGAGCGATTGGATCATCGGTCTCGAAGGCACCGAGGCGGGGCATCATGTGGCCACCGGTCTCGCGCTGCTCGCGGCCTTTCTGCATGCGCTGTTCGGCGCGTTGCAGAAGGGACGGCACGACCCCTGGGTGACCCGCGCCGCGATCGATCTTTCCTACGGGCTGATGGCCGCGCCCTTCGCGCTGTTCGTCGTGCCCTGGCCCGATGCCTCGCTGATCCCGTTCTTCGGTCTCGTCTGGGTGATCCATGTGGGCTACAAGCTCGCGCAGGGCTATACCTACACGCTCGGGTCCTACACCGTGGTCTATCCGGTGGTGCGGGGTACCGGGCCGCTGTTCACCGTGCTCGGGGCCGGCGTGCTGTTCGGCGAGCATTTCACGCCGGTGCAATGGCTGGGCGTCGCGATGCTGGTGGCGGGGATCTACGGGCTTGCGCTCTACAACCTCAAACATTGGCAATTCGGCCGCGACAAGCTGAAGCCGGCGCTGGCCATGGCGGTGGTCACGGGGTGTTTCGTCGCGCTCTACACCACGACGGATGCCTGGGGGATCCGGGCGACGCCCGACCCGTTCACCTTTCTCGCCTGGTTCTTCATGATCGACGGCATCGCCTTTCCGGTGCTGTTCGTGCTGTTCTGGCGCCACCGGGTGCCGGAGGGGCAATATCCGGCGCTGGCCGCGCGCGGCGTGTTCGGCGCCTTCGTCGCCTTCTTCTCGTTCGGTGCGGTGATGCTGGCGACCCGGCTCGACCAGGTGGGTCAGGCGGCCGTGTTGCGCGAGACGTCGACGGTCTTCGCCGCGGCGATCGGCTGGCTGATGCTCGGCGAACGCACCGGGCCACGGCGGATCGCGCTCATGTCTTTGATCGCGCTGGGCGCTGTGGTAGTGGAGGCCGGCGGTTAGGGGAGCGAGCATGGCCGAGAAAAAGATCAATCCCGGGGTGAAACTGGCGCTGGAATACGGGCCGATCATCGCCTTCTTCGTGGGCTACGTGCTGCTCCGCGACCGGAGCTTCAGCGTGGGCGGCACGGAATATTCGGGCTTCGTCGCGGTGACGGCGATGTTCATCCCGATCCTCGCCATCGCAACGCTTCTGCAATGGCGGCTCACCGGGCATCTGTCGAAGATGCAGATCGCCACGCTCGCGCTGGTCGTCGTGTTCGGCGGGCTCTCGATCTGGTTCAACGACGAGCGCTTCTTCAAGATGAAACCGACGATCATCTACCTGTTGTTCGCGGGGCTCCTCGGCTTCGGGCTGATGCGCGGGCAGAGCTACCTCGAAGCGGTGATGGACCAGGCGATGCCGCTCGAACGCGCGGGCTGGATGATCCTGACCAAGCGGCTGGCGCTGTTCTTCCTCGCGCTCGCGGTGGCGAATGAGGCGATCTGGCGGACGATGTCGACCGACACCTGGGTGAGTTTCAAGACCTTCGGCCTGCCGATCTCGATCTTCGCCTTCTTCATGGCCCAGTCGGGGCTGTTCGCCAAATACGGGGTGAGCGAGGAAGAGAAGGAAGGCTAGGGCGCCGAACCGGGGTGCGTCCGGTCGGGCCGGAAGATGCCCATGCGTTCGCGCGCGCCCTCGGGCCTCCGTGTCAACGGCGGAACATGACCTTCTGGGCGTCCTTGTCGGGATTTGCGCTGGCCCGCCGCTTCTCGATCCCGAGCGCGGTCCCGCGCTGAACCGCCGGTCGTGCCGCCAGTTCGTCGAGCCAGCGCGCGAGGTGCGGTTTGTCGTCAAGGCGCTGCTGTTGGCCCTCCCAGAGCGAGGCCCAGCCGTAACAGGCGATATCGGCTATCGAGTAGAAATTGCCCGCGAGGTAGCGGGTCTCGGCGAGCCGCTGGTCCATCACCCCGTAGAGCCGCGCCACTTCGGCGCGGTAGCGATCCTTCGCGTAGGGCAGATCCTGCGGCGGGTCGAAACGGGGCGCATATTTGAGGAAATGATGCGCCTGGCCCGCCATCGGCCCGAGCCCGCCCATCTGCCACATCAGCCATTCCTCCACCGCGATCCGCTCGCGTTCGGAGCTGCCATGAAAGGTACCGGTCTTGCGGGCGAGGTAGATGAGGATCGCCCCCGATTCGAAGATCGAGATCGGGGCGCCGCCGGGGCCGTCGGGGTCGATGATCGCGGGGATCTTGTTGTTGGGCGAAACCGCGAGGAAGTCGGCCGCGTATTGTTCGCCCTTGGAGATGTCGATGTACTGCACCCGGTAGGGCAGGCCCATCTCTTCCAGCGCGATGCTGACCTTCCAGCCGTTCGGCGTCGGCCAGTAGTAGAGCTCGATCATGCGTCTCTCCTCGTCCGCGCCCACCCTGCGGCGCCTTGACGCAAGCCGCAAGTCACGCTACCGAGACCCTTGAGGCGATTTGTGCACCGGATTGCGGGCCTCGTTAAACATGCCGCTAAAGAGGTCGAGGACGTTTCGCCCCCGGCATCCGTGCACGGGGGCTTTTTTGTGCGGGAGAGGCACATGGACGACTGGAAACCGAAAACCCGCGCCGTGCACGGCGGCATCCGGCGGTCGCAGTTCAACGAGGTGAGCGAGGCGATCTTCCTCACCCAGGGCTTCGTCTACGACAGCCCGGAACAGGCCGAGGCGCGGTTCCTCGCGTCCGATCCGAACGAATTCATCTATGCCCGCTATGGCAACCCGACGGTGCGGATGTTCGAAGAGCGTCTGGCCCAGATCGAGGGGACCGAGGATGGGTTCGCCGTCGCCTCCGGCATGTCGGCGGTCAATGTCGCGTTGATGTCCGCCGCCCGGCCGGGCATGCGCATCGTCGCGGCCCGAGCGTTGTTCGGCTCGTGTCTCTACATTCTCGAATGGCTGGCGAAATTCGGCGTCGAGGTGGTCTATGTCGACGGCACCAGCCCCGCGCAATGGGAAGCCGCGATCACCCCGGCCACCGATCTCGTGTTTCTCGAAACGATCTCGAACCCGACGCTCGAGGTGATCGACCTCGGCCATGTCGCTGCGTTGTCGCAAGCCGTAGGCGCGCTGACCGTGGTCGACAATACGTTCGCCACGCCGGTGGGCGCGAGTGCGGCGGCGTTGGGCATCGACGTCGTAATCTACTCGACGACCAAGCATATCGACGGCGGCGGGCGGGGGCTCGGCGGCGCCGTGCTGGGCTCGTCCGAGTTCATCCGCGGCACCTTCGAGCCCTATGCCAAGCACACCGGGTCGGCGATCAGCCCGTTCAACGCCTGGATGCACCTCAAGGGGCTCGAAACCCTCGATCTGCGTGTGCGCGCGATGGCCGCGTCGGCGGCAGAGATCGCGGCTGCGCTGGACGGTCACGAAAAGCTCGCCCGGCTGATCTACCCGGGCCGCGCCTCGCATCCGCAGCACGCCGTAGCGGCCCGGCAGATGGATCACGGCGGCACGATGCTGGCGCTCGATCTCAAGGGCGGGAAGGACGCGGCTTTCGAGTTCCTCAATGCGCTTCACGTCCCTGTGATCTCAAACAATCTGGGCGACGCGAAAAGCATTGTCACCCACCCGGCGACGACCACCCATCAACGGCTTCCGGAGGAACAAAAACAACAGCTTGGCATTACGCCCGGGCTGGTGCGGCTGTCGGTCGGGCTGGAGGATGCGGGCGACCTCGCCGACGACATCCTGCGGGCGCTGTCGCAGATCTGACTCCTATTCCTGAGCGTAATGCTTGGTAATTGGAGCAACCGGGCCCTATATTCGGGGTCTGAGAGATCTGGGAGGGGGAGCCCCCATGAACGAGATGACCCCGAACATCGTCGCCGCGCCCGAGGCGGAGGACGCTCGCGAGGCGCTGGAAACCCTGCGCTCCTGGGCCCGCAGCGCCGATCCGGTCGAGGTCGCGCGGCTCGATCCGGCGATCGCGCGGCTGTTGCCCGAGGGCAAGCTGTCGAATTATCCCGATCTCAGCCGGGTCTACCCTGCGGATTTCGTGCCGGATGCCGCCTACAAGGCGGGGATGCCCGATCTGCAGAACGGGCCGGCGTCGTTGATCCAGGGCGAGAAGCAGCTGATCCAGCACGTCGGGATCTCGAATTTCCGGCTGCCGATCCGCTACCGCACCCGCGATAACGGCGATCTGACGCTCGAGACCTCGGTCACCGGCACGGTGAGCCTCGAGGCCGAGAAGAAGGGCATCAACATGAGCCGCATCATGCGCTCGTTCTATGCCCATGCCGAAAAGACCTTTTCGTTCCAGGTGATCGAAGCGGCGCTCGACGATTACAAGACCGATCTCGACAGCCTCGATGCGCGGATCGAGATGTCGTTCTCGTTTCCGATGAAGGTGCAGAGCCTGCGCTCGGGGCTCGAAGGCTACCAGTATTACGACATCGCGCTCGAGCTGGTCGAACAGGACGGCGTGCGGCGCAAGTTCATCCATCTGGATTACGTCTACAGCTCGACCTGCCCGTGCTCGCTGGAGCTTGCCGAACATGCGCGCAGCAGCCGCAGCCAGCTGGCGACGCCGCATTCGCAGCGCTCGGTGGCGCGGGTGTCGGTCGAGGCGACTTGCGATCACCCCTGTCTGTGGTTCGAGGACCTCATCGACATGTGCCGCGCGGCGGTGCCGACAGAGACCCAGGTGATGGTCAAGCGCGAGGACGAGCAGGCGTTTGCCGAGCTCAACGCGGCGAACCCGATCTTCGTCGAGGACGCGGCGCGGCTGTTCACCGAGCAGTTCAAGCGTGACGCGCGGATCGGCGATTTCCGGGTGGTGGCGAGCCATCAGGAGAGCCTGCACAGCCACGATGCGGTGTCGATCCTGACCGAGGGCGAGACGTTTCGCACCCAGTCGCTCGACCCGAAGCTGTTCTCGACGCTGATCCACCGGGGCTGATCCGGCCGGCAGTGTCGACGCGCGATGGCGCCTGGACGGCCGGTCACGGTGGCGGTTCCCATCGGCGTGTGGCGCGAGCCGATGGCCAGTGCGGGGAGCGGGTCCGGTCCGAAACCCGACCCGCGAATGGCCAAACAACATATTGATAAATAAAGAAAATACCTCCATTATGGCCGCCTGAGCTGCGGCCCTTCCCATGCGCGCGGGCCGGCCGTCAGGCGGGTGCGAAACTGTCGGAGCGTGCCATCTCCCAGAATTTGGCGAAGGCCGGGTGGGCGACGTTGTGGTCGAGCAATTCGCCGGGGGCCACCCAATCGTACTGGCTGCGGGCGGAGCGGACCTCGCGGGCATTGATCCGGATCATCAGGTGATCGGGTTTCAATTGCGACGGGTGCGAGAGGCCGCTCGCGCCGATGGTCTCGCCGAGCGCCTCCAGCGTGTTGCGGTGGAAATGCGCGACCCGGGCGGCCTTGTCGTCGATATCGAGGGCGCGGTAACGGCCAGGGTCCTGCGAGGTCACCCCGGTCGGACAATGACCGGTGTGACAGGTCTGAGCTTGGATGCAGCCGAGCGCGAACATGAAGCCGCGGGCCATGTTGCAGGTATCGGCCCCGAGGGCGAAGGCCCGGGCCATATCGAAGGCCGAGATCAGCTTGCCGGCGGCGATGATGCGCACCCGGTCGCGCAGGCCGAGGCCGGTCAGCACGTTGTGGACCAGCATGAGCCCTTCGCGCAGCGGCGCACCGATGTGGTCGGCGAATTCCGCGGGCGCTGCGCCGGTGCCACCTTCCGACCCGTCGACGGTGATGAAATCGGGCTGTTGGCCGGTCTCGACCATCGCCTTGGCGAGGGCGAAGACCTCCCAGGGGTGGCCGACACAGAGCTTGATCCCCACCGGCTTGCCGCCAGACAGGGCGCGGAGCCGGGTGAGGAAGGCGAGCATCTCGACCGGTGTCGAGAAGGCCGAGTGGACCGCGGGGCTGATGCAGTCGACGCCGAGCGGAATGCCGCGCGCCTCGGCGATAAGCTCGGTCACCTTGGCGCCGGGCAGGATACCGCCGTGGCCGGGCTTGGCGCCCTGGCTCAGTTTCACCTCGATCATCTTCACCTGGTCGTCGCTGGCTTTCTCGGCGAAGGCCCCGGGATCGAACCGGCCGCTGGCGTCGCGGCAGCCGAAATAGCCCGAGGCGATCTGCCAGACGAGGGGGCCGCCGTGGGTCCGGTGGAACCGCGAGATCGAGCCTTCGCCGGTGTTGTGGGCGAAGCCGCCCCTTGCGGCGCCGATGTTGAGCGCCTCGATCGCGTGGGGCGAGAGCGCCCCGAAGGACATGCCCGAGATGTTGAGCACCGAATGTTCCCAGGGTCTCTCGCAGGTCGCGGCGCCGAAGGTCACGCGGAAATCGCAGTTGTCGTTGTGCACCGGCATCATCGAGTGGTTCAGCCATTCGTGGCCGATGGCCTGCTGGTTCTTCAGCGTGCCGAACGGGCGGACGCCCTTGAGATTCTTCGCCCGGCGATAGACCAGGGCGCGCTGCTCGCGCGAGAACGGCACTTCGTCGTGATCGCTCTCAAGGAAATACTGGCGGATCTCCGGGCGTATGCTTTCGAGAAAGAACCGCATCCTTGCCAGCACGGGGTAATTGCGCAGCACCGCGCGCTTGCGCTGGAGCATGTCGAAGGTGCCGATGCCGGCCCCGGCAAGGCCGAGGGCGACGGCCGCGCCGCCCCAGAACGGCATGGCGCTGGCGAGATTTAGGCCGACGGGAATGGCCAGGAGGAAGGCGGCGAAGGGCAGGTAGCGCAGCGCAGGCATGGGCTCTCCGAGACTGGCCGGCCCTCCGTTCGCAGCGGCGGGGCCGGGTGGGGGGCGTTGCTTTGCCTGCCGTCTGCCTCAGCCACGAGCCTCGCGCCGGGTGCGACAATTTGTCAAGCCTGCCCGGTACGGGAAAGGCGGTGGGGCCAATTGCGCGGCCGCGCGCCGCTCGGCTTGACACGGTCTTCCCCGCGGGCCAACGCTCGGCCCCATGATCGATCTGCGCCCCGTCGTCTATGTCATCGGCCTCGTCGTCGCCTTTCTCGGGGTGACGATGCTGGTGCCCATGGTCGTCGATCTGGTCTACGGCTCGCCCGACTGGCTGGTATTCCTCACCACCGCGGCGATCTCGATCGTGGTTGGCGGTTCGCTGTCGCTCGCGACCGCGAACCGGACGGAGGCGGGGCTGACGATCCAGCAGACCTTTCTGCTCACGACGCTGATCTGGATCGCGTTGCCGCTGTTCGGCTCGCTGCCCTTTCTGATGGGCGAACTCGACGCCCGCCCGGTCGACGCCTTCTTCGAGGCGATGTCGGGGTTCACCACCACCGGATCGACGGTATTCGCCGGGCTCGACGATCTGCCCGAGGGGCTGCTTCTGTGGCGCTCGATGCTGCAGTGGTTCGGCGGGGTCGGGATCATCGTCGTCGCGATGGCCTTCCTGCCCGAGCTCCGGGTGGGCGGGATGCAGATCTTCCGCTCCGAGGCGTTCGACACGATGGGCAAGGTGCTGCCCCGCGCGGTCGAGATCGCCGGGCGCATCTTCTGGATCTACATCGGGCTGACCATTGCCAACGTGCTGGCCTATCTCGCCGTGGGGATGACGCCGTTCGACGCGATCAACCATGCCTTCACCACGATCTCGACCGGCGGCTTTTCGACCCATGACGCCAGCATGGGGGTCTA
>JAGRMO010000332.1 GCA_020441205.1 Maritimibacter sp.
GCGCATCCTCGAGGAATGGGCGCGGGCCGCCGCCAAGCTCGGGCCGGGGCAGGAGGCGCTCGCCCGGGGCGAGGTTGCGGCGGTGGAGGCGAGGTTCCCGAAGGCGTCGGTGACCCCGAAGGCGGGCGACGAAGCCCGGCTCTGGCTGCCCGACCCGGCCGATGTCCACGTGCTCGCCGCCGCCATCGCCGGGTCGGCCGATCTGCTGCTCACGCTCAATGTCTCGGATTTCCCGCGCCACACGCTCGAGGAAGAGGGGATCGCGCGCGAGGTGCCCGATCTGTTCCTGCGGGGCTTGTGGGAGGCGCACCCGGTGGCGGTCGCCGAGGTCGCGGAGAAGGTTCGTGCCGAGGCCGAGCGGCTCTCGGGCGAGCCCTGGCCGATCCGCAAGCTGATGAAGAAGGCGCGGCTGCCCAGGCTCGGAAAGGCGCTGGAGCCAGCGTAGCGTGCCCCGCCCGAGGGCGTGCGCCGTTCCGCTCGGGGCAATCCTTCGCCGATTTCCGGTCTCGCGGCATTCTTTCAACGGCATGTAATGTCGTAGAAAATTCGTCTCCCGCAGAACCTGGGTGCCGGCTAAACCGGCAAGTCCACACAAGGTTATTCGCGGCGCGAAATCGGCAGGTTGCGGCTTGGTACGCCTGGGCGGCGGTTCAGACCCTGCCGATCCCCCAGCGCGCCTCGTTGCTCTCGATGGCGGCGATGCGGTCGGTCACGGTCGGGTGGCTCATGAACCAGGCCGGCACCGGGGCCTTGCCCGAGCCGGTAAGACTGTCGAGCTTGCGAAACAGCGATTTCTGCGGGCCCGTGCCGATACCGGATTTGACCAGCAGCGCCGAGGCATAGGCGTCGGCCTCGAACTCGTCCGAACGCGAGAGCTTGGCGGCGAGCAGCGAGGCGAGACCGTTGGCGATGTAGACCCCGATCCCGGGCAGGAGGCGCGACAGCACCATGCCGAGCGCCACCCGCATCGCGTTCTGGCCGGAAAAGTCGATCATCCGGCGGCGCGAATGGCCCAGCGCCACGTGGCCGAGCTCATGGGCGATGACGCTCGCGAGCTCCTCGGCGCTGACCTCGCCCGCGCGGTAACGGGCATAGAACCCCCGGGTGATGAAGATCCGTCCGTCCGGAGCGGCGAGGCCGTTGACCGGCTCGACCTCGTAGAGATGCACCTTGATCCGTTTCAGATCGAGCGCGTCGGCCATGCGTTCGGTGAGCCGGCGCAGCTCCGGGTCGGCAAGCTCGGCCGATTTGTCGTCGAGTTCCTTCGCGAGCCGCCAGGACGAGAAGCGGAACACGAGAAGGCCGTAGGCGACCGCGAGTAGAATCGGAGTGAGCTTCAGCATGGAGGGAATATGGGGCCGGGCAGGGCGGCGGGGAAGGGGGAGGCCCGACGGCGAGGGTTCTGGCGCGCGCCCGCGCCCGTCGAGCGCCGTTCAGGATGGCGGACCGGCCGGATCACCGCGCCTCGGGCTTCGCCCGACTTGCCCGTGCGAAGTTCGTGGTAGCGCTATCATGTTCAATTTCAAGGCTTTGGCTCCCCGTCCGAGTTCGCCCACCC
>JAGRMO010000098.1 GCA_020441205.1 Maritimibacter sp.
CGCGACGGCCGCGCTCGGCCTCGCCGGCGATCCGGTCGCCTTCGACATCGTCCCCTCCGATCCCGCGAGCTGCGGGGTCGAAGCCCAGAGTTTCGCCGTGCCGCCCGAGGCGACCCTGCGCGTCTCGCTCGCCGCCGACGGCGCCACCAGCCGGGTCGTCGCCCATGTCTTTGCGGTCAACCAGGGCGATCTCGAAAGCGAGGTGAAGCTGCGGCCCGACGAGGTTGCGCAATTCGCCCGCACCCTGATCGACGCGATCGAGGCCGCCCATACGCGGCTGGCGGTCGAGGTGCTGGGCCAGGCGATGGATGTGATCGGCGCCGAACTGTTCCGGCTCGACGGCCGCTCGGACCTCACCAGCCTGCTCGCTTTGAGCGCCGTCACGTTGCAATCGAACCCCGCCGGCGCCTTCGCCAACCTCTCGGCGCCGGCCCGGGCCGAGCTCGCCGCCGCCCATGCCGTCGTCTCGGCGCAGGACGCCTCGGCGGCGCTCGCCCGCGTCGTCGCCGCCGCCGAGACCGCTGGCGCCAAGGAGCTCGACATCATGCTGATCGCCCCGGTGGCGGGCCGCAGCACCCAGGGCAGCGTCGACACCTGCGCCGACCCGACCTACCAGAACCTCCTCGGCCTCATCGATGCCGCCGCCGGTATCGATATCCGGCTCTGGGTATTTCCGGTCGCGCGTCTCCATGCCGAGGAACAGCCCGACCTCGGCCGGATGTCGCGGCTGACCGCAGGCGGTGGCCTCGCTTCGATCCAATCCACCCGCGCGACCGACAACGGCGGGCTCTATCGCTGCGCCGGCCTTCCCGCCGGCCTCAACATTTTCCCCTATTACATCGAGGATTGGCGTGCCGGCGTCGAAGTGCCCGCCCGCTACGGCGTGGCGCTCACCGACGCCATGTCGGCCATCCTCATCAAGCTTTCTGCGGAGGAGTAGTCAAAATGCGCAGGTCCATCGCCGGTTACGTCGTTCAAACCCTGATCGCGGCCGCCACCGCCCTGGCGCTGCCGGGCCTGGCCGCCGCCCAGGGTCTGGTCGACGTCGCGACGCTCGAAATCGACGCGCCCGCCGATTGCGCCGCGATGGCCGACGGCATCCGCGGTCGCGAAAGCGGCGGACAGTGGCTGATCGGCGCGGGCATCGGCCTCTACGGCCTGCCCACCGCCAGCACGCCGCTCACCGAGCTCGGGTCGAGCTTCGATCACGTCTCGTGCTACGGCATCTCGCCCGACGGCTCCGGCGAGCGGATCTTCGTGATGGACGACGCCGGGACCACCTGCGGCTGGGTCGACGCGGCCGATCTGCTCGACCCGCATCAGCGCAGCGCGCTCAACGCCTTCGAGCGCCGCGACGGCGCGATCTGTGCCACGCCGCGCGCCATGCTGTTCGGCGATTTCTGCTCGAAGCTCAACAATCTCACCGCCCGCGACAACGCGCTCTGCGACGGCGTGCCCTCCGGCCTGCGCGCCAAGGCAGTGCTGATCGGCGCCACGGTGGACGGCGTCGCGCCCACCTATCCGTTCTACTCGGCCGCCAAGGGCGGCACGCTGCGCGAATCGCGCCGGTTCTTCTCGGTGCTCGAAATCTACGACCTCGACCAGGACGACCAGGGCGACGTGGTGGCCCTGGTCGGCGACGGCGAGGGCGATATGTTCGGCTGGATCGACCTCGCCGCGCTCGAGCTCTGGCCGACCCGGCTCGGGCTGTTCTACGACGCGGCGGGGCAGGGGGCGATGTTCCGCCGCGAGGGCGATCTGATCTCCAACTGGCGCCGCCAGGGCGAACCCGCCCCCGACATCACCTCGGGCAAGACCACCGAAGAGCTGGCCGACTACATCCACGGCGGCCGCCAGCTTCTGAGCTACCCGATCGTGCGCACGATCGACCCCGCCTTCGACACCGCCGCCAACCCCGACGACACGCCCTATCACGAGGTGATCTTCCTCGGGCAGACCGGCGAGGGTTCGGCCACGCAGCTGATGAGCCAGACCACCGTGGCCGAAGATCTCGCCCGGCTGCAGCGGCTGAACGTGATGCTGGTGCTCGACACCACCGAGAGCATGCGCCAGTACCTGCCGCTGGTGCAGGCCGGCATCGTCCAGTTCATTGCCCAGTACGGCCAGCTAAGGCTCGACGCCCGCAACCGGCTGCCCGAGGTGAAGATTTCGGTCTGGGCCTATTCCGACTTCAAACAGAAGGGCCGCACCGGGCTCGACGATCCGATCGAGGTCGAGCAGCTGGTGCCGACCACGCCGATCGGCGGCGGCTTCAACCTGACTCCGGTCCTGGGCCGGATCTCGGCCCATACCGGGCTCGGCGACAATGTGGGCCTGCGCGAAGAGGCGGCGCTCGAGACCGTCCGGCAGCTCGGCGCCGATTTCGGCACCAATCCCGAATGGTACGAGGGCAGCCCCAACGTCATCATCCACATCGCCGACCACGGCTCGCGCGAGACGGTCGATGTCGCCCGGGTGCTCGCGGGCCTGACCGGCGAACAGGTGTTCTACCTGCCGGTTCCGGTCATCACCGACGACAAGGGCGATCCCAACGCCACCCGCGCGCGCGAGGCGTTCTGGGCCCAGTCGAAGGCGATGCTGGCGCCGCTGGTCGATGGAGAGGTGCGTGACGACGATATCGTCGCCATTGATCTCTCCAACTTCGAGGCCACCACGCCCACCGCGGTGAAGCGGGTGCTCGACCTCACCATCGAGGAGGCCGCCCAGGCCGGCACCAGCCTGCGCGGCGACGTCATCGGCGACGAACTTGCCCAGGGCTCGCGCATCGCCGAGGACAACCTCGCGAGCCGCATCAAGATGGACGAGATCATGGTCGAAACCTTCGGCGCCGACATCGCCGACAAGGTGATCGTCGAGGCCAGTTCCGGCTTCGCGCCCCTGGAGCTGCACGACCAGGGGGCGGTGCGCGACATCGACTGGACCTATACTGTGGCGCTCGAACCGGAACAGGCGCGTTCGCTGCGCGGCAACTTCGAGGTGATGTGCCCGATGGTCGGCCACCCCGAACAGGGAAGGGCGATGCGCAAGCTGATCGTCGATCTGGCCGAGGCCTTCTCCGGCGACACCGTGGTCGAAAACAACGATGTGCGCGCGATCCTCGGCGATCTGCGCAACCTGCCGGGCGCGGACCGGAGCTTCCTCGCGCTCCCGGTGACCGCGCTGCTCGCCAAGATCGACTCGACCGATCCCGCCATCGTCGAGGAACTGCGCCGCGACGTCTGCTGGACCAGCTACCACCTGGGCAACATGGGCGCCGAAATCTACGTCCGGCCCGATCAGGTCGAATGGCAGGGCCGCGAATACGCGCTGAAGGCGGGTGAGGAGGCGATCAAGCGGGTCTATCGTTACAAACCGGTGGTGGGTGCCGAAACCGTCTACCTGCCGAGCTTCTTCTTCGTCCTGCCCTCGCTCGTCGCCCAGGCGGAGGGCGCGGGCGGAGAGGCCTGCACCTTCTTCTGCAACTGACCCCGCGCTCCCCGGGCGCTTGGCGCGCGGGGGCGGGATGCGGCGGGCCAAATCGCCCGCCGCCCGGCGATTCGCCTGGCCCCGCGCTGGCGGCCGGGTGTTGTTGCCGGATCGCGGACATTGGCGCGAATGCGGCCCCTTTACGCTTTTTTGTTGAACGGCTTCTGGAGAAACCCAATAAACGGGGCGAAACGAGAGGCAATCTTGGGCAGATAGCAGGCTGTGCCGGGCGCGTTTGAGCACCAGACTAGCAAGACCTGGGTGTTTCCGGATCTCGAACCGGTGAACCCCGGGGAAACGGCCGCACCGCCGGCCGCAGCCCAGCCGCGCCCGTCCGGGGCGCAGCCCGGCCTCGAAGGCCATATCCGGGCCAGCACGATCTCGTTTCGCACCATGAGCCAGTCGGGCGATCTGATGGTGCGCTACCTCGAGGCCCGCAAACGCCACTTCATCGACGCGCGCCACGAGGACAGCTCCTGCGCCGACGGGATGGAATTCGACCAATACGACACCCCCGCCGCCCGCTGGATCGTGCTGCACGAATTCGGCCAGGTGCTCGCCGGGGTGCGGCTTCTGCCGACCATCGCGCACTGCGGCCCCTGTTCCTACATGCTGCGCGACGCCCAGCGCGGGCTGCTCGACCCGATCCCGCGCGACGTGCTGTTCCTCGAAGCCCCCGTCGACCGCAAGGTCTGGGAGATCTCGCGGCCGTTCGTGGCCGACGACGTGCCGGCCGCGCGCCGCAGCGTGGTCGAGACCCGGCTGATCGGCGAAATCGCCGAAGCGGCCGGCGAACTGGCCGCCACCCATCTCATCGGGATCGTGCCGCCCGACTTCGCCCACTGGCTGCGCTGGCCGGGGCTCGCGGCGGTGCCGGTCGGCCGGCGGTTCGGCCCCGCCGGCGAGCGCAGCCAGGCGGCGCTCATCAAGGTGGCGCGGATCCGGCGCTGAACCGGGGCGGGGCGGTCGCGCCGCGCCATTCGACGCCGAAACCGGCCGAGTCGGGCGTTCCGGAAGCCGTTGTTTCCGTATCGGTCAGAATGAGCGAATTTTCGCCTGCACCGTCCAAAAATGCACGATGTGGCCGCGCTCCCGCCTCTGAATCGGCAGATTCTCTTGTCAATTTCGAACCAATAGACGCGGCGAAATGCCGCTCACATTGGTAACCCGAGGTGCCCCTGACAGGACGGCACCCCAAGAAGCGGACAATTGGCGATGAAGATCCTTGCGGTTGACGATGACAGGATGATCCTCGGCCTGCTCGCCGAAATGCTGCAGGGCGCCGAGTACGGCGAGATCCAGACCTGCCAGTCGGGCGACGAGGCGCTCGCCACCATCCGCGAGGCCGACACGCCCTTCGACTGCTTCATTCTCGATATCGAGATGCCGGGGATGGACGGGATCGAGCTGTGCGGCGAGATCCGCAAGATCGACAAGCACCGCCGCACCCCGATCCTGATGCTCACCGCACTGTCGGAAAAGGCCTTCATCGACCGCGCCTTCGCGGCCGGCGCGTCGGACTACCTGACCAAGCCCCTCGATCCGACCGAGATCATCGTGCGCCTCGGCCTCGCCGAGCAACTGATGCGCGAGCGCAAGTCGCTGAACGAAACGGCGGGCGTCGTCGAGAGCCTGATCGAAGTGCTCGACCGCTCGACCCAGCACGACGTCGAGGAGGCCATCGACCTCGGCAAGATGGACCATCTGCTGCGCTATCCGGCGTTCGAGAACTACGTCTATCAGAGCGGCCGGGGCGTGCTGTTCCTGTCGACCATCTTCGCCGCCAAGCTGCGCAACGTCACCGATCTGCACCGCAAACTGCCGCCGCTCGAATTCAAGAACCTCCTGCGCACCGCCGCTGCATCGCTGATCGCCCGGCTGGCCGAGCACGAAGTGTTCATCGCCTATCGCGGGGACGGCGAGTTCGTCGGCGTGGTGTCGCGCAAGGGCGGGCAGGCGCTGAAGGACATCGGCCGCGAGATCGCGATCGACATCAAGGAAAGCGAGGGCAAGCACGCCGCCAAGCTGCCCGCCACCGCGGCGCTGGTGCTGGGCGATCCGGTCGCGGTCAAGCTGCCGACCCGGGGCGAGCTGTCGAAATCGATCCAGACCGCGCTCGACCGCGCGCGGCTCAAGACCGATCCGCGCGTCCAGCAGGAAAAGGCCGGCCGCGGCGCGCTGAAAAACCCCCATCCCTTCGCCCGGCTATTCTGGGAAACCCGCGATGCCGAGGACACCCTGCGTGCCGAATTCATGGACATGCTGCGCGACCAGCTCAATTCCGACGTCGGCGAACATTCGAAGGCGGCGAAACCGGTTGCGGCCAAAGCCCGCACCTCGGCCTTCCACAAGCCTGACGGCGTAAAACGCAAGCCGGGGATGAAGAGCTCGACCAAGCTGTTCCCGAAAGCGCCGATTCACAACGAGAAAACCCCCGGCACGTCGGAGATCTCCAAGGCCGCGACCGAAGGCCCGAATGCCGGCCAGGTGCTGCCAATCTCCCGCAGCGGTCCCGGCAGCCTGAGGGTTTCCAATGCCTGACCGCGATCTCGGATTGGACCCGGCCGACAAAGTCTCCGCCGCGTTGCGCCGGATGAAGGATATTGGCCGCGAGCGCGTCGAGGCCGCCGGGGCCGCGGCGCCCGGGGCCAAACCCCAAACGGCCCCCGGCAGCAGCATCGGCGACCGTCTGAACAAATCCGCCGGCGCCTTCGCGGCGCTCGAGGCCGCGGTGCGCAAGAGCCGGGGCGATTTCGTCGAACGCCTCGCGCAATACCGCGAGACCCTGAACCAGCTCGATCTCGAGAACCCCGACCCGCGGCAGACCGACGCCTCGCTCGAACTGGCGATGCGCATCGCCCATCGGATCGCCGGCGTGGGCAAGACCTACGGGTTCGGCGAACTCGGCGATGTCGCCCGCGAGGCCGAGACCGCGATCTCCGCCTACCGCACCCAGCGCGGCTCGCCGGAATTGCGCGCGGTCTCGATCGCCCGGATCAACCGGCTCGCCCGGATCATCGAAGACATCTGCAGCAATCCCACCACCTGCCCGGCCTGACCTGCCCGGCCTAGCCAGCGAAGTGCGCGCAGACGGCCTAGCCGTTCTGCGGCAGCGTGGCCCAGGCCGCCTCGATCTGCTGGCACAGCTCGCCGATATCGAACGGCTTGGTGATGACGCCGAGCGCCCCCTCGTCGACCAGCCGCTGGGCGAAGGATTGCTCGGTCTTCGCGGTCATGAACACCGCCGGCACCGCCCCGAGCCCGGGCAGCTCGCGCAGCCGGCGGAACAGCTCTTCGCCGCTCATCCCCGGCATCATGTAATCGAGCAGGAACAATTGCGGGCGGAGCCCCGACGCCGCGTTCAGCGTCTCTTCGCCGGACGCGAATTGCTCGATCTGGTACTTGCCGACCAGTTCCAGCGCCATCTTGGTGAGCGTGCGAATGTCTTCGTCGTCGTCGACATGGACGATGCGTTCCAGCTTGGCCATTCCCGCCTCCGTCAGCAGACGCGCCCCCGTGCGGCGCGACCGTCCGGGAGCCTTGCGTCGATCCGAGAAACGCGGGTCGCGCATCACTTGCACGACGGCGACCTATTCGGTACGCGCGATCCCACTTTGGCCGAAGCTTACGCGCCGAAAGCGGACGAATTCAACCGGATTTGGCGGGATTGTTGCGCGACCCGCAGCTTTACACGCGCAGGTGGCGCGCGGGGATAAAGGTCGCGCTCAGGCTGTCAGCGCCACCGGATTACGCGCGTCTTCGTCCCCTGCCGCTTCGGGCAGACGGTCGAACTCGACATAGAAGGTCGATCCCTCGCCGAGCTTGCTTTCGTAGTCCACCTTGCCTTCGTGCCGCTCGACGATCTGCTTGGTGATGTTCATGCCGAGCCCGGTGCCGCCCACCTTGCGGATGTCGGACGAGTCGACCTGGCTGAACTTGCCGAACACCTTGTCGCGCGCGTTCTCGGGAATACCGACACCTTCGTCCTGCACCGAGATCCGCACCTTCGGTCCGCGCGCCTCGACGCGCACCTGCACGGTGCCGCCCTCGCGCGAGAACTTGAGCGCGTTCGACATCAGGTTGTGCATCACCTGGATCAGCCGCGAATGGTCGCCGCGCATCTGCATCTCCTGCGTCGGCAGAACGGTGGCGACATGGATGCCGAGGTGATCGGCGTAGCTCTTGGTGCTCTCGACCGCCTCCTTGACCAGCTCGGCCACGTCGATCTTGTCGAAGTGGAACACCATCTCGCCGGCCTCGATCTTCTGCAGATCGAGCAGGTCGTCGATCAGATTGGCCAGCCGGTGGCTGTTCTTCGCCGCGATCGCCAGCGCGGGCCTGAGGTTCTCGGGCACCTCGCCGAGCACGCCGTTGTTGACCAGATCGAGCGAGGCCTTGATCGAGGTGAGCGGCGTGCGCAGCTCGTGGCTGACCGTCGACAGGAACTGCGACTTGATCTCGTAGGCCGCCTTGGTGCGCCGGTTCTCCTCGCGTACCTTTTTAAGCTGCTCGAGCCGCTCCTGGTACTGCTTGTAGAACGCGAGCGACATGTCGGCGATGAAGTAGAGCACGAACACCGAGGTGAAGAACTCGAGCCAGGTGCGCGAATAGATCGGCGGCTGGTAGCGGAACACGTCGTAGAAGGTGATGAACATGAAGGCGCCGGAATAGATCGACAGCCTGAGAAGCAGGATGCCGATCATCTGGCTGTTGTTCATCGCCGCGAACAGCGAGGCCGCGAACAGGAAGAACAGGGGCGTGAAATGACCGCCGGTATGCTGTTGCACCGCGAGCTGGATGACGAAAAAGCCGATCGCCAGCGCGCTCAGCACGGTGTTGAACGTGATCCGGATCAGCAGCATCCGTCCGGTACGCGGATTGTCGTCGGTCCATTTGCGCGCGGCCGGGCTGAGCATGAGGTCGAACACCTCGGAAAACAGCACGAGCCCGTAGCAGGCCACCATCCGGAGCGCGTCGAAATAGAAGGCCGACAGCATCGTCGCGGCGAGGAAGGTCGCCTGACGTTGCCAGATCAGTTTGCGGGTAAGCTCGATGTAATCCTTGATCCGCTGTTCGCGGCCGGTGGAATCGAACCACCCGCTCCGTCGGCTCCAGCTCGTGCTCAGGGTCGTCATGGCTTACTGCCTCGTCACGCATAGCTAATACGCCTGAAACCCTAGCCCGGCATTTCGTTCGAATTCGGACCATGGTCGGGCAAAGCTATGCTGCGTCTGCGACCGTCTCGTGCTGGGCGCGCGCCGCCGATACCGGCTCAGCCGGTGGCGGCATCGTAGGCGGCGACCACCGCGCCGGCCCGCGCCGCCACCTCGGCCGCCGTGAGGCCGGGGGTGTAGAGCGCGGTGCCGATGCCGAAGCCGGTGGCGCCGGCGGCGACCCACTCGGCGAAATTGCCGGGCCCCGCGCCGCCCACCGCCCAGCATTCGGTGTCCGGCGGCAGCACCGCGCGGATCGCCTTCAGCCCCTCGGGGCCGACGAGGCCGGCGGGGAAGAACTTGAGCCCGGTCGCCCCCGCCCGGAGCGCCGAGAACGCCTCGGTCGGTGTCAGCACCCCGGGGTAGGACGCCATGCCCGCCGCGCGGGTGGCGGCGATCACCGTGGGGTTCGCATCGGGCGAGACCACCAGCGTGCCCCCCGCCGCCTGCACCCGGACGACCTCGTCGACGCTCAAGACCGTTCCGGCGCCGATCCGTGCGCGCCCGGCGAGGCCCCGCGCCAGCGCCGCGATGCTGTCGAAAGGATCGGGCGAGTTGAGCGGCACCTCGATCGTCTCGATCCCGGCCGCGACCAGCGCCTCGCCGATGCCGAGCACCGCCCCGGGGGTTACGCCTCGCAGGATCGCGATGATGTTGCGGCTCATGGCCTCTCTCCCTCCAGTGCGGCCCACGCGGCCCCGAGCCCCGCGAGCACCATCGCGTCGGCATCGGCCCTCTCGACAATCACCCCCTGCGCCGCGAGCGCCGCCGCATAGAGTTCGGATTGTGCGCCGTTGCCGATGAGCGCGAACCGCGTGCCGAGCCAGTAACCGCGCGCGCCGGCGAGCTCCAGCCCGATCAGCAGCCCCGAGGCCCGGTCTGCCGCCGCCGCCGGGGCGAGACCCGAGAGCAGGCTCTCGGCCCGAAGCGAGAACAGCCGCTGGGTGAGCGCCTCGGGCCGCGCCATCGCGTCGGCCACCGCCTCGAGAAAGGCGGGACCGCCCTCGGCCGCGCCGAGCGCGTGGCGCAGCACCGTGTGGCCCCTGAGGGCCGCGAACAGCTCGCCGGTCATCGCGGTGCGGAAACTCACGATCTCGCCCGCGCTCACCTGCACCCATTTGGTATGCGTCCCCGGCAGGCAAAGCGTGCCGTCGAACCCGGGCGTGGAGGCGAGAAAGCCCGCGATCTGCGTCTCCTCGCCGCGCATCACGTCGGCCGGCGCGGCCTGCGACACGCCGGGCAGGATCGTGACGGCCAGGCGCGGATCGCGCACCGGCGCCATGACCGCCTGAGCCGGTCCGGGCGGCGGGCAGGGGACGGAAACATAGGGCGCCTCGACCCAGCCCTGCCGCGCGCCGACCATGCCGCAGGCGATCACCGGCGTCGCCCGGTCAGGCCCGAGCCAGGGGCTGACGGCGGCTAGCAGTGCCGGCTCGAACCCCTCCGGGGCGAGCCCGCCCATGCCGGCGTCCGAGACGGCGTGGCCGATCTCCGCCCCATCGGGCCCGAACGCCCAGGCCCGCATCCGCGAGGTGCCCCAGTCGACGGCGATCCAGTCGGCCGGCAGGGTCGGGTCGCTCATCCGGTCAGGTCTCCCACTCCCCGCAGCCCTGCGGGCCGCGCGCGATTTGTGACACAGCGTAGCACGATCCCGCCAGGCGCGCCGGGCGTCGCGGCGGCGCCTCAGCCCCGGCGGCGCGCCGCCACCGCGGTGATCGCGTCGAGATAGCCGTCGACCGAGCCGCAATCGTAGCGGGTGCCGTTGAGCACGACGCTCTCGACCCCGCCCCGCGCGGCCTGGATGTTGATCGCGTCGGCCAGCTGCACCTCGCCGCCCGAGCCGGGCGGCAGGTCGCGCAGGATGTCGAAAATGTCGGGCGTCAGCACATAGCGGCCGATCGAGGCGAGGTTCGACGGCGCTTTTTCGAGCGGCGGCTTCTCGACCAGACCGGCGACCCGCCCGGGCGCGTCGCCCGGCTTGACCACGCCGTATTTCGAGATCTCCGGCCCGGATATCTCCATCACCGAAAGCTGGCTGTGCCCGGATGCCTCGTAGGCCTGCACCAGATCGTGGGTCACGCCCTTGTCATGCGCCATGATGAAATCGTCGGCCAGCAGCACCGCGAAGGGCTCGCCGCCGATCGCGCGTTCGGCGCAAGCCACCGCGTGCCCGAGCCCGCTCTGCACCGGCTGGCGCACGAAGATGCATTCGACCCCCGGCGGCAGCAGGTTGTGCACCATCTCCGCCGCCTCGCTCTTGCCCTTCGAATGAAGCGCCGCCTCGAGCTCGAGATTGGCGTCGAAATGGTCCTCGATCGCCCGCTTGTGTCGGCCGGTGACGAAGATCAGCGTGTCGATCCCGGCCCGCACCGCCTCTTCCGCGGCATATTGGATGATCGGCTTGTCGACGATGGGCAGGAGCTCCTTCGGCATCGCCTTGGTGGCGGGCAGGAAGCGCGTGCCGAAGCCGGCGACGGGGAAGACGGCCTTCTTGACGGTGCGGCTGGGCATGGCGGTCTCGAAAATCTCTTTGGTCATGGTGCGGGTTCAACTCGTTCCGAACAGCAGTTGCAAGCTCTCTACACGTTGTCGGCGGGATTCGTCCTGCGGCGTTGTGCCGGGCGGCCGGTGGTTGCCGACGTGCCCTCCTGCGCGATCTCGCGCTCCAACGCCTCGATCTCCCGCCCGAGCGCGTCATGCGCCGCCTTCTGCCGCATCAGCACAGCAGGCGCAAGCACCCGCCGGGCCTGCGCGCCTTCCTCGGTGAGCCGGTAGCCGAGCCTGATCTGGCCGCCGACCGGGGTGAGCCCGCTGGTCTCCACCAGCCCGGCGGCCACCAGCCGGTTCAGCGCGGAATTGACCGCCCCGAGGCTGACGCCGACGGTGCGCGACAGGCTGCGTTGACTGTGGTCGGGATCGGCGGCGATGGCCCTGAGAAGCGCGAGGCGGAGCGCCTCGCCGCGCGGATCGGAACCGGAGGCCGCGCGCCGCACCACGTCAGCTGCCGCCCTGCGCGCAAGGCGGGACGGAAAGGTCTGAATCAGCGGGAGTCGCGCGCCGGGCCATGAAGCTCGACATACCAGCGAACGCGCCGCGCGACCAGCTTCCCGCAAGCCCCGGACAGGCAGGCAAGGACGTGGCGGGTCCGAACGCGAGGCGATGAAGCCGCGAGCAGGCTCAGAACGAGACCCGGCCGGCGGGCAGGACCACGCCCACGCATTTCTTGTGGGACGGGAACCGCAGGCAGAACCGGATCAGCGCGTCGTCGGGCGGGTAGGCGGAGGCGGCGCTGACCAGCCCCTCGGCGCTGACGATGGTCACGGCAGACCCACCCACGGCGGCGGAATACTTCGCCATCGCCGCGAGCGCCTCACGCCGTGTATAGGCCTTCACCGGCCCATTTTCGTTATCGTCTGGCACTTTTGCGCCCCTCTGCTCGTGCCTCAACACTTACGGGAACTTCATGTAGCGGGTCAACGTGGCAACAATCGGGCGTTGCGCGGGAATATTTTCACGTTCGCGTGGGACCGCGCGGCCGCGTGCCCCGGACCTGCCCCGGGCCAGGGGTTGTCGGATTGCACCGGTCGCGCGTGCGGCTTGCGCGCCAGGGCTGTGCAGACGGTCAAAACATTGATATGCTGCAGGCAAAAGAGCAGACATAACCAAAAATAACGAGCAGGCTTGATGATGACACGCGAGGTTTCCGGAGGCTTCCGGGACGTTGGGCTGCCGGTCGAGGCCGACCGGGAGAGCGACGACATTGATCTTCTGGGAACCCTCCGGGCGCTCTGGCGCGGGCGCTACTGGCTTCTGGCGGCGGCGGTTCTGGGCTGGGGCATCGGCTGGTATCTCGCGAACGTGCGCGCGGTGCCGGTCTACACCGCCCGCGCGGTCGTCGCGATGGAGACCCGCGACGAGAACGTCGTCGATCTCGGCAACGTCGTCACCGCGTTGCCGGGCACGCTCGGCACGATCAACACCGAACTCGGCGTCCTGCGCTCGCGCGGGCTGATCGAGAAGGTGGTGCTCGCGCTCGATCTCGCCGGCGACCCCGCCTTCAACCCCTATCTGCGGGCCATCACCGACGGCCGCGCGCCGACCGAGGCCGAGAAGGCGGAGGCCGAGGCCCAGGCGCTCGCGGACACCCGGGTGATGGACCTGCTCATCGACGGCGTGCTCGGCCGGCTCAGCGTCTCGAACGACCAGGAGAGCTACCTGTTCAACATCTCGGTGACCACGACCGAGCCGGAACGCTCGGCCGAGATCGCCAACACCCTCGCCGCCGCCTATATCGACGACCAGATCGAGGTGAAGTTCCACGCCACCGAACAGGCCACCGCCTGGCTCACCGACCGGCTGAACACGCTCCAGGGCGAGCTGGAAGCGGCCGAAAGCGCGGTCGAGGCCTTCGCCTCGGAAAACCGGATGGTGCGCGCCGAGGATCTCGAAGCGCTGAACCTCAGGATCAACGATGCCCGCGAACGGCTCGACGCGGTCCGCAAGGATGGCGCGGCGCTGGTCGAACGGCGTGCCCGCCTGGCCGATGCCGAAGCGGCAGGCGACTGGCCGGCCGTTGTCGCCGCCGCCGACGACCAGCAGCTGCGCGCGGCCCTGATCGAAGGCGCCGAGACGCCCGCCTTCACCGCGCGGCTCGAGGCGGTGCGCGCCCGGCTCGCGGTCGAGCTCGGCCGCGCCGAAGCGCAGAGCGCCACGCTCGCGCGATCGGTCGCGGTGCTCGACGAGGATTACGCCCAGGCCTCGGGCGATCTGGTGACCTACCAGCAGCTCGGACGCGAAGTCGAGGCGAGCCGGGCGATCTACGAATATTTCCTCGGCCGGATGAAGGAGTTGACCGCGAGCGAAGGCAACCTGCGCGCCGACAGCCGGATCATCAGCCGCGCCGCCGTGCCGCGTTGGCCTTCGGCGCCGAACAAGTCGCGCATCATGTCGCTGTCGCTCGCCATGGCGCTGATCGCCGGCGCCGGCGGCGTGCTCCTGTGGGACATGCTGCGCACCGGTTTCCGCACCGGCGCCGAGGTCGAGGCCGCCACCGGCCGCTCGGTGATGGGGCAGATCCCGCTGGTGCCGCGCTCGGAACGCGGCGAGGTGCTGACCTATTTCGTCGACAAGCCGACCTCGATGGCGGCCGAGGCGGTCCGCAACCTGCGCACCTCTGTGCTGATGTCGAACCTCGACCGGCCCCCAAAGGTGGTGATGCTCACCTCGTCGCTGCCCGGCGAGGGCAAGACCACCACCTCGATCGCGCTGGCGCAGAACTTCACCGGCCTCGGCCGCAAGGTGCTCCTGATCGAGGGCGACATCCGCCATCGGGTGTTTCGCGACTATCTCGACCTCAAGAAGACGAAGGGTCTGCTCTCGGTGCTCTCCGGCGAGGTCGAACTCGCCCAGGCGGTCGAGCGCAACTACCTGATCGACGCCGACGTGCTGGTCGGCGAGCGCGCGGCGATGAACGCGGCCGACGTGTTTTCGTCCTCGCGCTTCAAGGCGCTCGTCGCCGAGGCCAAGAGCCGTTACGACGTGGTCATCATCGACACTCCGCCGGTGCTCGTGGTGCCCGACGCCCGCGTCGTCGCGCAATTCGCCGACGCCGTGCTCTATGTCGTCGAATGGAACCGCACCACGCGGCGCGACGTCGCCACCGGGCTCAAGATGATGGCCGACGGCGGCATCCGCGTGAGCGGGCTGGTGCTGGCGCGGATCGACATGAAGAAGCTGAAACGCATGGGCCAGTACGCCGGTTACGGCACCTATGCCGCGCAGAAGAAATACGGGAAATCCTACTATGAGGGCTGAGGCCGGGCAGGCGTCGGCCGCACGGTCGTACACCGGGGGGCGGCGCGAGCGCCGGTCACCTTACCGGTTGCCTGTCGGCCCCGCTCTCGCCTATAGGAAACACTAGTTGTTGAGGTGCGCCGGGCGATGACCAACCAGATGTCGAAGAAGCTGCTGGACCAGATCGGGGGCCAGATCGGCGGGACGCTGGCTGGTTCGCGGCGCGGGCGCGTTCATGCGCTGATGCCGCTCGGCGCCGCTGATCCCGAGGAATCCGGGCTCGAACTTCTCGACCTCGGCCGCACGCTGTGGCGCGGCAAATGGTGGATCGCGCTGGCGGTGGCGGTGGCCACGGCCTGGGGCTGGGCCTGGGCCACCAAACTGGCTACGCCGCTCTACACCGCCCAGGCCTCGGTGGTGCTCGAACCGCGGCAATCGACCGTGGTCGAGCTCGAAGGCGTGATGTCGGGGCTGACCGGCGACCAGATGACGGTGAACACCGAGGCCGAGGTGCTGACCTCGCGCCGGATGATGGGGCAGGTGGTCGACGCGCTCGATCTCACCCGCAACCCGGCGTTCAACCCCTGGGCCGGCGCCACCGACGATGCCGGCACCGCGCCGAGCGCCCAGGTGCAGCGCGACACGACCATGCGCAAGGTGGCGCAGGTCTTCGCCGTCACCAATGTGCGCGCGAGCTATGTCTTCAACGTCACCGCGGTGACCGAGGATCCGGTGCTCTCGACCGATCTCGCCAACACCCTCGCCCGGGTCTACGTCGCCGACCAGCTCCAGGTGAAATTCGACGCGACCCAGGCGGCGACGGAATGGCTGACCGAGCGGGTCGCGGGGCTGAAGAGCGAGCTCGAAGCGGCCGAGACCGCCGTTCAGGTCTTCGTCGCCGGCACCGAGCTCATCTCGCCCGAGGCGCTCGACGGGCTGAGCCGCCAGGTCAAGGACACCCGGGCCCGGATCGCCAGCCTCACCGATGCCCGCGACGCCGCCGGCGCGACGCTGGCCGGGCTCGACGCGGCGCTCGCCAAGGGCGATGCCGCCGCCATCGCCCGCGTGGCCAACGACACCGCGCTCGACCGGCTGATCGCCTCGGGCGCGGGGCCGGACGAGATCCGCGCCCGCGCCGAGACGATCCGCCGCCGGATCGAAGGCGACCGCGCCCGCACCGAGGCGCAGATCGGCCCGATCGAAACTTCGCTGGCCGGTCTCGAAGCGAGCTTCGAGGGGCAGTCGGCCGATCTTGTCCAGCTCGACCAGATGAAACGCGAAGCCGAGGCCTCGCGCGCGATCTACGAATATTTCCTCGCCCGGCTGAAGGAGACCGCGGTGCAGCAGGGCATCCAGCAGGCGGACGCGCGGGTGCTGTCGGAGGCCGCCGTGCCGCTCTGGCCCTCGTCGCCGAACCGGCGGCGGATTCTCGCGACGACGATGCTGTTCGGCCTTCTCGCCGGCGCCGGCTATGTGCTGCTGCGCGAGATGCTCAACACCGGCTTCCGCACCGCCGAGCAGCTCGAGCGCCACTCGGGTCATTCGGTGTTCGGCCAGATCCCCCGGATCAAGGGCAAGAAGCGCCGCCAGATCCTCGACTATCTGGTCGAGAAGCCCACTTCGGCGGCGGCTGAAGCGGTGCGCAACCTGCGCACCTCGCTGCTTCTGTCGAATGTCGACCGGCCGCCGAAGGTGATCCTCTCGACCTCGGCCATGCCGGGCGAGGGCAAGACCACCGTGGCCGTGGCGCTGGCCCAGAACTTCGCGGGCCTCGGCCAGCGGGTGCTGCTGATGGAGGGCGACATCCGCCGCCGCGTCTTCGACGAGTATTTCCGGCTCGAGCAGAATGCGGGCCTGCTCGCCGTTCTCGCCGGCGAAAAGAGCTTCGAATCCGCCGTCCAGCGGATCGATCACCTCGGCATCGACGTGCTGGTCGGCGGCCGCACGACCACGAACGCTGCCGATCTGTTCTCGTCCGACCGCTTCGCCACCCTGATCGCCGGGCTGCGCAAGCGCTACGACATCGTCATCATCGACATGCCGCCGGTGCTGCTGGTGCCCGACACCCGCATCGTCGCCCGGCTCACCGACGCGGTGCTGTTCTCGGTCAAATGGGACCACACCTCGCGCGCCCAGGTGACCGAGGCGATCCGCCAGTTCGAGATCGCCGGCACCGACATCACCGGCCTTGTGCTCACCCAGATCGACCCGATCGGGATGCGCAAATACGGATATGCCGGCAAATACGGCGCCTATGGCGGCTACCAGTCGAAATACTACACGAGCTGAACGCACCGGGTTTTCGCGCGGCGCCCAAAGATCGGGCGACGCGCCTGGTTTCTGGGCTTTGTCGGGTCCGGCGAGCGCGGCTTGAGCGTCCCGCGCGCCCCGTCGCTCGCGCTTCCATTCCGCCTCGGCCAATCTGCGACAAGCACGGGGGATCGGGGGTCATGACGCTGGCCGGCGCGGTTGAGACGACAGAGGCGAGCGCGCCGCCGCGGGCGCGGGGCGCGGTACGCCTGTCGGTCAAGCCGCTGGGGCGCCAGACCGCGCTCGACGGGCTGCGCGTCTCTGGATCGCTGAAACTGGTGTTTCCCCGCCCGGTGGGTGACGGGCTCGACGCCGTGCTGGTCAACACCGCCGGCGGAGTGACCGGCGGCGACCGCTTCACCGCCGAGCTGCGCGCCGAGACCGGCACCGCGCTGACCCTCACCACCCAGGCCGCCGAACGCGCCTACCGCGCCCTGGGCGACGACCCGGGCCGGATCGCCACGAAGATCGCCATCGAGCCCGACGCCCGGCTCGCCTGGCTGCCGCAGGAAACCATCCTGTTCGACGGCGCCAACCTCGCTCGCAGCCTGGTCGCCGACCTCGCCGGCACCGCCCGCTTCCTGCTGGTCGAGCCCGTGCTGTTCGGCCGCCGGCTGATGGGCGAGGAGCTGCGCCGGGCGCGGTTCACCGACCGGGTCGAGATCCGCCGCGACGGCCGGACGCTGTGGCTCGACGCAACCCGGCTCGCGGGCGACATCGCGGCCACGCTCGACCGCCCCGCCATTGCCGCCGGGGGCCGTGCGGCGGCGCTCGTCGTCTACGCCGCGCCCGATGCCGAACCGATGCGCGACCGCCTGCGCGCGCTCCTGCCCGCCACCGCGGGCGCGAGTCTGGCCGCTCCCGACCTTCTCGTCGCAAGGTTCGTCGCCGCCGACGGCTACGCCCTGCGCGAGACCCTCGTGCCCGCGATCAAGCTCTTGAACCGAAACGAAATCCCGAGACCCTGGATGCTCTGACCCATGCAATTGACCCCGAGAGAAAAAGACAAGCTGCTGATCGCCATGGCCGCCGAAGTGGCCCGCAAGCGCCTCGCCCGGGGCGTGAAGCTGAACCACCCCGAGGCCATCGCCCTCATCACCGACGCGGTGGTCGAGGGCGCCCGCGACGGCCGCTCGGTCGCCGACATGATGGAGGCGGGCGCCCATGTGGTCACCCGCGCCCAATGCATGGAGGGGATCCCTGAGATGATCCACGAGGTGCAGGTCGAGGCGACCTTTCCCGACGGCACCAAGCTCGTCACCGTCCACAACCCGATCCGCTAGACAGGAGGCAATCCCATGCGTTCGATGATCGCTCTCGCCCTGATGACCGCGCCCGCGCTCGCCCACACCGGCACCCAGCCGCATCTGCACGAGGCCCAGGCCTTCTGGCTGACCGCCGCCGTCTTCGCCCTCGCGCTCGGGCTGACGCTTGTCGCAGCCCTGCGCCCGGCGAGGGCGACGCGGTGATCCCCGGCGAGCTGTTCCCGGCCCCGGGCGAGATCACCCTGAACCCCGGCCGCGAGGCGATCACGCTCATGGTGGCCAACACCGGCGACCGGCCGGTGCAGGTGGGCTCGCATTACCATTTCGCCGAGACCAACCCCGCGCTCGACTTCGACCGGGCGGCGGCGCGGGGCTTCCGGCTCGACATCGCGCCCGGCACCGCGGTGCGCTTCGAGCCCGGCCAGCGGCGCGAGGTGAGCCTCATCCCCGTGGCCGGCGCGCGCCGGATCTACGGCTTCAACCAGGCGGTCATGGGGGCGCTCTGATGGCGACCGCGCCGCTCCTGACCGACGATGCGCTGAGCCCCGAGGCGGCGGAGGTCTTTGCCGATATCCGCGCGACGCGGGGCACCGATTACGTCAACAATTTCTGGCGCGCGCTGGCCCATGATCCGGCGACGCTCAAGGCAACCTGGGAACGGCTCAAGGGGCTGATGGGCCCGGGCGCGCTCGACCCGCTGACCAAGGAGCTGATCTACATCGCCGTCTCGGTTGCCAATGGTTGCGAATATTGCGTCCATTCCCACACCGCCGCGGCCAAGGCCAAGGGCATGACCGAGGCGATGCGCGCCGAGCTCCTCGCCGTCATCGGCATGGCCGCCCAGACCAACGCGCTCTCCACCGCGCTGCAGGTGCCGGTGGACGAGAGGTTCAAGGCGTGACCTTGGTGTGGGGCATAGACCACAGGTTCGCGCCCGGCACCGAGGGGGGGCGCGGTTTCGCGCCCGCCCTGGGGGTCGGGGTCGGGCGCGAACCGGGCCGCAAGCGGCCCGGGCAGCTAGAACAAGCGAAGTGCTATGGATACGACGCCAACCAAGACGGAGGCAATTTCCACAGCCAAAGCGAGATTGCTGAACATCAGCTCTCTCCTTTCATCTGGTGTGTTGGAAATGCGCCGAGCGGTCGCGCCAGGGCTGGTCTCGCTCTTGGTCCCGCGGCGAACCCTGAAATTCTCTCACGGTGCTCAGTGATTTCCGAGGAGAGCCGTGCCTCGGGGGCGTCGGTGTCCCATTCGCGACCCAAAAGAGATAGTCGCCCCGCACGGTTGTTCAAGACCGTGCTCGGCGGTGAGAAACCAATCGAAATCGGAAGGTGATCGTATGCCCGTCCAGATATCCCGCCGCGACTATGCCGCGATGTTCGGCCCCACCACCGGCGACCGGCTGCGCCTCGCCGATACCGACCTCATCATCGAGGTCGAGCACGACCTGACCGCCGGCGAGGGCGGCGCGCTCTACGGCGAGCAGGTCAAGTTCGGTGGCGGCAAGGTGATCCGCGACGGCATGGG
>JAGRMO010000333.1 GCA_020441205.1 Maritimibacter sp.
GTTGGTGAAGCGCAGGTAGCGCATACCGCCGCCATCGAAGCGACCGGGGCGCAGCGAAACGGTGCCGCTGGCGATCAGGCCGTCATGGCCGCGCAGTGCCCAGCCCGTCGTGGTACCGAGGTCGAGGGCGAGGATGCAGGGGAGCAATCCGCCGTGCGCCTGCCCCGGATCCTGGTGGTCGGTGACGGGTGTGACGGATGTGACGGATTGTTCCTTATCCGCTCCACAGGCGCGCGTATGCGCGCGCGTGACGGTCTTATAGGTATGATCCGTCACATCCGTCACTCCCATTGAATTCATTGGCATTTCCTATTCTCCCGAGAAAAGGTCAGAGTTGCTGTCGCTGAGCGCGATGCCGCGGAATCCCTTGGCTGAACTGGTGTTGTGGCGCTCGT
This sequence comes from Maritimibacter sp., assembly GCA_020441205.1. Classification (GTDB taxonomy): domain Bacteria; phylum Pseudomonadota; class Alphaproteobacteria; order Rhodobacterales; family Rhodobacteraceae; genus Sinisalibacter. Next base: position 396 of record JAGRMO010000333.1, read on the forward strand.
AGCCGCGGGCGATCAGGCCCTCCGAGAAGCGCTTGACCGAGCCCGCGAACTCGCCGCCCGCCTCCGCCCAGGCCTTCCAGTCGGCGAACATCGCCGAGGTGGCCGCGCTGAGGTGGAGGCCGCGGGTGCAGCGCTCGTCGATCCAGCGCCCGAGCGCGTCCTCCGCCTCGAAGTAGTCCTCGGTGGCGGCCATCACCGCGGGCGGCGGGCGCAGGCCGGTGCGTTGCCAGGCGAGACAGCCCTCGAGCGCCCAGGCGAAGATGCCGTCGCGCTCGGCGAGCAGCCGGTCGGGGAGCCGCTTGTCGCGCTTGCTCGCCGGAATGGTGACGGTGAACGGCACCATGTGCAGCCGCCGCTTCATCGCCTCGTCGACATTGCGGATGGCCGGCTTGTGGTTGCCGACGATGAGCAGCTTGAACTGCGGCATGAACTCGAAGAAGTCCTGGCGCATGAACCGCGCGGTGATCCTGTCGCCGCCGGTCAGCGCCTTGATCTTGCTTTCGGCCCAGCGACTGCCCTGCTCGGTCTCGATCGAGGTGACGATGCGGGCGCCGCGCAGGCCGGCCATGTCGGTCGGATGGCGATCGCCATGCGTCGCCATGAACATGTCCATCGGCGCGACCGCGGCGTAGTCGCCGAGGATCGCCGCGAGCGTGTTGGCGAAGACCGATTTGCCGTTGGCGCCGGTGCCGTAGAGAAAGAAGAGCGCGTGCTCGCTGGTGACGCCGGTCAGGCAGTAGCCCGCCATGCGCTGGAGGTAGTCCTGGAGCTCGGCGTCGCCGCCGGTGACGGTCTCGAGGAACCCGAGCCAGGTCGGACAGGCACCGCTCACCGAGGCCCCGGCGATGCGGGTCATGAAGAGCGCCGGGTCGTGCGGCTGGCCCGCGCCGGTGCGCAGGTCGACCACATCCACGGGCGTATTGATGAGCCAGGGATCGCGGTCCCAGGGGTCGGTTGTGGCAGCATGGCGGCGATCCGCCCGGGCGAGGCGTTCGACCGCCGACACCGTCGAGGCGCTGGACAGCTTCGCGCGGGTGCGCGCCGAGGTCGAGCCCACCGCCGCCTCGCGGCAGATCCGGCGCGCCCTGTCGTAGGCTTCGAGCGTATCCTCGCGTTTCCAGAGCCGGCCGGTCCAGGTCAACCACTGGCCCCAGGCGGCGACGAACCGCCAGCTGTCGGCGTGGCGCTCGGCGAAGGATTCGGCCAGCGCATCCTCGGTGAGCCGCACGGGCCGGAGCGCGCCGTCACCGCCGCCGTCGCCGCCGCCTGCGAGCTCGTCTCCGGTCTCGTCGTCCGCGATGTCGAGGCCGTCCGCCCCGTATCGTGCGGCGTCACGCTTCCACAGCCGCGCGGCTTCGGCCCGGAGCTTGTCTTCGGGCCAGGGCGGCTCGATGCGCGCGGCGTTGTACGACTGGATCTCGTCCCAGGCCTCGCGCTCGGAGACGTGGCCCTCGCGGACCCGCCGGATCCAGTAGCCGATGATCCGCGACAGCGCCTCGAACCGGGTGGTGCCATCCACGCCGCCTTCGCGCACCTTGCGTCCGAAGAGTTCGGTGACCTGCCCGCGATCCGACGCCGCGTTGAAGTCGAGCCCCTCGATGCCCTCGATGCCCTCCATCGGCGGCATCGCCACGACGGCCTCGATCAGCTCGCCGAGATCGCAGTCGCGCGGATCGTGGTGCAGGATCTCGACGAGCCGGCGCACCCCGCCCTTGGCGTGAACCGACCCCGCCACCCGGATCGGCTGATGCGCCGAGCGGAAGGCCGGATCGCCGCCCACCTTGGTCGCGATCATGTGGCGGGCCCGGCAGGCGCGGGCAATGTCGTCGCCCTCGGCGGGCTCGGTCAGGCGCCAGTAGAGATGAAGCTTGCGCTGGCCCTCGGCGGTGATGCCGCCGGAGGCGACCTCGAGCGAAGGCGGACCGATATGACGAACGAGGTGATCGCGCTTCGCCGCGATGTCGCCAGTGTCGAGATCGACCAGAACCACCTGTGTCTGCACGATGCTATCGGCACGTGCGTCTCCGGGGGCCGCGACGGTACCGGGGGCGACGAACAGCGCCATGCCGGCCCCAGACGCCCATTCCGCCTGGATCGCGAGCTTTGCCGCGAGCTCGCCGTCGGCGGCGAGGAACGGCGTGTGCGGCGGCGCGTCCGGGCCACCCTTCTCGGCGAGCGCCCGGACCGGTGCGAACCCTTCGCAATAGCCGAAGACGACCTCGGCGAAGATCGCGATCATGCCCGGATCGGGGGCGACGGTCGGCGCGTCCGGCGTATCCGAGATCGCCGTCATTCCCAGCACCGCACCTTCCAGGCGCAGAACCGGCATTCGAAATGCTCGGGATCGACGGTGTGCCGCGGCAGGGTCTCGCCGGCATCGCAGGCGCGGAGGATGTTCACCGCCTTGTCGCTTGTGCCCTGCGCGAGCGCGGCATCGAACGGCACGCGCTCGTGCCAGATCTCGCAGGTGTCCTTGTTGACCGCCGTGAACACCGCCGGAACCTCGGTCAGTCCGAGGTAGGCCTGGTAGAGCGCGATCTGGGCGGCGTAGACGGGCTTCGCCCTGGCGACGCCGTGCTTCGCGATCTCGCGCCAGTTCTTCGCGTTTGCCGACTTGCACTCCCAGAGCGCCGGGCCGGCGAACCCGTCCGGTCCCGCGAGGATCACGCCGTCGGCGTGGCCCTGCACCCGCCCGCCGGCGACGCTGAAGCCAAACTGCTCGCCCTGGCGATTGCGCGTGCGCAGATCGAACCCGGCCTTGCGCAGCCAGTCGATGGCCAGATCCTCGAGGACGTGCCCGAGGGCGAAGATCCGCAGCGACTGCCCGGAGAATGCGCCGTCGGGGTCGCGCGGGACCCTCAGGTATTCATACTGGAGCCGCCGCGCGCAGATGTCGCCGAGCCGGCTGCTGCCAAGGTAATCGCGCTGCGGTCGCGTCGCGTTCTCGGCCACGAGCGCCGCGTCGATGCGACCGTTCACAGTATCGGCGAAACTCGGCGGTTTCTCGCGGTGATTGAAATCGAGCAGGTCCGCCATCAAAAGGGCACCTCCGGATCGGGCCGGGGCGCGGTCTGCGCCATGGCGTCCTGAAAGCCGTCGACCGCCGCCGTGGCGAGGGCCAGCGCCTGCGCTTCGCCGAGATCCTGGAACCGCGTGCTCCAGCCGATCTCGGCCATCAGTTCGGCCATGTTTGTCAGCGCCGCACGCAGCGCCGCCTGTTCGCGTTCGTCGGGATCGATCACGGCCGCACCCCGCCGGGGTGGCCGCGCGTGCGGGTGGTGTGGGGGAAATCGGTGTTGTCGTCGGTGGTCATCGGAGAGCTCCAGTTCTCCCCTCACCTACCGGCGCGGCTCCCGATCTGTCGGAGGCGCAACCAGGAACCTTCCGCGAACATCTCTTGTGCGGGAACCGGCCCGTCGATAGCGTGTGCTTCGCGCGATTCTATCTGGAGACGAGTAATAAATGGCTTCGTTCAACCCGAAAGTCTTTGTGCGGCCCGATGGCCTGAAACGCATCGCAAATACGCATCTGATCGCACTTCTGGAGCCCTGGCGCGAATACTTCGCCAAACGGGAATTCGTTTTTCCAACCGACCCCGACGACGAATTTCCCCATGACGCTCTTGCCAGGGTCCTTCTGACCTACGATCCGGAAATGCCGTCTGACCTGATGAACGGGCTCTATTATATTGACGAGGCAGCAACGGATGAAACGCTCGAATGGCTCCTCGAACGTGCATCCGAGGAGGGGATCGCGATTGCGCCCGCGGCGAATCCGACAACTGCAGATGTGGCGGTGCAGATCCACCTCGCCCACGCCGGCATCCTGGAATCGCGGGCCGTCAAGGCGATTGCCTTCAACAAATCCGCGTTCCAGTACTATCCCGGTCGGCATGAGCACGGTCGGGAATTGCCGAACGTGACCGAGGAACACGGCGATCGAATGTCGGAAACCATGAATCCCTGGTTCGACGAACGGAAGAAAGGTCGCGGGGTTCGAGTTTTCGTCTTCAAACGCGACCAGAAATTCTGGCTGGCCGTTCGCCACGGCAAGGCAGCGGTCCGTGAGGGCAAGCACGAAGAAGACGGTGAATCCGGGGCGGCCTTCTTCAGGCCGCAGAAGCACGACGTGATCATCTACGATGCCTCGCTCGATCTTCTCGGGGTCAACGCGGAGACGAAGGGTGAGAGGGATCTTTACCGACGAACCCTCGGAAATCTGGTCTTCGGGAAGGCCAACTATTTCGGCGAAGGGGACGTGTTCACGCTTGCGCCGATCCGGGCAGTCGGACCGAATATCCTGAAATGGGACGATATCGAGGGCCTGAAACGAGTCCGCCTTCTCGAAGTCGTTCGGGTGATCGGGGGCGACCCGGCGCGGATCGACATCAAACGCTCATCAGATCTTTTCAAGGCGCTCGGCACACATTGGCAGGAGGCGCTCGCGCGCGGAAAGATCACATCGGCGAAGTTCGGATTCCTGTTTGACGACTCGAGCCGTGAGCGTGGCGTGCACATTCGGCTCGACTCGGCCCGGTACGACCGGGACTCCGACGCGGAACGAGTGGAGGCCTGGCTACGCGAACGAGGCTTCTTCGACATTCAACGGGAAACGGACCTGATCGATGAGGACGAGTCGGCTATGGCAGGCGCTTGATGTGCTCGGCGGCGCAGCACCGCAGCGCGACTGGGCACAAGCGCTCGGCGAGCATTGGGCAATCGCCGGTGCACTGCTCCGCAGGACCGGTGATGTCGCCGAAGAACTGATCTGCCCGAGGTCGAGTGAAAACGGTTGTGTGCGCCATGTCGTCAAGATGCCGGGCGGCAAGTTGCGGGCCGAATGCGGGGACACACCCCAACGGTGCGACCGCCTTTCGCTCCAACTGGATGAGATCCGGATCCTCACGATCGATGTGAGCAGGCTCGCAAAGGCAATTGTCGTCGCCCTGGATCTGCATGATCCGACGACCCCTTCTTCGGTCGATGCGGTTCAGCGGCTGGGCCGATACGAGATCAGGGCCGGTGTCGGATTTCCCGTATTCCTGGCGCTGCCGGAACAGAGCGGAGCCCTGACCCTCAAGGACATCACCTGCGTCACCGCGCCTCCCGGACCGAAGGCTTTTCTTCTCCCGTACCCGTCTGCCACCGGTCCCGAAATCGCCGCTTTTCTCGATGCCGCCAATGTTCGCGTTTTTCACCTCGACGACGTCGTCATCTGGGATGCCAAACGCACTCTCGGCCCTCGGTACGAAACTCGCGATCTGTTCAGAGCGATTATCGAGACCTTGCCGGGTGTTTCGACCGAGACACCGCCAGCACCAGAAGTGAATCTGCCGCCGGGGACGCAGTGGTCATCGATTACGATGAATTTCGACACCGTTGAGGTCATTGATTTCCATGGACCCGGGATTCACCGGAAAATCTCGCCTGCCGATCTCGGGATGGCAAAGCAGAGAAGTACCGGAGTGAAGGTCCAGTGGACCTGGCTGGTCACCCTGGCAAAGCACGGCGGCCGGATCCCCATCGGGAAGGCGAGTGTGCAAAAGCAGAAGCAATTCGTCAGCGAGCGTCTGCGTGCCTTCACCGGGATCGATGACGACCCCATCGAGAGCGAAGGCGGCTACTATGTCGCCAAATTCAGGCTGACCAACAGCCTGAAACAGGGCCGCGCCGACCAGCGCGACCGAAATTTCGCCGACGACGACTGAACCTCCCGAAGATTTTTCGCCCATCGCAACCCCATGAAACCGCTTGGTTTCGTGGGGTTTTCCTTTGCGCTCCCCCCCGGTTTCGGGGCCGCTCCGACGAATTTTCGCCGGTGCCGGGTACTCGGGCCTGCGTGCCCGTCCACCCGGACGAAGGCGAAACTTCATGGAGCGTTTCCACCACCCCGTCACCGACCCGCATTCGCGGGTTTCCCGCAACATCATGATCCGCGCCGGACGTCTGGCGCGCTCGGGCGCGGTTCCCGGCATGACCGCAGACGACATCGCGCAGGAGTTGCGCGAACACCTCTGGCGCCGGGACGGCGCGTTCGATCCCGCCCGCGGCAGCTACGACACCTTCGCCGATCGCGTGATCGTCAACCGCATCGCGACGCTGGCCAGCCCGACCGAACGTCTGCGCGCCGAGCGTGCCTGGGTCGGGCTCGACGATCCGGCCCCAGGCGCGCGCGCCGACGAGGCCCTGCCGCTGGCCGACACCCTGGCGGACACCGACGCGATGTACGCGCCTGCGCCGCGTGCTGCCGACGAGGCGATCGGTCTCGTCCACGACATGTGCCGCCTGCTCGACGGGCTTTCGCCCGCCTGCCGCGCCGTCGCCCACGCGCTCGCCGATCTCACGCCCACCGAGGCGGCCACGGCGCTCGGGGTGAACCGGAGCACGGTCTACGCCCGGCTCGGCGCGATACGCGCGGCCGCCGTTGCCATCGGCCTCGACGCCTATCTCGGCGCGGCTCCGACACATCCGGCGCCCGGCCGGTAGGTGAGCACAGGACCGGAACAAACCGGTCCGCGAGTTACATGCCGGGCCCTCGGAGCAATGCAACACCCCTTGCGGGAAACACTCCGACCGCGCGCTCCAGGGCGGCGTCAGGCCCGGCAGCAGACTTCCCGACGCCCCCTGGAGCCCACGATGACACACCAGGAGCACAGAATGTTTTCTTCCTCCCCCCTCAAGCGCCTGCGTCAGCGCTACAGCCTCGAAACGCTGCCAGACGCGATCGACGTCCCCGCCATCGGCGAGGGCACCGCGCGCACGGTGCCGATCGAACAGGCGAACATCGACGAGATCGAGTTCGCCCTGATCGCCCTCGGCCGCCAGCAGTCGGAGCTCTACCGGCTGAGCAATGCCCTCTCCGAGGTGATCCGCATGGCGCGCCGCCAGGGCGCCCGCGGTCGCGACGTGGCGATCCATGCGGCGGTCCGCGATCTGGAGGCCGGCAAATGAGCGCCCCCTTCGGCCCCGCCCCGCTGCGCATCATCACCGCCGACGAACGCCTGCGCGAGACCCGCGGCATCAAGGGCGTGCTCACCGGCACCTCGGGCATCGGCAAGACCACCCAGCTGCTCACCCTCGATCCCGAACGCACCCTGTTTCTGAACCTCGAAGCCGGCGAACTCGCCGTGCAGGGCTGGCCGGGCGACGAGATCCGGGTGCGCGACTGGGAGCTTGCCCGCGACCTTGCGGCCTGGATCGGTGGCCCCAACCCGGCGATGCGCGACGACCAGCCCTATGGCGCCGCCCACTACGCCCGGGTCTGCGCCGCCTTCGGGCCGGGCGCCCAGCTCGACCGCTACGAGACCGTCTTCGTCGACTCGATCTCGGTCGCGTCGCGGATCTGCCTGCAATGGTGCAAGGGCCAGCCCCAGGCGCAGTCCGACCGCACCGGCAAGCCCGACATGCGCGCCACCTACGGGTTGCTCGGCCAGGAAATGATCGGCTGGCTCACCCATCTGCAGCACACGCCGGCGCGCAACATCTGGCTGGTCGGCGTGCTCGATCGCAAGCTCGACGATTTCGGGCGGCCGTTCTTCGCGCTGCAGATCGAAGGCTCGAAGACCGGGCTCGAACTGCCCGGGATCGTCGACGAGGTCATTGCGCTGACCGAGCTGCGCCCCGAGCAAGGCGCACCGTTTCGCGCCTTCGTCTGCACCACCATCAACGACTACGGCCTGCCGGCGAAGGACCGCAGCGGTCGGCTGGCGATGATCGAGCCCGCTCACCTCGGCCGGCTCATGGCGAAGATCCGCGGTCCGCGGCCCGACAGTGCGCAGCGCCTGAGCTTCGACCTGCCAGCCGACACCGCGACCAATCCCCCGACGACGAAAGGAGCCTGACATGGCGAACGACATGGATTTCAACGGCGCGGACACCCAGGACGCCGCATTCGACCTCATCCCGGCCAACACGCTGGTGCGCGTGACTCTCACCGTCCGCCCCGGCGGCGCGGGACCCGAGGGCTGGCTCACCCAGAGCAAGACCAGCCCGGCGCAATACCTCAACACCGAAGCCATCGTGATGGAGGGCCCCTACGCACGGCGGCGGATCTTCACCCGTATCGGTTTCCGCGGCAAGAACGCCGGCGGCCCCGGCGAGGACAGCTACGGCAACCGCGGCCGGGCGCTGATCCGCGGCATTCTCGAATCCTCCCGCGGCGTCCGCTCGGACGACCAGTCGGAGCCGGCGCGCGCGGCCCGCATGATCCGCAGCCTCGGCGAGCTCAGCGGGCTCGAATTCGTGGCGCGCATCGGCATCGAGCGCGACAAGGACAAGGCCGAGGACAGCGGCCGCAACGCGATCAAGGCGGCGCTCGGCCCCGACAATGCCGACTACGCCCGGGTGATGGGCCGCGTGCCGCAGCCCGGCCTCGGGATCGGCACCGGAGCGCCCCGTCTCGCCGAGCCGGGCCATGGCCAGTCCGCCCCCGCCGCCAACCCCGCGGCGCCCTTCTGGGCCCGCTGATGGAGGCTGGCGCATGATCCCCCGCGATTATCAGAAGGCGGCGGTCGCCGCCGCCCGCGACCGCCTCGCCACCCACGGCAACACGCTCCTCGTGTTGCCGACCGGGGCCGGGAAAACCGCCATCGCCGGGTTCTGCATCGGCGAGGAACTCGAGCACCGCCGCCAGGACCGCGTTCTGGTGCTGCAGCACACTGACGAGCTGATCGAGCAGAACCGCGGCGCCATCGGTTCGATCACCGGGCTCCCGACCTCGGTGGTCAAGGCCGAG
>JAGRMO010000099.1 GCA_020441205.1 Maritimibacter sp.
GTTGAAGTGCTGGAACACCATCCCCACTTCCGAGCGCACCTTGTCGACGTTCTTGAGGTCCGACGACAGCTCGGTGCCGTCGACGATGATCTGCCCCGACTGGTGTTCCTCCAGCCGGTTGATGCAGCGGATCAGGGTCGACTTGCCCGACCCGGACGGCCCGGCGATGACGATGCGCTCGCCTTCGTAGACCGTGAGGTTCACGTCTCGCAGCACGTGGAACTGACCGTACCACTTGTTCATGTTGCGGATCTCGATGGCCACCTTGTCGGAGACCTGCATGTTCGAGCGATCGACGGCGCGTTCGATTTCTTGAGTGGACATTTCGCGGTCTCCTTAGCGGTGATCGGTGCGCAGCCGGCGCTCGAGATACATCGAGTAGCGCGACATCGAGAAGGTGAAGACGAAGAACAGAAGCGCGATGAAGCCGTAGAGCTCCCAGACGATCCCGTTCCAGTTGGCATCCGCCCGGATCGAGTTCGACAGCCCGACCGGGTCGAGCAGACCGATGATCGAGACCAGCGTCGTATCCTTGAACAGGCCGATGAAGGTCGAGACGATGCCCGGGATCGAGATCTTCAGCGCCTGCGGCATGATGATGAGCCGTTGCGCCTTCCAGTAATCGAGCCCCAGCGCGTCGGCCGCCTCGTACTGCCCCTTCGGCAGCGCCGCGAGCCCGCCCCGGATCACCTCGGCCATGTAGGCCGACGCGAACAGCGTCGCCATGATGATGACGCGCAGGATGATGTCGAAGTTGGTCCCCGGCGGCATGAACACGTTCAGAAGGAACGAGGCGACGAACAGGAGCGTGATCAGCGGCACGCCGCGGATGAACTCGATGAAGATCACCGAGAACGATTTCACCAGCAGCAGATCCGATTGCCGGCCGAGCGCCAGCATGATCCCCAAGGGCAGCGAGACGGCGATGGCCGTCACCCCGATGGTCACCGACAGCAGCAGCCCGCCGAACAGCCGGCTCTCGACCGGTTCGAGGCCGAGCGGCAGGATCGCCTGCAACCCGTCGACGAAGTAGCCGTTGATCACCAGCCACCAGACCAGCGTCGCGGCGGCGGCCAGGATGATCGCCCCCAGGGTGCCGATCGCGGGGCTGAGCGCCTTGAACGCCGCCCAGGCGATGACGAAGCCGAGCGCCGCCCCGATCGGCGACCAGATCGGCCCGCCCCACAACAGCCACGGCATCAGGAAGACATAGATCGCGGTGAAGATCAGCGGGTTCGGCAACCGCGCCGCGCCCGCCTCGATCGCCTGCGCCCGCGCGGCCCGGTCGGTCGAGATCACCGTCCAGCCGAGATAGGCCACGGCCGCCGCGAGCAGCACCTGCACGGCGATGAGCAGCACGCTCGACGGTGCAAAGAACGTCGCCGCCAGCAGCACCGCCGCCAGGAGGAACCAGTTCATCCGCCGCGAGATCATCGAGAACAGCACCGGGATCAGCGCGACGAACAAGAGCCCGAAGGCCAGCACCGGCCTGAGCCGCAGGTGTTCCGGGTAGAACCCGAACAGCATCTGCGGCCAGCGTTCGCGGATCACCCCCCAGCAGGCCCCGCCCTCGCGTCCCGCCTCGGTCGCCATCTCGCGGCATTGGGTGAGCGAGCCCGAGTCCCAGGTCGGCGAGAAGAACCAGGGCAGGATATGCATCAGCAGCCAGACCACGAAGCCGACCGCGACCACGGTGAGCAGCGAGTTCGACCAGCCGTTGAACAGGTTCTGCCGCATCCAGCCGATCGCCCCGGTGGTCGAGGCCGGCGGCGCGCGTTCGGGCAGCATTTCGGTGCGGACGTAGAGCTTGTCGGACATCTCAGCGCTCCCTCAGCTTCACGGCGTTGTTGTAGGCGTTCATCAGCATCGAGATTGTCAGCGAGACCGCGAGATAGATGATCATCGTGAGCAGCACCGTCTCGAGCTCGCGGCCAGTCTGGTTGAGCGTGATCCCCATCAGCGTGCCGGTGATGTCCATGTAGCCCACCGCGATGGCGAGCGATGAGTTCTTGGTCAGGTTGAGATATTGCGAGATCAGCGGCGGGATGATGACGCGCAGCGCCTGCGGCAGGATCACCAGGCTCATCACCCGGCGGGGCCTCAGCCCCAGCGCCGCCGCCGCCTCGGTCTGGCCCTTCGAGATCGCGAGGATGCCGGCGCGCACGATCTCGGCGATGAACGCGGCGGTGTAGAGCGACAGCGCCAGCCACAGCGCGATCAGCGAGTTGCGCAGATAGGTGCCGCCGGTGAAGTTGAACCCCTGCATCTCCGGCATCCCGAGGTGAAACCCGAGGATGCCGAGCACGATCGCCGTGGGCACGACGATGACGCCGAGTTCGGGCCAGAAGGTCTTTGGCCGCACCCCGGTCGCCGCCTGCACCCGGTCGGCCCGCGCGCCGATGAGCCGCGCGGTGAGGATGCCGGCGATCAGGATCGCGAGGAAGGCGATGAGATCGAGGCTCACGTCGAACCGCAGCGGATGCTGGCCCAGCAGATGGATGTCGCCGAGGCTGCGCGAGAACAGGGGCTCCGGCACGTAGAAGCCCCGGTTGGTCAGCGCGACCGAGTCTCCGAGGATCATGCGCGCCTCGGGGTTCTCGCCCCGGAACGCCTTCGGCTCGGGGAACAGCTCGATCAGCACCGCCATCGTGAGGATGATCCAGAGCAGCACCGGCACGTTGCGGAAGGTCTCGACATAGACCGCCATCAGCCGCGACACGACCCAGTTGTTCGAGAGCCTGAGCACGCCGACGACGATGCCGATGACGGTGGCCGCGATGCAGCCCAGGACCGCGATCAGAAGCGTGTTGAGCAGCCCCGTGAACGCCGCGCGAAAATGGGTATCCTGGTTGTCGTAGTCGATCAGCCGCTGGTTGATGTCATAGCCCGCCGCTTCCTTCAGGAACCCGAACGAAGGCTGTTTGCCCAGCGCGGCGAGGTTCTGCATCGTGTTCGACACCAGCCAGCCGAACAGGGAGAGCACGGCGATCAGCGCGACGATCTGGATCGTTATCGAGCGGTAGCGGCTGTCGTAGATCAGCATCGACAGGCGAAACGAGCCCCGTGGAGGGTCGGTCAGTGTCGTCATCATTATCCCCGTCAGCCCGTGGTGGTCGCGCCGAGCGTGCCGGCGGCCCCAGGGTTTTTTGTGTTTGTTGGGTCTTCAAGAGATCGGGCGCGGAGGTTTCCCCCCGCGCCCGAAATCCGCTTAGCGGAACGGCGGCGTGTAGAGCAGGCCGCCGTCTTTCCACTGGGCGTTCAGCCCGCGGGCCAGCCCGATCGGAGTGCTTTCGCCGATGTTCTTGGCGAAGATCTCGCCGTAGTTGCCACCGGCCTTGATCGCCCGCACGGCCCAGTCGTTGTCGAGCCCCATCATCTCGCCGAGGTTGCCCTCGAGGCCGAGGATCCGGTTGATTTCCGGGTTGTCGGTGCCGTTCAGAAGCTCGTCGATATTGGCCGAGGTGATGCCCATCTCTTCGGCCGCGATCAGCGCGTTCAGCGTCCAGCGGGCAATATCGGCCCATTCCGAATCGCCATGCCGCACGAGCGGGCCGAGCGGCTCTTTCGAAATGATCTCGGGCAGGATGATATGCCCCGCCGGATCTTCGAAGGTCGCCCGGGTGGCGGCGAGGCCGGAGGCGTCGGTGGTGTACACGTCGCAGGCGCCGGCCAGGTATTGCTGCTGACCTTCGGCGTTGGTCTCGATCGGCACCGGTTCGTAGGTCATGTTGTTGGCGCGGAAGAAGTCCGCGAGGTTCAGCTCGGTGGTGGTGCCGGTCTGNNGATGCAGACGGTGGCGCCATCGAGCTCCTTGGCCGAGGTCACGCCCAGATCCTTCGGCGCGATGAAGCCCTGACCGTCGTAATAGTTCACGCCGATGAACTCGAACTTGAGATCGACGTCGCGCGAGAAGGTCCAGGTGGTGTTGCGCGCGAGGATGTCGACCTCGCCCGAAGCCAGCGCGGTAAACCGGGTCTTGGTCGTGGTCGGCACGAATTCCACCGCTTCCGGGTCGCCCAGCACGGCGGCCGCGATGGCGCGGCAGACGGCGACGTCGAAGCCTTCCCAGCGGCCGTTCGCGTCCGGCGCGGCGAAGCCGACGAGGCCGGAGTTCGCGCCGCATTTCAGCGAGCCGCGGGCCTTCACGTCATCCAATGTCGATGCCGCCGCGGCGCCGGCCGAGAGGGCCGCCACTGTCAGCGCGCCGAGTACTACCGTTTTTTTCATTCTGACCTCTTCCTGATTTCGCCCTGCCAAGGGCTCTGATTTGCCCGGTAAGTCGTCCCGGGAGTTTTGTTGAACCGGGGTGGCCCGTTCCATGGCGGGATTTTGGGCGAGATTCTGCCAATGGGTCAACCCCGCAGCGCGGGGGGCGTATTCCCTAACCCTACGTCGAGACTCGGGTTTTTCCAGCGTTTGTCTGCTTTTTGCCCGATCAGTCGCCCTGAAGCAGCGAAATAAATCTCGCGGCGTGAAGAAACGCCTCACGTTTGAGCGCCGCGGTGGCCGCCGCTTCCTCGTCCTCGCCCCATTGCTCGGCCTGCCAGCTCTCGTCGATCCGCGAATCCTCCCACAGCGCTTCCGGTGCCCGCGCGCCCCTGGCGGCGGCGAATCCGATCACCAGCGAGCCCGAGAGCGCCACCAGGTCGTGAAATGCGGCAAGCTCGAAGGCGTCGAGCGCCACGGTCGCCTCGGCGAGCCGCGCCAGCGCCTCCGACGCCTGTGCCTGGTGCATCACGCCGGCCACCGGCACCAGCCGCGCGCCCAGCGCTGTCTCGGCCCAGCCGATGAGCGGGTCCCAGGCCGCCGCCTGCCGCGCCACCAGCTCGTCCGGGCCTTCGGCGCGGTAGCAGGTGAGGTCGGTCTCGCCGTAGGCCGCGACCAGCGCCGCCACCTCGCCGTGCTGCGCCCGCACCTTGTCGATGGCCGAATTCGCGGTGCGGGTGTGCGGCATCGTGTCGGGCCGCACCAACTCGTCCTGCGCCGCCCATTCTGCCGCGCAGCTCTCGGCCAGCGCCCGCGTCGGCACGACGAAATCCGCCTTCGCCGGCGTGCGCACTTTCCGGCCGTCGAGCGTCACCGTCCAGCCGCCGTCGACTTCCGCCACCCGCGCCTCTTTCCAGAACCGTTTCGGTGCCCAGCCGCTCATGCCGTATCCCCCCAGATCCGCGCCACCGCCGGCACCAGCGCGGCGAAATCCGCGATCACCTCCACCGCCCCGGAACCGATCAGCGCCGCCGCCGGGTGGTAGCCCCAGCCCACGCCGAGCCCCGCGATCCCCGCGGCGGCCGCCATCTCCATGTCGTAGGTGGTATCGCCCACCATGATCGCCCGGCTCCGGTCCACGCCCGTCTCCGCCAGCGCCGCCTCGATCATCGAGGGATGCGGTTTCGACGGATGCCCGTCCGCGGTCTGCCTTGTGACGAAATAACGGTCGAGCCCATGGGCGGCGAAACTGTGGTCGAGCCCGCGCCGCGCCTTGCCGGTGGCCACGCCCAGCAGCACCTCCGGTTGCGCATGCAGCGCCTCGATCGCCGCGCGCGCGCCCGGGTAGAGCGGCGCCTGCGCCTCGCCACCGGCTGCGCGCAGGCCCAGGTAGCGCGTCTTGTAGCACGCCACCGCCGCCTCGATCCGGTCCGCGTCCAGATCCGGCGCCAGCCGCGCCAGCGCCAGCGGCAGCGAAAGCCCGGTGATCGCCAGCACCTCGGCCCGCGACGGCGCCGGCCGGCCGATGTCGTCGAACGCCGCCGTCATCGCCGCATAGATGAAGTCCTGGCTGTCGATCAGCGTGCCGTCGACGTCGAAGATCACCAGCCCGAGCGCCGGCATCAGTGCAGCGCCTCGAACGGATCGTCGGCGGCGAGGTCCTCGGTCCAGCCGAAGGTCTCCCAGCTCTGCGCCATATGCGGCGGCAGCGGCGCGGTCACGGTCATCGGCGCGCGGGTCACCGGGTGCAGGAAGGTGATCGAGCGCGCGTGCAGGTGCAGCTTCTTCGAGATGATCCCGCCGAGCTGCGCCCCCCAGCCGTCGCCCAGGTTTTCCTGCCCCGAGCCGCCGTATTTGCCGTCGCCGATGATCGGGTGACCGATCTCGGCCATATGCGCGCGCAGCTGATGCGTACGCCCGGTCACCGGCTCCATCGCCACCCAGGCCGCCCGCGAGGCCACCCGGTAGAGCGTGGCATAGAGCGTATGCGCCCGCTTCGCCCCCTCGGTGCTGGCGACATCGGCCGGATGCACGCAGCGCATCTTCTCGCCCTCGCCGCCCTTGCCATGACCCGAGGCCTTCACCAGCCCGTATTTGATCTCGCCGAGATAGGGCGTCGGCACCCCGGCCACCAGCGCCCAGTAGATCTTGCGCGTCTCGCGATGCCGGATCGCGTCGGTCAGCGCCTTGGCGATCTCGCGCGACCGCGCCATCAGCAGCACCCCCGAGGTGTCCTTGTCGAGCCGGTGCACCAGCCTGGGCTTCTCCTCGCGCCCGAATGTCAAGGCGTCCGCGAGCCCGTCCACATGCCGCCCGCCCTGGCCCGATCCGCCCTGCGTCGGCAGCCCCGCCGGCTTGTTGAGCGCGATGACGTAATCGTCCATCCACAGAACCGCATCCCGCATCATCCGCGCATCGGCGTCCGACACCTTCGGCCGGACCGGCTTCGCCGCCGCCACGGCCTCGGGCTCCGGCAACGGCGGCACCCGCACCCTCTGCCCCGCCTCGAGCCGCGTCGCCGGCTTCGCCCGCGCCCCGTCGACCCGGATCTCGCCCTTGCGGCACATCTTCTCGATCCGCCCCTGGCTCACATGCGCAAACCTCCGGCGGAACCACCGGTCGAGCCGCTGGTCGCCCTCGCCCTCGGCCACCTCGAGGATCTGCACCCCGCTCATGGCGCCATCACCGCGCGCGTCACCAGCACGCCCACCGCGATCGCCGCCAGCGACAGCGTCACCGAGGCGCCCACGTAGAGCCCCGCGAGCCCCACCTCGCCGCGTTCGAACAGCGTCAGTGTATCGAGCGAGAAGGCCGAAAACGTGGTGAACCCGCCAAGCAGCCCGGTCATCAGGAACGGCGCCAGCGCCTGGTTGCCCCGATGCGCCAGCACCACCACGATCAGCCCCATCAGGAACGACCCGACCACATTGGCGATGATCGTGCCATAGGGAAATCCCGGGCCCACGAAGCGCATCACGCCCACGTTGACGAGATAGCGCGCCGAGGCGCCGATGGCGCCGCCGAGCGCCACGGAGAGAAGGGTGCCGACCATGGAGGTTCCTTCGTCCGGCCCGCGCCGCTTGTCAACCGCCGCGCTTGGCGCGCAGGCCCGCGAACCACTCGACCCGCTTTTTGAGCTCCCGCTCGAACCCCCGGTCGACCGGCAGGTAATAGATCCCGCGCTTCATCCCCTCGGGAAAGTAGTTCTGCCCCGAGAACGCGTCTTCCCGGTCGTGGTCGTACTGATAACCCGCGCCGTAGCCCTGCTCTTCCATGAGCCGCGTCGGCGCGTTCAGGATATGCTTGGGCGGCGGCTCCGATCCGGTCTTCTTCGCCGCCACCTGCGCCGCCTTGAAAGCCGAATAGCCCGCGTTCGATTTCGGCGCGAGCGCGAGGTAGATCACCGCCTGCGCCAGCGCGAGCTCGCCCTCGGGGCTGCCGAGCCGCTCGTAGCTGTTCCAGGCGTCGAGACAGATCGCGTTGGCCTGCGGATCGGCAAGCCCGATGTCCTCGACCGCCATCCGGGTGAGCCGGCGGGCGAGAAAGCGCGGGTCTTCGCCGCCCGCGAGCATCCGCGCGAACCAGTAGAGCGCCGCGTCCGGGTCGGAGCCGCGCACCGATTTGTGCAGCGCGCTGATGAGGTTGTAATGCTCATCGCCCGATTTGTCGTAGCGCGCCGCCCGTCGCATCAGCCGGGTCGAAAGCTGGTCGCGGTCGAGCGGCCCCGCCACCTTCCAGGCCATCACCTGTTCGATCAGGTTCAAGAGCGCCCGCCCGTCGCCGTCGGCCATCTCGATCAGCGCGTCGCGCGCCGGCCCGTCGAGCGGCAGCGCCCGGCCCAGCTCGCCCTCCGCCCGCTGCGCGAGCCGCTCGAGATCGGCCGGTCCCAGCCGCTTCAGCACCAGCACCTGCGCCCGGCTGAGCAGGGCCGCGTTCAGCTCGAACGACGGGTTCTCGGTCGTCGCGCCGACGAGCAGGATCGTCCCGTCCTCCATATGCGGCAGAAACCCGTCCTGCTGCGCCTTGTTGAACCGGTGAATCTCGTCGACGAACAGCAGCGTTCCTTCGCCGTTCGCCCGCCGGTGCTTGGCCGCCTCGAACACCTTCCTCAGCTCCGGCACGCCCGAAAAGATCGCGCTGATCTGGACGAAATGCAGATCGGTCTCGCGCGCGAGCAGCCGCGCGATCGTGGTCTTGCCCACCCCGGGCGGCCCCCAGAGGATGAGCGAGCCGAGCGACCCCGCCGCCAGCATCGTGCCGAGCGGCCCGTCGGGGCCGAGCACCTCATCCTGCCCGATCACCTCGCCCAGCGCCTTCGGCCTGAGCCGGTCGGCGAGCGGCCGCGGCCCGTGGTCCTTTGCGGGTTCGGATGCGGGAATATTGTCGAAAAGATCGGCCATGGCGCCAATCTAGTCGCCCGCCCCCGCCGCCACCAGCGCCAACCGCGCCCCTTCTTTGGTCCTGAAATATCCCACGGGGGTGCGGGGGTGTGAAA
>JAGRMO010000016.1:0-3169 GCA_020441205.1 Maritimibacter sp.
ATGATGCGCGGCACCTTCGCCAACATCCGGATCAAGAACGAGATGCTGGAGGGGGTCGAAGGCGGCTTCACCAAGGGGCCGGACGGGGCGCAGACGTCGATCTACGACGCGGCGATGGCCTATCAGGCGGCGGGCACGCCGCTGGTGGTGTTCGGCGGCATCGAATATGGCGCCGGCTCGTCGCGCGACTGGGCGGCGAAGGGCACCAACCTGCTCGGTGTCAAGGCGGTGATCGCCGAGAGCTTCGAGCGCATCCACCGGTCGAACCTCGTCGGCATGGGCGTGATCCCGTTCGAGTTCACGGGCGGCGACACCCGCAAATCGCTGGGCCTGAAGGGCGACGAGACGGTCACCATCCACGGGCTCGCGGGCGATCTGAAACCGCTCAGCGAGGTGCCCTGCACGATCACCTATGGCGACGGGTCGACCAAGGACATCACGCTCAAGTGCCGGATCGATACCGAGGTGGAGATCGAGTATGTCGAGAACGGCGGCGTGCTGCACTATGTGCTGAGGAACCTCGCCAAGGCCTGATCCGGCCCGTCATGACTTCGGAAGCCCCGGGCCAGGCGCCCGGGGTTTTCGTTTGCGCAGAAGGCCGCGTGCCCGGTCAGAGCGCGGGCAGCGCAGGGCCTGTCGCCTGGAGCGCCGTTTATCTCGCGACTCGGAAGCGGCGAAAGGCTAGCTCCCTGCCCCGGTTTTGGACCCGGTCAAAAAATGTTCCATTTACGTTCGATTTTTCGCGGTCCGGTTACGGGGCGTTAACCTTAATAGGAACAAATAGAGGAAATCGAACGCAACACGAACACGAGGGTCCACCATGAATTTCCAGCTTCCGCTTTCCGGTTTCGAGATCGTCGCCATCGTGACCATCTTCAGCCTGTTCTCCATGGTCGGCTGACGGGCCGTGCGGTCTCGCACTGCCGGGGTGTTGGCCGGGCTCTGCGCGGGCCGCGGCGCGACGTCGGCGCAGGACCGACCCGAAGCGCGGCCGGGCGGCGCACCGGCGTTAACCTCGAACAGACTTAATGAAAGACAAACGCGCGGCCATCGGAGAGAATAACACGATGATCAAACGCAGCTCGATTCCGCTTCTCGAAACCTTCGCGTTTCTGGCTCTCATCGCTCTTCTGGCGCTGAGCTGAATGGGCGCTGCGCCCGGCAGTCGGGCCGGGCACAGGCCGGTTTGCAGGATCAGTTCGGCAAGACCTTGGCCGTCACGATCCGGTCGGGCGCACCGATCACCGCGCCGTTCGGCCCCTCGCCGCGCTTGATCGCGTTGACCACATCCATGCCTTCGATCACCCGGCCGACGACGGTGTAGCCGCCGTCGAGATGCGGGGCCGCATCGAACATGATGAAGAACTGCGAATTGGCGCTATCGGGGTTCGCCGAACGGGCCATGCCGACCACGCCGGCGACGAAGGGCTCCTTCGAGAACTCCGCCGGCAGGTCGGGGTAGGACGACCCGCCGGTGCCGGCGCGACGCAGATCGCCGCCGTCCTTGCCGAACTCGACGTCACCGGTCTGGGCCATGAAACCGTCGATCACCCGGTGGAACACCACGCCGTCATAGGCGCCCTCGCCCGCCAGCGTCACCAGACGCTCGGCGGCCTTGGGCGCGAGGCTGTCGAACAGCTCGATGACTACCTCGCCATTGGCCTCGCCGGCGATGGTCAGCACGAGCCTCGTGCCGCCAGCCTCGCCGGGAACGTCGGTCACCACTTTCGGCGTCGAGCCGGGGACGGTGGCGAAGTAATAGACCGCGACGAGGGCGACGCCGGCGAGGAAGATGATCCAGGCGACGAGCGAGGATCTAGACATCGGCAGCGACCTTCACCGAGATCATCTGGTCGGGGTTCGCGGGCGGCTCGCCGCGGGTGATCTTGTCGACATGTTCCATGCCCGAGACCACGCGGCCGTAGACGGTGTACTGACCGTTGAGGAAGTGGTTGTCGGTGAAATTGATGAAGAACTGCGAATTGGCCGAATTCGGGTTCTGCGAGCGGGCGGCGCCGAGGGTGCCGCGGTCATGCGGCAGTTTGGAGAACTCGGCCGGCAGGTCGGGCATGTCGGAGCCGCCGGTGCCGGCGCGGCGCAGATCGCCGCCGGCCTGGCCGTGCTGGACGTCGCCGGTCTGGGCCATGAAGCCTTCGATCACCCGGTGGAACACCACGCCGTCGTACTGGCCGGCGCGGGCGAGATCCTTCATCCGCTGGGCGTGTTTCGGCGCTACGTCCGCGAGCAACTCGATGGCGACAGTGCCGTCCTTCAGCTCGATCAGAATGGTGTTTTCGGGATCCTTGTAGTCGGCCATTGCGGGCTCCTTCTGGGGGTTTTCGGTTGCGCGCAACCTATGCATCGCCGCCGTCCGGGGCAAGGCGGTGCGGGCGCAGCGCGGCTCAGGTCCGCGCGCGGATTAGATTTTTCTTCAGGGCGGGCAAAAAGAATTCAACCAGAGCATCGCTTTGCCGCATTGACCCGGGTAGTTTCCTCGGTGTGACTCGGCCCCAGACAATACGGGAGACGCTGAATGGCCTGGAAGACGCTCGACGATATGGACCTTGCCGGAATGACGGTGCTCACGCGCGTGGATATCAACGTGCCGGTGGACGACCAGGGCCGGGTGACCGACGCGACACGGATCGAACGGATCGCGGGGACGGTGAAAGACATCCTCGCCAAGGGCGGCAAGCCCGTGCTGATGGCGCATTTCGGCCGGCCCAAGGGGCAGGTGGTGCCGGAGATGAGCCTCAAGGTGGTGGTGCCGGAGCTGGAGAAAGCCTTCGGCGTGCCGGTGAAATTCGCCTCCGACTGCATCGGCGGGCCGGCGAAAGCCGCGGTGGCGGCGCAGAAGGCCGGCGAGGTGCTGCTGCTAGAAAACACCCGCTTCCACAAGGAAGAGACCGACAACGATCCGGGCTTCGCCGCGGCGCTGGCGGCCCTTGGCGACGTCTATGTGAACGACGCCTTCTCGGCCGCGCACCGGGCGCATGCCTCGACCGAGGGGATCGCGCGGCTGTTGCCGGCCTGCGCCGGGCGGCTGATGGCCGAAGAGCTCTCGGCGCTCGAGACCGCGCTCGGCAATCCGGCGCGGCCGGTGGTGGCCGTGGTGGGCGGCGCCAAGGTCTCGACCAAGCTCGATCTGCTCAACAACCTCGTGACCAAG
>JAGRMO010000016.1:3178-4476 GCA_020441205.1 Maritimibacter sp.
TCGGCGGCGGCATGGCCAACACCTTCCTCGCCGCCCAGGGCATCGACGTGGGCAAATCGCTTTGCGAGCACGACCTGGCCGACACCGCGCGCAAGATCCTCGAAAGCGCCAAGACCGCGGGCTGCGAGATCATCCTGCCCACGGATGTGGTGGTGGCCTGGGAGTTCGCCGCGCATGCCAGGCATGAAACGGTGGCGGCAGATGCCTGCCCGTCGGATGCAATGATCTTCGACGCCGGCCCCGCCTCGGTCGCCTATATCAAGACGGTGATCGGCGGCGCGAAGACCCTGATCATGAACGGGCCGCTCGGGGTGTTCGAGCTCGAACCCTTCGGCACAGGCACGTTCGAGATGCTCGACGAGATCGCCGCGCGCACGGACGCGGGCACGCTGGTGTCGGTCGCGGGCGGCGGCGACACGGTGGCGGCGATCAACGCGGCCGGCAAGGCGGGCAATTTCACCTATATCTCGACCGCCGGCGGGGCCTTCCTCGAATGGATGGAGGGCAAGGAGCTGCCGGGCGTGGCGGCGCTCGACGCCTGAGCCCACCGGGGTTGCCCGGGAATTGTTGCGAAAACGGGGGCGGACCAGACGGTTCGCCCCTTTTGTATGCGCCCGGGCGACGCCGGAGCGGGCAAGCGCGCATTGTCGCGCGGTCTTAGCGCTACCAACGTTGCACGGGTCTCGCGCCCGCCCTACAAGGCGCTCAGGTTTCTCACAAAAAGGGGTTCAGGACATGCCGAACCAGGAACAACTCGCGCAGATGAAGAACGGCAAGGGCTTCATCGCCGCGCTTGACCAGTCGGGCGGGTCGACGCCCAAGGCGCTCAAGCTCTACGGCGTTGCCGAAAGCGAATACGGGTCGGAAGAGGAGATGTTCGACCTGATCCACGAGATGCGCTCGCGGATCGCCACCGCGCCCGATTTCACCGGCGAGAAGGTGATCGGCGCGATCCTGTTCGAGATGACGATGGACCGGTCGATCGAGGGCAAGCCGGCGGCGCAATTCCTGTGGGAAGAGCGCGGCGTGGTGCCGTTTCTCAAGGTCGACAAGGGGCTCGCGGAAGAGGTGAACGGCTGCCAGGTGATGAAAGCGATGCCGGAGCTCGACGCGCTGCTCGACCGCGCCGTGGCCAAGGGCGTGTTCGGCACCAAGATGCGCTCGGTGATCTCGGCGGCCAACCGCGACGGCATCAAGGCCGTAGTCGACCAGCAATTCGAAGTGGGCAAGCAGATCATCGCCAAGGGTCTGGTGCCGATCATCGAGCCGGAAGTCACGATCTCGATCGCCGACAAGGC
>JAGRMO010000016.1:4497-6976 GCA_020441205.1 Maritimibacter sp.
CACCAAGCATCTCGACGCGCTGGGGGATGACGAGCTGGTGATGCTCAAGCTGTCGCTGCCGACGGTGGCGAACCATTACGGCAGCCTCATCGCCCATCCGAAAGTGGTCCGCGTGGTGGCGCTGTCGGGCGGCTACGAGCGCGACGCGGCCAACGCGATGCTGGCCGAGAACAGCGGCATGATCGCCTCGTTCAGCCGGGCGCTGACCGAGGGGCTCACGAAGGGGATGAGCGACGCCGAGTTCAACGCGGCCATCGGCGCGGCCATCGACGGCATTTACCGGGCCTCGATCACCTGACCGCGCCCGGACCGTGACAGGGGCGGCTCCACGCGGGCCGCCCTTTTTTTGTTGCCGGAATGGGTCAGGCAAGGCGGGGACCGCACTTTGGGGATTCACACGGCGAATCACCTGTGCCATAGTCGCGCCACCCCCGCAAAGAGGGGAAAGAGGCGACAGTTGACGAGACAGCGGAACAGGGCCGGATTGGCAGGCGTGGTCTACCTGATGGGCCTCATTCTCACCGGCATGTATTTCACCTTCGCCAGCGTGCAGGGCGATTTCGGCCTGTTCAACCGGGTGCAGATCGACGCCGAGGTGCGCGCGCTGACCGCGGAGCGCGATGCGCTCGCGGCCGAAATGGACAGTCTTGCGAACAAGACCCGGCGGCTCTCCGACAGCTACCTCGACCTCGACCTGCTCGACCAGCAGGCCCGCGAGGTTCTGGGGCTGGTGCGCGGCGACGAGATCGTTCTGCAGTAGCCGGTCCCCCGGATACGCGGAAACAATCCCCTAAAAATCCAACTATTCGCAGCCGTATGGAAACAATGCGGCGACGTATGGGGTGGCGATGTCGCCGTGACCCCGGCGACGAGCGCGCCCGCCTCGCCGCAGCGCAGCGCAACTGCCCTCTCGCCCCGAGGCACGAAATCCTGTATGCAATAGTTTAACGTTAAACCAATTCAAGCAGCCGGAGGGAGGGTGCCGATGGCGGCCGCCAGAAAACCAAAGACTTCAAACACTTCCAAGGATGAGCTGCTCGAGTATTACCGCGAGATGCTGCTGATCCGGCGATTCGAGGAGAAGGCCGGCCAACTCTATGGCATGGGGCTGATCGGCGGGTTCTGCCATCTCTACATCGGCCAGGAAGCGGTGGTCGTCGGGCTCGAAGCCGCCGCCGAAGAGGGCGACAAGCGGATCACCTCCTACCGCGATCACGGCCACATGCTGGCTTGCGGGATGGACCCGAAGGGGGTGATGGCCGAGCTCACCGGCCGCGAGGGCGGCTATTCGAAGGGCAAGGGCGGCTCGATGCACATGTTCTCGGTCGAGAAGCATTTCTACGGCGGCCATGGCATCGTCGCGGCCCAGGTGCCGATCGGCACCGGCCTCGCCTTCGCCGACAAGTACAACGAGAACGGACGCGTGACGTTTACCTATTTCGGTGACGGCGCGGTCAACCAGGGGCAGGTCTACGAGGCGTTCAACATGGCCTCGCTGTGGCAGCTGCCGGTGATCTACGTGATCGAGAACAACCAGTATGCCATGGGCACCGCGGTGAAGCGGGCCTCGTCGACGCCCGAGTTCTACACCCGTGGCGAAGCCTTCGGCATTCCCGGCGAGGCGGTCGACGGGATGGATGTGCTCGCGGTCAAGGAGGCCGGCGAGCGGGCGGTGAAGCACTGCCGCGACGGCAAGGGCCCCTACATCCTCGAAATGAAGACCTACCGCTACCGCGGCTCGATGTCGGACCCGGCCAAGTACCGCACCCGCGAGGAGGTGCAGAAGGTGCGCGAGACCCAGGACGCCATCGAGCACGTCCGCGAACTTCTGCTTCAGGGCAAACATGCGAGCGAGGACGATCTCAAGTCGATCGACAAGGAGATCAAGGAGATCGTCAACGAAGCCGCCGACTTCGCCCGCGAGAGCCCCGAGCCTGCGCTCGACCAGCTCTGGACCGACATTTACGCCTGAGGAGAGTGACAGACATGGCAACCGAAATTCTCATGCCCGCGCTCAGCCCGACGATGGAAGAGGGCACCCTGGCGAAGTGGCTGGTCAAGGAAGGCGACAGCGTGTCGTCGGGCGACGTAATCGCCGAGATCGAGACCGACAAGGCGACGATGGAATTCGAAGCGGTCGACGAAGGGATCGTCGGCAAGCTCCTGGTCGCCGCCGGCACCGAGGGGGTGAAGGTAAACACACCCATCGCGGTGCTGGTCGAAGAGGGCGAGGACGTCGACGCGGCCGCCTCCGGCGTCGCCGAGGCGCATGCCCTGACCCATGAACAGGGCGCGGGCCATCACCCCGAGCCGGTTCCCGCCAGCGCCGGGCCGGTGGCGGTGAAGCCGGTCGAGATCGAGGTGCCCGAGGGCACCAAGATGCGCGACATGACGGTGCGCGAAGCCCTGCGCGATGCGATGGCCGAAGAGATGCGGGCCGATGGCCGGGTGTTCCTCATGGGCGAGGAAGTGGCCGAGT
>JAGRMO010000100.1:0-7512 GCA_020441205.1 Maritimibacter sp.
TTCACCTCCGGCACGACCGGCCAGCCGAAATGCGTACTGGCCTCGGGAGCCGGGCTCATCGCCTTCCTGCGCCAGCATATCGCGGCGCATGACGCGGGACCGGGGACCAGGACCGCGCTGATCGGCGGCCTCGGACACGATCCGTTCCTGCGCGACGTGTTCGTGCCGCTGATGGCGGGCGGAACGCTGCATCTGCCGCCCGAAGGCTTCCGGCAGGATGCGCGACTGCTGGCCGATTGGCTGCGCGCGCGCGAAATCACGATCCTGCACATGACGCCGCAGATGTCGAAGCTGATCCGGATGGGCGCGCAGGGGCGTGGCTTTCCGGCGCTCAGGCATCTGTTCTGGGGCGGCGACGTGCTGGCGGCGGCCGATGCCGAGGCCTTCCTCGCGCTCGCGCCCAATGCCCGCGGCCATATCATCTACGGCACCACCGAGACGCCGCAGGCGGCGGCGATGCTGCGGCTGGACGGGCCGCTGCCGTGGACGAGCTGCCCGATCGGAACCGGGGTCAACGGCCGGGTGCTGCGGATCGAGGCGGATGGGCGGGCCTGCGGCTTTGGCGAGCCCGGCGAGATCATGGTCGAGGGCGACGACCTCGCGCTCGGCTATTTCGACGCGGCGACGGGGCTCACGGCGTTCGGGCGGGCGGGCGGACGCCAGAGGTTCGAGACCCGGGATCTCGGCTTCTACCACGCCACCGGCGATGTCGCTTTTCTCGGCCGCGCCGACCAGCAGGTGAAGATCAGGGGCTTCCGGGTGGAGCCGGCCGAGATCGTGAAACTGCTCGAACGTCAGCCGGGGATCGCCCGCGCCGCGGTGGTGGCTGAGGCCGGGCCCGGGGGCGAAAACCGTCTGGTGGGCTATGTCGAGGGCGCGGGCGCGGACGAAGCGCGGCTGATCGCCGCCTGCCGCCGCGAGCTGCCCGATTACATGGTGCCCGCGGGCATCGTCGCACTCGACATGCTGCCGCTCACCGCGAACGGCAAGCTCGACCGGGCGGCGCTGCCCCGGCTCGACGCGCGCGCGGCCGCGCTGGCCGCCGACGAGCACCCGCGGGGTGCCGAGGAACAGGCGCTGGCGGCGGCGATCGCCGTCGCGCTCAACCGCGACACCGTGCCGATCACCAGGTCGCTGCGCCAGATCGGGGTGGATTCGCTCTCGTTCATCGAAGTGTCGATCCTGCTCGAAGAAAAGATCGGCGCGCTGCCGGAGCGCTGGGAGGAGATCCCGCTGCGCGAGCTTCTGGCGCGCAGGCGCGAGGCGACAGCCGGGGTCTGGCCGAAATCCTGGGTCGGGCTCGATCTCACCGTGCTGTTGCGGGTGATCTCGATCGCCTTCGTGGTGATGAGCCACGCCGAGTTCTGGATGCCGATCGCCACCTCGACGCTGTTCGTCGTCTCGGGCCTCGCCTTCGCCAAGTTCCAGCGGCCGGTGATCCTCGAGACCGGCGAGACGCGGGCGGTGTGGGGGACGATCC
Source organism: Maritimibacter sp. (assembly GCA_020441205.1). Taxonomy (GTDB): domain Bacteria; phylum Pseudomonadota; class Alphaproteobacteria; order Rhodobacterales; family Rhodobacteraceae; genus Sinisalibacter. Next base: position 1,481 of record JAGRMO010000100.1, read on the forward strand.
TGAAGTTCGGGGTGCCGGCGGCGCTGTGGATGCTGCTCACCGACACGATGAATGGCGCGCACTGGCTGCCGGATTACTTCCTGCTCGGCACGATGGTCGCCAATCCGGCCAATCCGCATTACACCTTCTGGTTTCTCGACTTTCTCGCCGCTGGGCTTGCGATGATGGCGCTGTTCTACGCGGGCGTTCACGGGCTGCGCGCGCGGCGCGGGAAGGCCCCGCTGCCGGCGCGGGCCTTCGGCTTCGACCTCGCAATGTTGGTCGCGGCCACGGCGCTCGGCTACGGGCAGATCCTCACCGGCATCTGGGACGGCGGCGTCGGCAGCGGCAGCACCGCGCCGTTCCGCGCCTTGCCGCTCCTGATGCTGGGCGTGGTGATCTTCTCGGCCGACACAAGGGCGAAACAGCTCATCGCTTCCGGCCTCGTGCTCGCCGCCTACGCGCTGCACGCGACCCAGAACCTCGCGGTGATGGGGCCGTTCGACACGGTGAACGGCTATTTCGTCGCCGGCCTGCTCGGGCTCATCTGGATCAAGCGGGTCCGGGTGCCGCGCATCCTGCGCACGCCCCTGACCATCGTCGCCTCGTCGACCCTGTTCATCTACATCGTGAACTACGCGGTGGTGACGCGGCTCGCGGGCATTGGCCTCGGCTGGGTGCCGTTGCAACTGGGCGCGGCGCTGGGGTTCGGCGTCGCCGTCAAATACGGCTGGGACTGGGTGCTGAAGCGCGCCGCCCCGCTCAAGCCGCGGATCCCGATGCTGCGCACGGCGTGACTCGGCCGGCTATTTCGGCGGGGTGTCGTGCTGGATCTCGAGGATGATCTGCTGGGCCCAATCGCCGAGGATCGGGATGAAATCGATCGAGCCCAGCATGCGGACGACGAAGGCGAGCAGGATGGTCGCGCCCAGCGCCGAACCGAGACCGAAGAACAGGCCGCGCAGCAGGCTGAACCCGGCGCTCCAGACCAGGGAGCTTTCGTAGCGGAAATAGCGTTGCTGGTTGAGCCGCCTGACCTCGGCGCGCAGGGCCTCCAGCTCGACCCCGATCGCGGTAAACTGTTCCTCGTCCATCGACCCTCTCCTCGGCTTCCTGCGAGCCTAGCGCGGGCGGGGGGCGGAGAGAACCCCGTCAGGCCCAGGGTTCGGGCTGGCGATCGTAGCCGATGTAGAGCGGATGCTTCGGGTGGCCGGCCTTGGTGAGGCCGAGGTGGAAGAGCGGCAGGCCGGTCGCGCGCAGGAGCGCCTCGACCGCGGCGCCGCGCCCGAGGTGTTCGCCATGTGTGCCCCAGGCGCAGATCACCTGGGTGGCCCAGAGCGCGCCGTCGCGGATCGCGGCGTCGTTGGCGGGCCCCACCGGATCGGCGGCGGCGCGCATCTTCTTCGGATCGGTATCGCGCCAGGCAAAGATGTTGGTCACCCGGAAGGCGCCGAAGCCGAGGGCGCGGGCGCGCCGTTCGCAGCGTTCGACGGTGGGATCGTTCTGCACCTCGGTGGCGGTCGAGGGGTTGAGCATCACGAACAGAGCCTTGCGCCCGTCCGGGTTCCAGGTGCGGGTGAGCTCGTAGCGGTAGCGTTCGCAATCGGAATAGACGGCGACCGAAGGGGCATCGTCCTTGGTGTGGGTACGGGTGATCATGCGGGCCGTTGTGGCCCGCCGGCGGCGATTTCGCAAGCGCTGCCCCCTTGCGAAATTTGTCCAACAGGTCAAGATACTGCCCGAAGGAGCCTGCTCATGCTGATCCAGGAAATCATCCGCAAGAAACGCGACCGCCAGGTGCTGAACGAAGCCGAGATCGCCGAGATCGTCCGGGGCATAACCACGGGCGAGGCAACCGAGGGCCAGGTGGCCGCCTTCGCGATGGCGGTGTTCTTCAACGGGATGGAATATGCCGAGGCGGCGGCGCTGACGCTGGCGATGCGCGATTCCGGCGACGTGTTTCGCTGGGACTTGCCGGGGCCGGTGGTCGACAAGCATTCGACCGGGGGGGTCGGCGACAATGTGTCTCTGATGCTGGCCCCGATCGTTGCGGCGGCGGGCGGTTACGTGCCGATGATCTCGGGCCGCGGGCTCGGGCACACCGGCGGCACGCTCGACAAGATGGACAGTATCCCGGGCTATGTGAGCACGCCCGACAACGAGACCTTCCGCAAGGTGGTGGCCGAGGTGGGCTGCGCGATCATCGGCCAGACCGCCAATCTCGCGCCGGCCGACAAGCGGTTCTACGGGATCCGCGACGTGACGGCGACGGTGGAATCGATCCCGCTCATTACCGCCTCGATCCTGTCGAAGAANNGAAGAAGCTCGCCGCCGGGCTCGAAGGGCTGGTGATGGACGTGAAATCCGGTAACGGCGCGTTCATGGCGACCGAGGAGGACGCGGTAGCGCTGGCCAAGTCGATCACCGGCGTCGCGCGGGCGGCGGGGCTCGGCTGCCACGCCCTGCTCACTGACATGAACGAGCCCCTGGCAACGGCCGCGGGCAATGCGCTCGAAGTGCGGAACGCGGTCGACTTTCTCACCGGGGCGGCGCGCGATGCGCGGCTCGAAGAGGTGACGCTGGCGCTCGCGGGCGAGATGCTGCTGGTGGGCGGTCTGGCGCCAACGCGCGAGGCCGGCGTGGCGCGGGCGGGCGAGGTGCTGGCAAATGGCGCGGCGGCGGAGGTGTTCGCCCGGATGGTCGCGGCCCTGGGCGGACCGGCCGATTTCGTCGAAACGCCCGCGACCTATCTCGCGCCTGCAAAGCTCACCCGGGCCGTGGCCGCACCGCGTGACGGGCAGGTGGCGCGGATCGACACCCGCGCCGTCGGCCTCGCCGTGGTCGAGCTTGGCGGCGGGCGGCGGCGCGCCGACGACGTGGTCAATCCGGCGGTCGGATTGACCGGCCTTGTCGGGCTCGGCGCCGCGCTCGGCGCCGGCGATCCGCTCTGCGTGATCCATGCCGACAGCGAGGCCGCCGCCGAGGCCGCCGAAGCGCGCGTCCTCGCGGCCTACGAGATCGGCGTGGCGCCCGGCGAAAGGGCGCCGGTGTTGCAGATTTTCGACTGACGCCTTACTGATTTTCCTCGGAATCGCGAGGAGCCCCATGCGCTACGAGGAGACGTCGAGCCTTCCTGTCGACCGCCTCCTGAGGGGGCTCAGGACGGCGCGCGTCTCGGCGGTCTGGGGCGCGGCGCGCGAATTGCGCGCGCTGGGGCCCGACTGGGTGCCGCTGATGCGCGCCGAACTGCACACGCCGGACTGGACCGAGGCACCGCGCGGGCGCGGCGACAAGGTGCTCGGCGTTCTGCTCGCGCTGCTCGACGAGTTTGACCACGAGGCGTTCCAGGCCGAGGTCGAGCGGCTGTTGCAGCGCGAGCTGCATCCGCAAAACCGGCGCGTCGTCGCGCTGTTTGCGCAGCGGCTGTCGAACCGGCCGGCCGATCTGTTGCACCGGACCGTGCCCGTGCATGTGGCCGAGGAGCTGGGCGATCCCGCGCCGGTTCTGAAGATGCTGCGCAAATGGGCGCGCCGTGTCGGCGACGACATCACCCGGGCCGCGTGGATCGATATCGCACCGTCGCAGGGTCAGGACGATTTCAGCCGCTACAACGCGCTGTTTTCGGGCGTGGTGCTCACCTGGTCGGGCGCCGGGCTGTCGTCGGGCGAGCGGCGGGCGGCGCAATACCAGCCCGAATACATGCTCTATCGTGCGGTGGGGCACCAGATCGAGCGCCCTGGCAAGGGCATCAAGTTCGAAGACCACGAACGCGCGGCCGATGCCTATGCGATGCGGCTCTTTCGCCGGGCGCATCCGCTCTACGCCCGCCGGTTCCTGCGCGATTTCGGCTTCGGCGATCTCGGTGCCTGAGCGGACGGGGCGCTACCGGTTGAATACCCGCGACGGGTGCAGCTCGCCCGCGCGGTAGATGCCCACCGCGACCGCTTCGCCGTCGAGACTGGCCCAGGCCTCGTCGCCATAGTCGACATCGCCGGCGGCCAGCACCATGCCAGGGTTGCCGTGCCTGAGCCGCACCGCGCCCTCGGGCGTGGCCTTCAGCTCGGGCAGATCGTCGAGCCCGTCTTCAAGCGGGCGCAGAAAAGTGTCTAGTTCAGGGGTTCTCGCCAGTTTTTCGATGGTCTCGAGGCTCAGCCCTTCCTCGGCCTCGAACGGACCCGACCAGACCCGGCGCAGCTCGGCGACATGGGCGTGACAGCCCAGCGCCGCGCCCAGATCGCGGGCCACGGCGCGCACGTAGCCGCCCTTGCCGCAGATCATCTCGATCACCGCATGGTCGGCGTCGGGGCGGGCGACCAGGGCAATCTCGTCGACCCAGAGCGGGCGGGGCGCGACCTCGAACTCCTCGCCGTCGCGGGCGAGCTTGTAAGCGCGTTCGCCGTCGATCTTCACGGCGGAGAATTTCGGCGGCACCTGCATGATCTCGCCCTCGAAGGCCTTGAGCGCTTCGGCGATCTCGGCATCGGTGGGCCGCGTGTCGGAGCGCGCGATCACCTCGCCCTCGGCGTCGTCGGTGTTGGTCGCCTCGCCCAGCCGCACGGTGAAGCGGTAGGCCTTCAGCGCATCGGTGATGTAGGGCACCGTCTTGGTCGCCTCGCCCAGCGCCACGGCGAGCACGCCGGTGGCTTCCGGATCGAGCGTGCCGGCATGGCCCGCCTTGTTGGCATCGAAGGCCCAGCGGACCTTGCCCACCACCGCGTTCGAGCTGATGCCCGCGGGCTTGTCGACCACCAACCAGCCGTGGACGTCGCGCCCCTTCTTTCGGCGCGCCATCAGCCGTCCTCGCCGGTGTCGTCTTCGGTCGGCGGATCGGCCCGGGCAATGTCGGCCCGAACCCTTTCGTCGGCGAACAGTCGGCGGGTCTCGTCCATCCGGTCGTAGGTGTCGTCGATCATGAACCGCAGATCGGGGGTATGCTTCAGCGCGGTCGCCTTGCCGACGATGTGGCGAAGCTCGCCCTTGTTGCGGGCGAGCGCGGCGATCGCCTCCTCGCGCTGGCCGCCACCCAGCGGCATCACGTAGACCGTGGCGATGTGGAGATCGGGGCTCACCCGCACCTCGCCCACGGTGATCGACATGCGGCCGAGATCGGGATCGTGGATGCCGCCCTGCATCAGCACATCGGCGATTGTCCGGCGGATCAGTTCGCCGACACGCAGCTGGCGCTGCGAGGGGCCTTCTCGGGTGTGGGAGCGGTGCTTTGACATGGGCCCGCATCTATGCCCGATTGTGCCCCGTGGCAACAGGGCGTAGACCGGCCGAAACGGGAGAGCGAGATGAGCGGAACACCGGGTATCGTGATCAACGGCGCATCGGGCCGGATGGGCCAGACGCTGGTGAAGCTGGTGAGCGAAAGCCCGGCAGCGCGGCTTTCGGGCGTGCTCGAACGCCCCGGGCACGCCTGGATCGGGCGCGACATCGGCGAGGCGATGGGCGGGGCCGCGCTGGGCGTGACGGTCAGCGACGACCCGCTCGAGGCGATGGCCACGGCGCAGGCGGTGATCGACTTCACCGCGCCCGCGGCCACCGTGGCGCTGGCGGCGATTTCGGCACAGGCGCGCGCGGTGCATGTGATCGGCACCACCGGGCTCACCGACGAGGACATCACCCGGATCGACGCCGCCGCGCGGCACGCGACGGTGATCCGGGCGGGCAACATGAGCCTCGGGGTCAACCTGCTCGTCAAGCTCACCGAACAGGTGGCCCGCGCGCTCGACGAAGCCTTCGACATCGAGATCGTCGAGGCGCATCACAAGCACAAGGTCGACGCCCCCTCCGGCACGGCACTGATGCTGGGCGAGGCGGCGGCGGCGGGGCGCAACCGGCGGCTCGACCAAGTCTCGGACCGCGGCCGCGACGGGATCACCGGCGCGCGCGAGGCGGGGCATATTGGGTTTTCGTCGATCCGCGGCGGCGATATCGCCGGCGAGCACGACGTGATCTTCGCCGGCGCCGGCGAGCGGGTGATCCTGCGCCATGTCGCGACCGACCGGGCGATCTTCGCCCGCGGCGCGCTGAAGGCGGCGCTGTGGGGG
>JAGRMO010000100.1:7519-7701 GCA_020441205.1 Maritimibacter sp.
GGCAGCTATGACATGATGGACGTGCTCGGGCTCTGAGGGCGCCCGATGCGGACCTCCGCCGCCGGGTCTCGTGCGCCAGGTGCGGGCGGGCGAACTCGGACATAGCGTCAAGGGTTTGATTCCGCTTGCGTTATCGCTAACACGAATCTTGCCCGGGCGAGGTCTCGCGGCAGGCGCTCTTC
>JAGRMO010000101.1 GCA_020441205.1 Maritimibacter sp.
TGGTGATGGCCGCGATCCTCGGCTTCCTGATGCTGAAGCTCACCGGGGTCGACCGCGAGGTGGTCGAGAAATGGCTCTACGTGATCGTCGCGACCGCGCTGTTCTCGGGCATCCTCGGCACCGGACACCATTACTACTGGATCGGCACGCCGGGCTACTGGCAGTGGATCGGCTCGGTGTTCTCGTCGCTCGAAGTGGTGCCGTTCTTCGGCATGATGGCCTTTGCCTTCGTGATGGTCTGGAAGGGCCGGCGCGACCACCCGAACAAGGCCGCTCTCCTGTGGGCTTTGGGCACGGCGACGCTCGCCTTCTTCGGCGCCGGGGTCTGGGGTTTCCTGCACACCCTGCACGGGATCAACTACTACACCCACGGCACCCAGATCACCGCAGCCCACGGCCACCTCGCCTTNNGCCTTCTTCGGCGCCTATGTGTCGCTCAACCTCGCGATCATCAGCTACGCGATGCCGGTGCTGAAGGGGCGCGACCCCTACAACCAGGTGCTCAACATGGCCTCGTTCTGGCTGATGTCGGGGGGCATGGTGTTCATGACCTTCACGCTCACCTTCGCGGGCACGGTTCAGACCCACCTCCAGCGGGTGAACGGCGAATACTTCATGGACGTGCAGGACCAGCTCTGGATTTTCTACGTCATGCGCTTCGGCTCTGGCGTGGCGGTGGTCTTGGGTGTGCTCCTGTTCCTCTACGCGATCCTGGCACCGCGCCGCGAAATCATCGCGGCGGGGTCGTCGCGGCAGCCGGCCGAATGAGGTCCGTCATGGACGGCACGCGCGACGGGAAGGGGGCGGCGGTCACCGCCCCCTTCTACCTTCCCCAAGGCGACGAGGTGGCGGTGTTCGAGGCCGCCGCCGCTCATGACCTGCCGGTGCTCCTCAAAGGCCCCACCGGCGTCGGCAAGACCCGCTTCGTCGCCCATATGGCGGCGCGGCTCGGCCGGCGGCTCTACACCGTCGCCTGCCATGACGATCTCTCCGCCGCCGACCTGGTCGGGCGCTACCTGCTCAAGGGCGGCGAGACGATCTGGGTTGACGGACCGCTGACCCGTGCGGTGCGTGAAGGCGCGATCTGCTATCTCGACGAGGTGGTCGAGGCGAGGAAGGACGTGGCCGTGGTGCTGCACCCGCTCACCGACGACCGGCGCATCCTGCCGATCGACCGGACCGGCGAGGAGCTTGCCGCTGCTCCCGAGTTCATGCTGGTGGCAAGCTATAACCCGGGCTACCAGAACATTCTCAAGACGCTGAAACCCTCCACCCGCCAGCGCTTCCTCGCGCTCGATTTCGACTTTCCGGCGCTTGACCACGAGGTTGCAGTGGTCGTGCAGGAAAGCGGGCTCGACGCGGGCCGGGTGCGCCCGCTCGTGCGACTTGCCGGCAAGCTGCGCGACATGAAGGGGCAGGACATCGAAGAGGGTGTGTCCACCCGCCTCGTCGTCTATGCCGCCACGCTGATCGCCGGCGGAATGGGCGTGGAGCGCGCGGTGCGGGTGGCGATGATAGAGCCGTTGACCGATGAGCCGGACACCCGCGCAGGGCTGCTCGATCTCATGGCCGCGATCTGGGGGTAGGGGATGGACCCGCGCGACATCTTCGAGCCGGAAGAGGTCGTCGGCAAGGCCTGGCACAAATGGGTCACCACGATCGGAGCGCCCGAGGCCCATGATGATCATGCCGTCGCGCTCGACGAGGTCTCGGGCCGTCTCGCCGTGTTGTTCCGCGGGCTCGGCGGTGCGGGCGAGACCGAGATCCGCCCGGTTGCCGACGAAAGCTCCGGCCACCGTTTGGGCTTCCTTCGGCGTCTCGGCGCCGAAGCGGAATCGGTGCCGCGGGCGAGTTTCGATGGTGCCGTGCTGCGTCTGCCCGCACGCCTCGCCGTCTTCCCCGCGCGCGAGGCCAATGCCGCGCTCTATCTCTGGCTCGCCGCCCTTGCCGCCCACGCGCAGCCCCACGACAAGAACGAGGACCCGCTCCAGCGCGACCTCGCCTCGCTGCGCGCGACACGCGCGATGATCTCGGCCACGGTGGCCGACGCCCCGGGCCTTGCCGGTCTTTGGCGCGATCTTGCCGCTGCGCATCTCGAGATGCGGGCGCGGCCGGCCCTACCAGACGGCGAGGCGGCCATCGAGGCACTGGTGCGCCGAACGCTTGGCGATCCCGCGCCACTACCGCCGCTCGCCGAGGTGTTCGCGGAGCTGATCGAGGGTGGTAACCTCGCCGCCGCCAGTGCGCCGCGCCGCTACCGACCCTTCGCCCCGGTGCCGCTCTGGCCCGAGCTGCGATCGTTGGTTTTTGGCGACGCGGAAGCGGTCGAAACCCGCGAGACCGACCAGCCCCCCGAGGGGACGGGCGATGGCGAGGGCCCCGCCCGCAAGGCGCGCCGTCATCGCACCGACCAGGCCGAGCGCAAGGACAGTTTCATCCTCCACAAGTTCGAGGCGATGTTGTCGGTCGCCCAGTTCGTCAACCTCAACCGTCGGGTCGAGGATGACGACGAGGATGGTGCCAAAAAGGCGGCCGACGATGCGGACGAGATCGGCCTCGGCCAGCTCGCCAAAGCGCCCGCGACGCGGCTGAGGTTGCATCTCGACCTCGCGCCGGAAGACGCCGACCTCGAAGCGCTCTCGGCCAAGCATGTCTACCCGGAATGGGATGTGCGCCGCGGGGTTTACCTGCCCGCCCATGCCCGTGTGATCGCGGCCCCCGTGGAAGCCGCGACCGACCACGCCCATGCGTTCGATCCGCGCGCCGAAGCCCGCATCCGTGCCGTCCGCCGCCAGTTCGAGGCGCTCCGACCGTCGTTGGTTTCGACCCCGGGCCATCTCGACGGTGACGAACTCGACACCGAACGCGCGGTGCGCGCGATGGCGGATTTCGCCGCGACCGGCGAGAGCGACGGGCGGGTCTGGCGCCAATCGCGCCCGCTCGCGCGAGACCTGGCCGTGTCGATCCTGCTCGACGTGTCGCGGTCCACCGAAGGGGCGGTGAGCTGCGCCCGCGGCATCTCGCGCCAGATCATCGAGAT